>JBAXXS010000007.1:0-34195 GCA_037127835.1 Verrucomicrobiota bacterium | reverse complement strand
CCATTCCTACTCAAACACCTCCGCCAGTACCCTCTCTCAACTACATAAGACCCTTATCTAATACAGAAATTTCCAAATCAGACATATCAGTTAGATACTTATTTAGTGTTCCTTGAACAGTCTCTATCTGTATTGCTAAGGCAGAGCGGTAATCTGGGCATGATTATCCCAAACCCGTGGCTGACAAATCTCAGGCAAAATAAAATTAGACGATTTGTATTAGAAAAGACGACTTTAAGACAGATTGTTCATTTCAGATTTCCCGTTTTTCCCAAGGTCGTAGTGGATACTGAAATAGTCCTAATGACTCGTGGAATGAAGGCAGAGAATGAAATTCAAGTCCTCATTTTTGCAAGTCTTAAAGATTTTATAGGGGCAGGCATTGAAGTCTCACAAATCGAAGGAAAAATTCATTCTCAAGCTAAGTGGACAGCGCTTGGTGGTGATACAATCAATATTTTTACAAATTCTGATGAAGAGGATCTAGCAAAGAAAATTACTGCGCTGGCAATGCCGCTAAAAACCTATTGCGATATAAATGTTGGAATTAAGCCATATCAGACTGGTAAAGGGATCCCGTCACAGACGACAGACACGGTAAAGAATCGTCCTTTTGATAGTAAATATAAGGAGTCTTCTCTTCATCAGCTATATCTACGAGGACGAGATATCAATCGATACAAAATTGCTCCTCTAGAAGAGCGCTATCTGAAATATGGCAAATGGCTAGCTGAACCGCGACCTACAGCAAGATTTGACGCTCATGAAAAAATATTCATGCGCCAAACCGGAGATAGTTTGATTGCAGCTTTGGACGCCAAACAGTTGCTATGCCTTAACAATATGCATGTTTTGGTTCCTAATGATCAGTCCCCTCCAGTAAATCTGATTCTTGGATTATTAAACTCTAGGCTTATGAACTGGTTCTATCACTTTATGAACCCTGAAGTAGGTGAGGCTCTAGCAGAGGTTAAAAAAACAAATGTAGCGAAGCTTCCTATCCGCAATATTAAATCAGCAAGTGGTGTAGAAATAAAAATACATTCCCAGATAGTTACGTTGGTCGATCTGATGTTAAACCTTCAAAAGCTTCAGGCTGAGGTTCTGACACCGCATGAGCAGACAGTGATTGACCGTCAGATCTCTGCAACCGATTTGCAACTCGACCGTCTAGTCTATGCACTCTATGGCCTGACCGATGAGGAAATCAAACTCGTCGAGGCTACGGCATAGCGTGAGTGGATGCAGCCAGTACACCTTGAATTGATCTCGTTTCTGAGTTCTTGAGTTCCAGATTAAAAATCTCTCCGCGCCTCTGAGGGAATCTTTTTCTGCTGGCCTAACAGGCTACAGCCTAAACCGCTAGAGCCTTCCTTCTGTCACTTGAGTTGAATGCTCCCGATGTCGCGAAGCGGGAGTGCGGTGATCTTCTCCGTGAGGGGGTAGCTCTTTTCTCCCGGATAGAGCACCCAGAGATGTTCCAGTCCGAGGCTCTCGATGGCGCTATGCATCGATTTAGAGGTGGATGGGGCATCGGCGCATTTGAATTCAAATCCCCACTTCTTACCTCCACGCAGGAGCAGGAGGTCGAGTTCCGCTCCCCCTTGTGTGGCCCAGAAATAGGCATCCTTTTCCCCGTGAGCGATCAGCGTCTGTTCCAAGGCGAACCCTTCCCAACTTGCGCCATAGCGGGGATGGGCTCGGAGGGACTGCATATCCTCGATTCCGAGCAGGTGATTCAGCACGCCGCTGTCACGGAGGTAGACTTTGGGAGACTTCACTTGTCGTTTGCCGATGTTCTCGTGCCACGGCTGAAGAACCCGTGCCATGAAGGTTCCCGAAAGCAGGTCGCGATAGTGATTCGCGGTGAGTGGGCTCACTCCCATGGATCGGCCGATCTCCGAGGCATTCCAGACCTGCCCATGATAATGGGCCATCATGGTCCAGAATCTGCCGAGCGTCGCCGGGGGGATCCTGATCCCGAGAGAGGGAATATCACGCTCGAGAAAGGTCGTGCGAAAGCCTTCAATCCAGCGTTCTGCCGCTGCATCGGAATCGGCACAGTAGCTTCTCGGGAAGCCTCCCCTGAGCCAGAGCTTGTCCTGATGACTCGCGTTGACCTCCTCGAGAGAGAACCCCGGCACCGGCACGAACTGGATCCGTCCCGCGAGTGACTCCGAGACGCCTTTCACCAGATCAGGGGAGGCGCTTCCGAGAAGCAGAAAGCGTCCCGACTGGAGTGAGTCATCGCAGAGCGGTCGCAGAATCTCGAAGAGCTCCGGCATCCGCTGCACCTCATCGATGACCACCATTCCCTTGCAGGATCGAAGGGTGAGTTCTGGGGTTGCCTCCAGAGGGGCACGGCTTGTGGGACTCTCCAGATCAAACAGTGTGGTCAAGTCTCCCAGGTTAGCGCACACCTCCTTGGCCAGTGTGGTCTTGCCTACCTGGCGGGCTCCAAGCAACGCCACGGCTGGAGATTCCTGGATACGCTGGGAAATCTTACTGAGAAGCTTTGTCCTTGGTATAGATCCTGACATATCCATATACTATCTATTGATATACTAGGATAATAGCTAAATCTTAGAGTGATCCGATTGTTTTTTAGGTATTCTTATGGGTAAGCCTGTGAAGAGCCAGAAATTCCCCAAGTCTATCCAATGGGAAGTGATGGGAGTTTTTTTAGCACTTCAATGCTTCTGGTATCTCGCTATTGTAGAGCCTCCATGGCACAAGCTGGGCTTTTCATCACATTCGAGGGTTCGGAGGGGTGTGGCAAATCCACCCAGATTCGTCGCCTTTCTGAATTTCTCCGTTCCTTGGAACGTGAGGTGGTCGTGCTTAGGGAGCCGGGTGGCACTCCCATCGGCGAGTCGATCCGGAACCTGCTCCAGTTCGACAAGTCTGCTGCAGCCATGACTCCCGAGGCCGAGTTGCTCCTGTTTGCCGCCAGCCGCGCTCAATTGGTGAGGGAACTGATCAGGCCCGCTCTCGCGCGTGGGGCCGTCGTTCTCTGTGATCGCTTCCTTGATTCCACGACGGTTTACCAGGGAGTCGCACGGGCGCTCGATTCGAGTGAGGTGAGGGCCATCAATGACTTTGCGGTGGGAGAGACGCTTCCCGATCTGACCCTGCTTCTCGATCTTGATGCCGCCGAGGGGCGTCGTCGTGCCGCTATGAGGAAAGGACCAGCCGATCGGATGGAGCAGGAAGGCGAGTCATTTTACGAAGCAGTGAGAGAAGGTTATCTCAAGCTGGCTGCAGAGGATTCTGGCCGGTTCGTCCTGATCGATGCCTCATCGGATGAGGAGGGCGTGGAATCAGCAATCAGGAATGTTCTCCAAGAGCGTTTCCAGATAAGCGGAAAGGGGGAGGCTTATGGCATTCACTAGGGAAGAGGCCTTTCGCCTTCTGGAGAAGGCTCTTGCGGAGGGGCATCTCGGTCATGCCTACCTGATCTCGGGATCGCCCGGATCCGGGGTTCAGGAGTTTGGCAATGAGCTGGCCGCGCTTTTTCTGGGTTCAGGCGAGATCGCCGTTGAGAAGAATCCCGATTTCCATGCTATCGAACCGGAATCCAAGTCACGAAAACTCCTCACCGAGCAGGTGAGGGGTCTGGAGCATGCGATCCACCGCAAGCCGGAGCTAGGCTCCCGCAAGGTGGCCGTGGTGCGCGATGCGGATCGCCTTATGCCCCAGGCCGCAAATGCATTCCTGAAGACGCTGGAGGAGCCGCCCGATGGGACTCTACTGATTCTCACTACGGAACTCCCGGAGGCATTGCTGGAGACCATCCGATCGCGCTGCATCTCCGTGGTTTTGCATTCATCGACTCCGCGTCTGGTGGGATCAAGGGAGGAACGTCTTGCCAGGAAGCTATCGGAGTTCTTCGGGCCTGGATCGAAAACCGATGCCACGGCCGCCTTCGGCCTCACGCGGGTGTTCCGCGACCTCATCGAGGAGGTTCGCGAAGAAGCCGCCGAGAGAACCAAGGAGGAGCTGGCGGCGGAGAAGGCGCATTTTGGAAAGACCACAGAGGGAGACTGGGAAAACCGCGAGGAGATTCTCAAGGCGAGCTCAGAAGCCGAGGTCCTGCAGGAGCGTTCGCTTTTGCTCGGAGTGGTGGCCGGTTATTTCGGTAACATGCTCCGTAAGATCCATGCAGATACCGAAGGAGCCTCCGCCGCACTTGATGAATCCCGCCGACTGATCCGCTCTCTTGATGCGGTGGAAAAGCTCCGAAGCAGTCTGGAACGCGGCATTCAGGAGGGATTGGCTTTGGAAGCGGGATTTCTGGAACTGATGATGGCTTCTAAGCCACAATAACCCACACCCCATGAAAAAGCGTCCCGTTGTCCTGAAGTTTGGTACCGGAATTCTCGCCCGCGAGGGGGGATGCTCTTTGGATCCAGGTCAGTTCCGCAAGCTCTGCGGAGAAATCGCTAAACTCGTGAAGCAGGGAATCCCCGTCATCGTGGTCTCCAGCGCCGCGGTCGCGGCTGGGGTCGATGCCCTTGGATTAACAAAACGCCCTTCGGATCTTGCCGGAAAGCAGGCCTGCGCGGCAGTGGGTCAACCGGTCCTGATGACGGCTTATGCCCGCCATCTTGGCAGGCATGGACTGCGACCCGCCCAACTTCTCCTCACTCACGACGACACCTTCGATCCCGGCCGCAGGCGCAACGCGAGCGTCACGCTTGCCAAGTTGTTGCAGTCTCCGGGAGTGGTTCCGATCATCAACGAGAATGACTCGGTGGCTGTGGAAGAGCTCCGCTTCGGTGACAATGATCGCCTCTCCTCGGAAGTCGCTCAACTGGTGAAGGCGCGTCTTCTGATTCTGCTGACCAGTGCGGATGGTCTGATGGCCAGATCAACGCCTACTTCAAAGCCCAAGCGCATTCCCGTGGTGACGGAGATCTGCGACGCATTCCGCCATGTGACTCCCGACAAGGGAGTACACTCCACGGGAGGAATGCAGGCCAAACTTCAAGCCGTGCAATCCGCCGTGGCCGCCGGAATCGAGACAATGATCGCCCACGGTCGCAAGCGGGAACAGATTACTGGTGCGATTGCCGGCAAGGATGTCGGAACCCGATTTCCGGCCCGCAAGAGAAGAAAACAATCGAGGTCATGAACGGAGCATTCCTTACCCCGACTCGGATCCAGGCGATCGGAAGGAATACCTTCACGGAACTCGTCCGTCAGAAGGTCTTCTACTTCCTGCTGATCTTTGGACTGATCGTAATCGGCAACTCGGCATTCCTTGCCAAGTTCTCGTTCCAGGAGGAGTTCCAGATGCTCAAGGATGTCTCGCTCGGAGCCATGTCCGTCTTCCTGAGTCTGCTGGCCATCCTGGCTACGGCTACTCTGCTGCCTCGGGATTTAGAAGACCGCACGATCTTCACTATCCTCTCCAAGCCGGTACCACGTTACGAGTACCTCCTGGGTAAGTTGCTCGGGGTCGTCATCCTCCTGACGGTGTCGACACTCATCATGGGTCTGCTTTTCCTGGGTGTCCTATTCCTTCGCGAGAACATGGCTCTTGGGGAGACACGACTATCCCTTGCGGGATCTCCCCAGGAACTGGCCGCTGCGCTAGCCGAAATCAAAAAAGCCGCCTTCAGCTGGGACCTCATCCCGGCTATGGCGATCCTGCTCATGAAGGGAATCCTACTCGCCTCCCTGACTCTTCTTGTCTCGACGTTCGCCACCTCGGGAATCTTTGCGATCCTTGTGTCTGCCTCCGCTTATTTCATCGGGCATCTCCAGGTGACGGCTCGGGAATACTGGATGAGCGGTATCGGTATCCATTGGTGGACGCGGATCTTCACGGCCTTCGTAGCACTTCTCTTTCCCGACCTGCAGGCCTTCAACCTCAGTGATGATATCGTGGCGGGAACGGCCCTGCCGATGGGCATCTTCTGGCAGACAATCGCGCTCGGAGCGGTCTACACGACCGTTTATTATGCCGTTGCCTGTTTTGTCTTTGAGAGTAGGGAGCTCTAAGGACGCTCTAAGAATCCTTAAGATCAACCCACGCCATGTCAGGCCTGTCATCGCTCCGCCGGAATCTCATCGCCATCCTGATGCTGACTGTCGCGGGTGCCATTCTTCTGCCGTGGCAGGGAAAACTTCAACGCCAGTCCCAAGCAGCCCATTTCCGGACGATACCGATGAATCTTACTCTCCGGGAACAGATCGGTCAGTCGGGATTTCTGGCCGCGTTGAGCGGATTCCGTGCGCCACTAGCCGCCTTTCTCTGGATCGATGCGCATTCCGCTTGGGAAAAAACCGAGTGGGGGCGTATGGCGGGGCTCTTCAACACGGTCACCACGCTTCAACCCCACACGCTTCTCTACTGGGATATCGCCGCCTGGCACATGGCCTGGAATGCCAGCATCGCCGCCCTTCAGGATCCCAAGCAGCAGAGCGAAGTGCTGCGGGAGCGGGCGCGTCGCCAATACATCGATCTCGGGCGCGATTTTCTGGAGCGCGGCATTCGCAACAATCCCGACAACTATCTTCTCTATGAGCGTCTCGGAATCCTGCTGCGCGACAAGGTGGAGGATCACAGCGCGGCAGCCGACGCCTTTGCCAAGGCGGCCTCCTTTCCCGATGCGCCTATCTATATCGGCCGCTTTGCGGCTTATGAGTTGGAAAAAGTTCCCGGCAGGGAACGTGAAGCATACGACACACTCCTGACCCTTTATCACCAGGGGAAAAAACAATGGATGCCCTCTCTTCTTACTAAGATCCGTAAGCTGGAGATCAAACTGAAGATTCCCGCTGATCAGCGAATCCCTGACAAAGGAGCAACAGGGGTGGGCGCAACAGATTCTTCACCTCCTCGCTGAATGCGCTGTGCGATCCTAGGTGACATCCATGCCAATCTGCAGGCGCTGGAAGCCGTGCTTGCCGATGCGCGCGAGTACGGGTGCACCGAGTTCCATTGCCTCGGGGATGTGGTCGGTTACAACGCGAATCCCGTCGAGTGTCTCGAGATCGTGAGAAATCTCCCCGGGGCCTGTGTCCTAGGGAATCATGACAAGGCCGCTGCCGGAGAGGACTCCCTTGAGGGGTTTAGTTCCTCAGCAGCGGTTTCCCTGGAGTGGACGAGAAGCATCTTGGACGCCGATCAGAAGGCCTGGCTTGGCTCACTTCGTCTGCAACGGCAGATCAGAAAAACGACCCTTGTCCATGCGACACTCGATTCGCCGGAATCGTGGGGATATATCCGGACAGTGCCTGAGGCCCAAATGAGTATGGCGTGTCAACGGACCCCCCTCTGCTTCATCGGCCACACGCATCTTCCCAAGGCTTTCGGACAGGGGATCGGCGAGATGCTGCTCTTTGAAAACAATGACGGTGTGGAGTTGCCCAGGTCACCCAAGCTGCTAATCAATGCGGGTTCCGTGGGCCAACCCCGTGATCATGACTGGAGGGCCGCCTACATGATTCATGACGAGGAGAGCGGAGGTCTCTGGCTCCGCCGCGTGGAGTATGATGTGGAGTCCGCGAGCAGGGCCGTTCTGGAGGCTGGACTTCCAAGCCGACTGGCCGAGAGGCTCCATACGGGATCATAAAGCGTATGATGAAGAAGATCACGAAAGCTCCAGGACGTATCCTGCTAGTCAAGCCGAGTTCGCTCGGTGATGTGATCCATGCCCTTCCCGTTGTCTCGGCTATCCATCGTCACTGGCCTGAAGCCGAGTTGCGCTGGCTCATTCACCCGGCATGGCGCTCTCTGGTGGAGCATCATCCGGGGATATCTGGAACAGTACTTTTTCCCCGTGAAAAATTCCGGGGGCCGGGGGGATGGATCCGCTCGTTGGCCTGGCTGAAGATCTTGTCCGATTGGAAGCCCGATTTGGCGATCGATCTGCAGGGACTGCTGCGGAGCGCCTTGTTTGCCCGACTTTCCGGATCCCCGCGTGTCGTGGGGCTCTCCGATGCCCGCGAGGGAGCGCGTCTGCTGCATGGAGAACAGGCGATCGTGAACCGTGCTGATCATGCTGTGAATCGGTATCTCTCCGTGCTTGATCTTCTGGGGATAACGCGTCCTGCACGTCCTGAATTCGAGCTGCCTGAGGGAAGGCTGCCTGAGGGATTTTCTCCTGAGCAACCGTATGTGGTGATGCATCCTTATTCCCGTGGTGAGGGAAAGAGTCTCACGCCGGAAATGATCAGGGCCTTTGCTACAGGCGCCTCTCCCCTTCGTGTCGTGATCGTCGGGAGAGGAGATCTTGGAGCCATTCAAGTTGAGTGGCCGGGCAACATCGAGGACTGGAGTAATCGTACCAATCTTCTGGAACTCACAGCCATTCTTCGCAGAGCCTCGTTCGTCGTTAGTTCCGACAGTGGACCGATGCATCTTGCGGCAGCGCTACATCCTGAAAGAACACTTGCGATCCATCTCTGGAGCGATCCCTTGAAAGTGGGCCCCTGCTTTCCCGAATCGCTGGTCTGGAAAAACGGCCTTATCAGCCGTGTTGCGGAGCTTGATGATTCCATGCGTGCCGAGGGGAGGGCACCCTCCGCGATCGAGATGGAGGAACTCGGTCAACTCGGCCGCTTGGCAGCGGCTAAAAGTATGAAGTCCGAAGGATGAATGATGGCAAAGTCCTCAGTCACTTCCGTTTGAAGTAGTCATCGGGTTATTCTTCATAATTCATCCCTCAGCCTTCATAATTTTCATTTCATGGGATTCTCCACACAGATCGATTCAGTCCTGGCTGCTCCAGCCGCGGAGCTGAGAGCCTTCCGTCGTTTGCTGGAACCTTGTAGCGACAAGGGGCTGGAGGAACTTGCCCGTCGCTCGGCTTCGGTCACGCGCCGGCATTTCGGACGAACGATGCGGATGTTCGCTCCCCTCTATCTCTCTAACGAGTGCATCAATTCCTGCGCCTATTGTGGTTTTTCCCGGGACAATGCCATTCTGCGCGTGACCCTCGAGATTGAGCAGGTTGCGGCCGAGGCACGGCATCTTGCCGCCGAGGGATTTCGCAATGTGCTGCTTGTTGCCGGCGAACATCCCAAGTTCGTCTCGGGAGGCTATCTTCAAAAATGCTTGGAACGCCTTTCCGGGGAGATCCCGAGCCTCTCGCTGGAGGTGGCTCCGATGGAGACCGAGGAGTATCTCCCGCTCGTGGCGGCGGGAGCCGAAGGTCTTGTTGTCTACCAAGAGACCTATGACCGCTCAGTTTACCCTGAGCTCCACACCGTGGGGCCGAAGAAAGATTATGACTGGCGTCTGGATGCTCCGGAGCGAGCCCACGCTGCGGGATTCCGCAGGCTTGGCATCGGCGTACTGTTCGGCCTCTCCGAATGGCGTGGAGAGGCCACGGCCCTGGCGGCGCATCTGCTCCATCTGCAGCGTGTCTGCTGGACTTCCCAGATCACGGTGAGTCTCCCGCGACTCCGTCCCGCAGCCGGATCCTTCGAGCCGAAATTTTCCTTCGACGATCGCGACCTCACCCAGCTGATTTGCGCCCTCCGTCTGACCTTTCCGCAGATCGGCATCATCCTGAGCACGCGAGAACCTGCCCCGTTGCGTGATGCTCTGGCGCCGCTTGGAATCACGATGATGAGCGCGGGAAGTCATACTGAGCCGGGCGGCTATACCGGACAGGGGGCGGATCAGCTCCATCAGACAATAAAAGGCAAAATGGTTGAGGCAACCTGTGGAAGTACCTCCGCCACTGAGCAGTTCTCGATCAGCGATGACCGCACGCCGGCCGAGGTTGCCGCCATGTTGATGACGCGTGGGATGGAGCCGGTCTGGAAAGACTGGGATGCCGCGATCCTCACGATGAGCGCCGCATGACCGCGATCATTGTCAACGGGGAACAAAAGGAGACTAGGGCTGAGAGGTTGGAGAATCTCCTGAATGAACTTGGCCTGAATCCGTTGCTGATCCTGATAGAATACAATGGTCAGGCATTGCCTCGATCAGAGTGGGAGGGTGTTAGGATTGTGACGGGTGACAAACTGGAACTCCTCTCAGTTGCCGCCGGGGGGTGATCGTTCTTTGAAAAACTCCGTGAAACCAACCACTCTTCTCTGGGCTAACCGCCAGCGGTCCCCTTCCTTTAGAGTCGATATGTCCTTAATCCGCAGGATCGTGGAGGCAGCCTTGCTCCTCTGTGTCGCCAAGCCTCGGCACAAGGGGAAGGGGATGCAACTTCCTCCTGAGGTGGAGATCACACTCCTGGGTGAACGTGCGATCGCCAAGGTGCACGGGGAGTTCCTAGACGATCCGTCTCCGACTGATGTCATCACCTTCGAGCACGGAGAGATACTGATCTGTGTGCCGATCGCCGCAGCAAATGCCCGCAAGTTTAGTCATCCCGTAGATCACGAGGTGGCCCTGTGCGCCATCCATGGCCTTCTTCACCTACTGGGCTACGATGATCTGACCTCGCAAGAGCGAATAATCATGCATGCCCGTCAGGAGGAAATTTTAGAGGCTGCCCTTCGGGAGGTATGCTAGCGTTCGGCTCATGAGAGAAGCTGCCGTTCAGCGCGAGGAAATTCCCGATACGGGTGATTACGCCCTTGTTGCCCGCGCTGCCGAGCTCTGCAATCCCTTTCTCGATGCCTTGGGTGAGGTGACCCTTTCGATCCGAGGACCAGTGGCCTCTTCGGTGCTGAACTGGAATGCAGCACTCTTCACCCCGATCATTTACCCGACACTTCTGAAGGTCATCGCCTTGGCTGCTGAGGGGGGGAGTTTTGAGCTCACGGCTCTGGATTGTGTCCTGGACAAGGCGCTACCCTCGCCTGTTCGACTGACAAGCCGTGATGAAGGGAAGAGGCTTCTGCTCGGTTTGCTGGCTCCGCGCGGTGACCGGTTGATCGAGCGTTATCGATCAGCTGTCCAGGCAGGTAACTCTCCCGGACACCTGGCAATCACTCATGCTCTGCGAGCCAATCTGTTTCATCTCCCTCCAAGGGTGATGATCAACTCGTACCTTTTGCAGGAGGGAATCGGCGCTGGTCTGGATGGCCGGGATATTTCCCGTTTCCTGATCGATGGGATCGGAGCGTCAAGAGACCTTTCCCGTCCCGAAAGCATCATGCCCGTGAGTCAGCCATGCAGGGGATGAACCAACCGGGGCTTCTCGATGCCCCCCAAGCCGAGCTGTCGGAGAATCTCGATCTCCCTTGGCTTGTTGTGGTGCACAACGATCCTGTGAATCTCATGAGCTATGTCGCGATGGTATTCCGCCGGATCTTCGGATGGACGCGGGAGCGCGCCGAGAGGCACATGATGGAAGTCCATACCAAGGGGCGCTCGGTTGTCTGGGGTGGCGGCAGGGAACAGGCCGAGCACTATGTCCAGCAACTCCACTCTTTCCTCCTACTGGCGACCCTGGAGAAGTCTTCCTGAGTCATCTTGAGGGACTAACGCCGATGATCTTCGAACGCTCAAAAAACGGAAACTTCCGCTTTAGCAGGATCCATCCTTTGCTGGGCGAGCTGCTGCAGGCCGTCGCGATAGACCCCTGGGAGCGCTATCCTGACGGGAGTACGCGCTTGTTGCCCTCACCCGGCGAAAGTGAGGATCTTGAGGATCTGCGGCTTGATTGGCAGGATCATGTGCAGCCGGGCCTACGGCATCATTTTGACCTGGAGCGGGCCGTAGTGTCGGAGGACCTTACTTGCATGATTCAGCGGAAAGAGAAGATCCCTTCCTGGACCTTGGAGATCTCTCCCGATCACTCGGATGCCTGGTTGACGACGCTGAACGCCCTCCGCCTTGCCCTTGCCGAGGAGCATCGGTTTACCGAAAAGGATCTCTCGGAAAAAATGCCCTCTGATCTCGAGACCGAGCGTGGCCTAGCCTTGATGCAAGTGAACTTCTACGCCTTCATCCAGGAGTGTCTTCTCCAGGCTATAGAAGATGAGTCGGGCGTTTAGTTGGGTATTAGGAACGGGAAGTTGAGCTATGGAAGAGGCCCGCGCCATTCTGCTGCGACGGTATAAATTCTCCGAGAATAGTCTCGTCGTCATCTGGCTGACCGACAGGCATGGCAAGGTGAAGACGACGGCCCGCAGTGCCACCAAGCCTGGAGGGCCCTTTTCCGGGAGATTGGAGCTCTTCACCGTTGCTGGAATCGCCTTTAAATCTCCCAAGAACGGCGATCTTCACACTCTCAGTGAGGTGGTGGTCGAGACAGAGTCTCTTCTTCCCGCGACCTATTCCACCATCCTTTCAGCGTCCTACTTTTCCGAACTTTGCGATCTGTTCACCGAACCGATGCATCCGGTTCCCGAAGTTTTTGCTTTATTGGAACGCGCCTGGGGATTCCTTCGCGTACAGGCGCCGAGTCGTCGTGCTGTTACCCATTTCGAAACCGAATTGGCAAAGTCTCTTGGTATCCATGACCCTTCGGTTCCCGCTCACCGATCCCTGGCAACCGTGGCGCATAAGCTGCCGGAAAGCCGCCCACGCCTGCTGGAGCAACTCGCCGAGAGCCCGTGAATCTTCGTTCATTCACCTGCAAGGTTGTTTTGTTACTCGTGCTCACGGGGATGGCTGCTGCAACAATTCATCAACTCAAAGCTGGCAATGTCTCCGTCGCAAGCACCCCTCTTCTCAAGACTCCTTGCGAGTATTATTCCTACTGGAAGCAAAAATACCTAAACCCCTCCGTGCGGTTTCCCGGAGACTGGAAGGTCAACTATGACGGGGAGGGGGCGACTGTCTCCGAGGCGATAGGCTATGGGATGCTAATCACCGCACTCATGGCCGATAAAGATTCCGAGTCCAAAAAATACTTCGATGGCCTGAACAGTTTCAGGAAGCGTTTCCCTTCTTCGATCAACCCTGCCTTCATGTGCTGGAAGATCCCGCCCAATGAAAAGCCCGGGAAAAACGACTGCGCCACCGACGGGGAACTCGATATCGCCTACGCCCTCCTGCTGGCCCATGAGCGATGGGGGGATGAGGTCTATTGGGCGGAAGCCAAGAGCCTGATCGGGGCCATCGGATCCTCATTGGTACGGCCCGATTTTTCACTGCGCCTGGGGGATTGGAACGAGGCGCCCGGTCAGACTCGCCCTTCCGACTTGATGCCGACTCATTTCCGTGCCTTCGGTAAAGCAACGGGCGATCCCATTTGGAAGAAGGTTGAAGATCGTTCCTATGATATTCTCAACGAGTTGCAGCTTGAGAAATTCTACGCTGGGAACAAGACGACGGGCCTGATTCCTGATTTTTCAGTTCAAAAAAAAGGATATTGGGTTCCTGCTCGGCCCGGCTTCCTGGAGGGGCTCCATGACGGTGACTTTTACTACAATGCCTGCAGGGTGCCTTGGCGGATCGGTTGGGCCGCCCTCGCCGCAGATGATAATCGTGCCAAGGAGGTCCTTGGACGCTTCATGCATTGGGTGGTCATGAACGTGAAAGATCCGGAGCTATTGAGGGCAGGCTACCGGCTGGACGGGAAGCCCGTGCACAACAGCGACTTTAACACAGCTTGCTTTATCACCCCTACCGGAGTGGCAGCCATGGCGCTTGGCATGACGCCTTGGAAGGAAAAGGTTGAGCGCTATGCGTTGGGTAGCAGGGAGGAGTATTATGAAGACTCTATCAATATGCTCTGCCTGATCTTGATGTCGGGCGAATTGCGCGGGTTCATTCGGTAGAATTCCCCCCAATAATTCTCCCAAGTTCCATTCTTTATTTAGAATAGTTCTTGATTGGTCTTGAATGAGTTCTGTTTGGTGTTAACTTGAGATTCCATCTCATGAAGAAACCGACAGCCATTGCAGCCAGCGAAAGCGCGATGGTGAACTATGCGTCGGCCATGGTACAGGGGGGTCTGCGTCTTACGCCTCAGCGACGTCAGGTCTACAAGGTGCTCATGGACAAGAGGGATCATCCGACGGCCACGGAGGTGTTCATCCGGGCCCAGAAGAAGATGCCCTCAATCTCGCTCGCCACTGTGTACAACTGCCTGGAAACGATGGTTGGAAGTGGTTTGGTGAAGGCCGTCCATGTCGACCGGGAGCCAACTCGATTTTGTGCGAATCTCCAGGAGCACGGCCACTTCCACTGCACGGAATGTGGTCATATCTCCGATATCGAATTTTCCGAAACCAAGGACAAGGGATGGAAGCTCCCCTCTGGATTCCTGGTGACCCAGCACGATGTCTCGCTGCGCGGCCTCTGCGCCGACTGCGGAACATCTTCCCCAAACGCGAAGCATTCCAAATCAAAATCCAACGTCCAACCATTAACCCAGTAACCGATCATGTCTGCCCATTCCTCTTCGTCACTTTCCATCCGAGACTTGCATGCCTCCATCGGCGATAAGCCGATCCTCAAGGGACTAACCCTCGACATCCCCAAGGGAGAAGTCCACGCCATCATGGGCAAGAACGGAGCCGGCAAGAGCACGCTCGCCAAGATCATGGCTGGACACCCCGACTATACCGTGACCTCGGGTGACGTCCTGCTAGACGGAGAGAGTATCCTGGGACTTGAGCCGGATGTCCGTGCCCGTCTCGGACTTTTCCTTGCCTTCCAGTACCCGATGGAGATCCCCGGGGTTACCATCGCCAACTTCATCCGCGCCGCACTTCAGGCACGCCTTCCTCAGGGGGAGGAGCTGGAGGCGACCGACTACTACGCCAAGCTCTATGCCAAGATGGATGCGCTGAGCGTGCCTCGGAACTTCACTTCCCGCTCGGTGAACGAAGGCTTCTCGGGTGGTGAGAAAAAGCGCTGCGAGATTCTCCAGATGGCGATGCTCGAGCCTTCGTATGCCGTACTTGACGAGACAGATAGTGGTCTCGACATCGACGCTCTCAAGATCGTTTCCGCCGGCGTGAACGCCCTCCGTGGCCCGAATATCGGCATGCTTGTCATCACCCATTACCAGCGTCTGCTCGACTACATCGTTCCCGACAAGGTCCATGTCATGTCCGATGGGCGGATCATCCACAGCGGTGACAAGGATCTTGCCCTCAAGCTCGAAGCTCAGGGCTACGACTGGGTCGAGAAGGAATTCGGGGAATCCGTCACCAAGGCCGCCTAAAAGGGCATTAGCAGTTTAGACTATTAGCCAGAACCTATCAGAACCAAGACTCAGAACCTAAAAGTCTAACAGACTTCAGCCTAACCTACCTTTTCTATGAGCACCGAGACCAAACCAGACATCGATATTGACCGTTCCGTCGGCGATTTCCGCTACGAGATGGATTACGCCTTCGATGCAGGCGTGGGCCTGACCGAGGCGACAATCGACTACATCAGCGACGTTAAGGGGGACCCCGACTGGGTCCGTGCTTTCCGCAAGGAGGGTTACCGCAAGTTCTTGGAGAAGCCGATGCCGACTCACTGGGCCACCAAAGACCTGGAGAGCATCGTCTTCGAGAATATCCGTTACTACCTCTCGCAGGGACAGGTTCCCAAGCGGACCTGGGACGAGGTGCCCGATGATATCAAGAGGACCTTTGAGCGACTTGGCATTCCCGAGCAGGAGCGGAAGTTTCTCTCGGGCGTGGAGGCCCAGTTCGATAGCGAGGCAGCCTACTCGAATATCAAGGCCGCGGTCGGGGAGCAGGGCGTCATCTTTGTAGGATCCAGCGAGGGTCTTAAGGAGCATCCCGAGATCTTCAAGAAATGGTTCGGTAAGGTAATCCCAAGTGGTGACAACAAGTTCTCCGCGCTGAACTCTGCGGTCTTCAGCGGCGGCAGCTTCATCTATGTTCCGCCAGGAGTTAAGGTGAAGCACCCGCTCCAGGCTTACTTCCGAATCAACGCCCAGAACTTCGGCCAGTTCGAGAGAACCTTGATCATCGTGGACGAGGGGGCGGAGCTCACCTACATGGAGGGTTGCACCGCACCGAAGTTCGAGACGGCCACACTGCACAGCGCCGTCGTGGAACTTGTCGCTATGAAGGGAGCTAAGATCCAGTACATCACCGTTCAGAATTGGAGTTCGAATGTCTTTAACCTCGTGACCAAGCGCGGCATCGCCCACGAGGATGCCGAGGTGAAGTGGATCGACTGCAATATCGGCTCCCGGCTCACCATGAAATATCCCGGAGTCGTTATGAAGGGTAAGGGCGCGCGCGGAGAGGTCGTCTCGATTGCCCTGGCCGGTGATGGCCAGCACCAAGACACGGGCGCCAAGATGATCCATGCGGCCGACAACACGACTAGCAACATCATCTCCAAGTCGATCAGTCTCGGAACCGGCCGCGCTACCTACCGCGGTATGGTCCATGTGCCCAAGCATCTCAAGGGTTGTAAAAATAATACAGAGTGCGACGCACTACTTATCAACAGCCACAGCCGTACAGATACCTATCCCGCCATCAGCGTTCGTGGTCAGGGAAATGCCGTCCAGCATGAGGCCAGCGTTAGCCAGATCAGCGCGGAGCAGATCTTCTACATGCAACAGCGCGGTCTCAGTGAGGCAGCGGCCATGAGCCTCGCGGTGAACGGCTTCGTGAATGATCTGGTTCAGCAGTTCCCGATGGAATACTCGGTCGAGCTGAAGCGCCTTATCGATCTCGAGATGGAAGGATCCGTCGGATGAGCATCACCACGACCTCTCCAGCCGAGACCGGCAACTCTACTAATTGGCCCGAATGGTTCAGCAACGACCAGAATGGGGCCTGGGAGCTTTTCCAGTCACTACCCCAGCCAAAGCGTAACGATGAACCGTGGCGCTTTGCGAATCTCAAGGCGCTCGATCTTTCCGATTTTCATCTCGCTGTGCCCATCCAGGATGCAGCGTCACTTATCACCCGTTCCTTGGCGCACACCAACCTCGCCGCGAAGCTCATCTTCGCGAATGAAGTTCTCATCCACAACGATCAGTCGGGATTGCCCTCCGGGGTTCTTCTCCTGCCGCTTGAGGAAGCCGCCAAGAATCACGAGGAACTCTTCCGCAAGAGCTTCATGACTTCCGATGTGCGCCTCGGCTCGAAGAAATTCGCCGCTCTTCATCGAGCCCATCTACGCTCTGGGGCTTTCGTCTATGTTCCCCAAGGAGTCGTTATCGAGCAACCCATCGAGATCTGGCATTGGGTCGAGGGGGAGAATGCCACCATCTTTCCCCATACTCTTATCGTACTTGAGGAAGGAGCCTCCGCCACGGTTGTTGACCACTTTGTGTCGTCCCGTGATGAACGTTCCCTTGCGATCGCAGTCAACGACCTAACGGTCGGAACGAATGCGAAGCTGCATTACGTCGGTGTCCAGGAGTGGAGTGACAAGGCAACCGCCTTCCACATCAACACCACCGAAGTGGAGAAGGAGGGTGTTTCGACAGCCCTTCAGATGAACCTCGGAGGTGCGTACGTTCGTGGAGAGAGCGACAGTCATCTGCTGGGTGAAGGATCGCGTAGCGTCATGCTCTCGATCAACCCCGCCACCGGAAACCGCGAGATTGATCAGCGAACGTTCCAGGATCATTTCGCCCCGCGTGCCACGAGCGATCTGCTCTACCATAATGCCCTGGCGGACTCTTCGCGAACGATCTTCGCAGGTCTGATCAAGGTCGAGGAGCATGCTCACGAAACGGATGCTTATCAGAAAGTTCGCAACCTCATGCTGAGCGACGAGGCCGAGGCCAACTCCATGCCCGGCCTTGAGATTCTGGCCGACAACGTGAGATGCACCCACGGCGCGACCTCCGGCGAACTCAACGAAGACGAACTCTTCTACATGATGGCCCGCGGTATAGGTCCTAAGCAGGCGGCGCAACTCATCGTGCGAGGCTTCTTCGGAACTGTCCTCGAGCGCCTTGAGAATGAGGAACTACAAGCCCATCTGGGCGAGATCCTGGATAAAAAATTATCAACCTCTGAATAAATCTCCCGCAACCGTAACGGCTGCAAATCAATGGCCGGGCTAGCCAAGGGGATGAATGGGATAGCCCTCTTTTATTCCACTCCGCGCCTCTGCGCCTCCGCGCGATACATTCATTTCAAAGTACGCCAATCCCCGGGCGCTGATACTTGAAGCAGCCGAGGGGAGGCTCTTCTGGAAAGTCTTTCCCAAGGGTAATTGCCTTGAACTGGATACCCATCGAGCCGGGGTTGAGAAGGGTCTGAAGGGCGCCGAGATCCCGTCTCGCCGCGTCACTCTGGTCGGTGAAGTCTCCGAGTGAACGCAGCCAGGGTTCGGCTGCTCCCACGAGAAAGTGGTGCTGGTCGCTGTAGCCGAGAATCTCGAAGCCGACCTCACGTGACGATCGGGCAAGTGCAGTGAAATCGACCTGGGCTGTGATGTCCCGCTGCCCAGGCTTGGGGAGAGGGTCATTGAACCGCTCGTGATTCTGGTAGGCGAGGAGGGTTCCGTCTGCGCGATGGGGTGCGTAACGGTCGTCTCCCGCCTGCCCGTAGTCGATGGTCAGCACGACCCCTCGCTCTAGCCTCTTATGGAGAGTCGTGAGCCAAGGGTTCATGGCCTGGTTGATCTCTGCACGGAAGCCCTTGGTAAGATGAGTCGGGAGTTTGGTTGCCTCTGCCTTGAGTTCAGGATCCTGGATCGGTCGTGTGGTCCATACCAGAGCACCATCATGGCACGCCACGCATTCTTCTTCCCATACTGTTCCGTTCCAGCGCACGGAATCCACTGGGAAGGCATCCAGTAATTCGTTGGAGAGATGGATGCCGGTGAACGTCGGCAACTCTTCCAGTGATGGCAGCCAAGTGACGTTCGGAAATGCAGTCAGCTTTTGTTTCTGGCGATCCCTATTTACGGGGAAAGGCTCCACGATGATGAGTCGAACTGCTTGGTTGAATGCGTCTCCAGCTTCAGTGAGTGCTCCGAGAATATCAGCCGCCAGGCTTCCGTCATTTGCTCCCTGCTCAACGATTGTGAATTCAGAGGGTTTTCCCAAGCGCTCCCAGACATCTCGACAGACCGAGGCAAGAAGACGGCCGTAGATGCTACCGACGCTGACGCTTGTAAAGAAGTCCCCTTCTTTTCCGACCCTAGCCCGACCTGAGCCATAGTAGCCGTACTCCGGATGATAGAGTGCCAGCTCCATAAACCGGCGGAACGGGATGGCGCCACCGGACTCTGCGATCTCCTGGTGGATGACTTGAAGGAGCGGTGTGTGGGAAACCTGAAGTTCTGAGATCATGAAGAGGAGCGGGTCTCCAAGATTAGAGCAGTTTCAGAGAAGGTTTAGCCACAAAATGCACAAAAAGCACATAGGGTGGAACCGAAGTTATCAACGCCTATCTAGTGATGGAATAGTGCGATGGACTGGTTGCTGGAGCAGAGCTTCAGAAAGCCATTCAGAACGGGGAGTCGTTATTTGGTGAAAACATCTCTCCCGGTAGCTTTTTTCTGTGCCTCTTGTTCATTCTGTGGCCATGACGTATCCATCGCGGCTTTTAGCCGCTCGGTCACTGCCCTCTCGTTATTTCGCGGGCGTAGATATTGATCTGTCCGTCATCCCCGCGTTTCACGGAGGTGATCTGGAAAGGTCGGAGGCTGTCCCTGGAAATCACATTCCCCTCAGCCAGAGGGATCGCTCCTGAAGGGAAATCCACGATCACACGCACCTTCGCATTAGGCCCAAGAGGAACCCCGGCGATGGCCCCCTGCGGCCGTAGCACCGCGCGTCCGTTGCCCGAGGCCGTGACGGCAAAGTGCCCCTTGAGGTAATGACGCTCTCCACCGATACCTCGAGAGGCGATATCTTGCGCATCCGAGGATTCCACGAGGCGGCCGCGCGGCATTTTCCCGGGCTCGAAGACTGGCCAAACCTCGGAAGGGCTTGCCGGCAGTGGAGGATTGGTCGCAGTCATCGCAACAGCGTTTGTCGGAAGCGGTACCGTCGGGGTGGCGCTTGGTTTCGGCGATACTTTGGGTGTAGGAGTGGCGATCGGCGTGCTGATCGGGGTTGGCGTCGGAGTTGCGGTCGGTAGCGGTGTTCCCACAGGTATGGCTTTGGGTATTGCGGTGGAGGAATCGACTCTGATCGGAGTGCTCACGGGAATAGCTGGCAAAACTGCCGGTTCGTTCACGGGAATAGCCCGTGCAACCATAGGAGACTTCTCTTCGGTAGGTTTGGACTGCTTGACTGGAATGGCCTTCTCGACTCTGGGTTCGGGTGTCGGCGTTGCCATTTCCTCGGCGATTCTGCTCAGGTGACCTGATGGTTTGTCGCCATTCTTGCCCTCCATCTCTTTGTCACCGGTGATCTTGCCCCCGGACAGGCGGGTGATATCGGCATTCGAAAGAATTGGCAGGCCCGCTTCAAGATTTAGTCCTTCTGGGGGCTCCAGTGAGAAGCTGGCCTCGCCCTTGGCTGCGCCGTAGGTGCCGTAGAGCAGCGGCATCGTTGTCAGCAGGATTTTATTTTCCGAAAGCCTCTCGATATGAACCACCGCCGAGAGATCAAGAGGCTTCTCGAGTTTGATCTGCTGGCCCGTCACAAGCGATCGCTTGAGTCCGGGGAGATCCTTGTCTTGGGCCGTGAAAGGTTGCTCCAGAAGCACCTCGGGCTGTTCCACTGCCTGGAGCAGGGCTACCAATCCCGGCTTGCAGAACGTCTCGTCCGTCAGTGGTAAGGTCCCCATCACCCGGTAGGTGCCTACGGCGTAGGGAACAAGTTCGCGAACCTGGTGGTAGTTACGGATAAAATGACGCAGCAGGTTCGAATTGGCTCTGCGGATTTCGGAGGTAGTCATCGATCCGAAGCGCTCCAGAAGCTGGCCCGGTTTCAGGAATTCACCACGTGGCGCGGCGGTGACACCACCGGTGAGTTCAAAGCGTACAGGAGGCTCGATCTTGTGCATTCGAACGAGCAACCGGTAGTTGGCCGCTTTTTCGGGATTAGCGAAGATATAGTAGCTCCCCATCCAGCAAAGAAAGACGAATCCCAACAGGAGGAAAATGAAGACGGTCCATCCGAAGAGACCGTCCTTCGTTCCGGCTCCCCTGCGGTGCCCCGACCCTCCTTGATATCCGTAATAGCGTTTGCCTGACATGCGTACCTTAAGAAGAGCGATGCTCTCGATGAGTGGCAACCGAAAACAGGGAAATCCTTCCGTACCTTACAGAGGTTTTTCTTGCGGTGCCGGCTCGAACGATGTGCCGCAGCCACAGCTTCGCGAAGCATGGGGGTTGATCACCCGGAAACCTGCGCCCGTGAGTTCGTCGACATAGTCGATAGTACAGCCATCGAGTTGTTGGCTGCTCTCCGGATCGATAGCCACCACGGCGCCGTTCTGTTCGGTCACCTCGTCACCCGGCAAGGGGGCGCCCAGACTCATAGCATATTGAAGGCCGGCGCATCCCCCTTTTTCCACAGCGAGACGTAGTCCCGGGGAGCTTTTTTCAGAGGCAAGCTCTCTGAGCTGTTTCGCCGCCGACTCCGTGATATGGATCATGAACTTACTTTTCAGGATGCATCACCTGAAGTCAACCGGAGTCCTTCGAGGTTTTTCGGAGTAATTTCGACCCGTGTGTTCTTAAAATAGAGCTTTTTTCCATTTTGGCTTGTCCGCTTAGCCGGTTGGCCCGATTTTCCTTACCTCATGAAAGCCGTCGTCACCGTCATGCCGAAACCCGCCATCCTCGATCCAGCCGGAGTAGCCACAGGCCATGCCATAGAGCATCTGGGCCTGAAAGGAGTTCGTTCCGTCCGTATCGGCAAGTCGATCGAGATCGAGGTCGATGGCGCCGACGAGAAACAACTTCACGAGATCTGCCACGACCTCCTCTCAAATCCCGTGGTCGAGGATTACAAGCTCGAGATTCTTCCCTGACGATGGCGCCGATCATGAAGGTTGCCGTCATCCAGTTCCCCGGTTCGAATTGCGATACCGACTGCCAAGCTGCACTACAGGCTTTCCCCGGCGTCCATGCAGAGATCGTTTGGCACAAGGAAACTTCCCTTGCCGGATATGATGCCGTGGTTCTCCCTGGCGGCTTCTCCTATGGCGATTACCTCCGCTGCGGATCGATCGCCCGGTTCTCTCCGATCATGGGGGCTGTCCGTCTTGCGGCTGATTCCGGCGTCCTGGTGCTCGGCATCTGCAATGGCTTCCAGATTCTCTGCGAAGCGGGGCTTCTGCCCGGCACGCTGATGCGCAACAACGGACTTCTCTTCCGCTGCGAGCGCCTTCACCTACGTGTCGAGAACACGGACACTCCCTTCACGTCCGTGCTCCATCAAGGACAGGTTCTGGACATCCCGATCGCCCATGGCGAGGGGAACTACTTTGCCGATGCGGAGACCCTGAAGCAGCTCAATACCAACAACCAGATCCTAGTCCGCTATTGTGATGCCTCGGGGAATGTCTCTCCGGAGTCCAACCCGAACGGTTCTCTCGAGAACATCGCCGGCATCTGCAGCCACGGCAGGAATGTCTTCGGCCTCATGCCCCACCCGGAGCGCGTCTGCGATCCGATACTGGGTGGCCTTGATGGTCGAGGCATCTTCCAGTCGATGATCGAGGCCGTGAAAAAGGCCAAGGCCTAAACCCTGACGGTCCTCTTTCCTAATAGCCTTTCACCAATGCCCAATCCCGCTATCACTCCAGAACTTATCGCCAAGCACGGACTCTCTCCCGAAGAGTACGAGAAAGTTCTTTCCATCCTTGGCCGCGAACCCAGCTTCGAGGAGCTCGGCGTCTTCTCGGTCATGTGGAGCGAACACTGCTCCTACAAGAACTCTCGCCCCGAGCTCCGGAAGTTCCCCACCACAGGACCCAGCGTCTTGGTCAAGGCGGGCGAGGAAAATGCAGGTGTCATCGATATCGGGGATGGATGGGCTGTTGCTTTCAAGATCGAGAGCCATAACCATCCGAGCGCCGTCGAGCCATTCCAGGGTGCGGCCACCGGAGTCGGTGGTATCATCCGCGATATCTTCACCATGGGAGCGCGTCCCGTTTTTCTCATGGATTCACTCCGCTTCGGCCCCATCGAGGGGGACTCGGATCAGGCCAAGTCCAATCGACGCCTCTTTGCGGGAGTGGTCGCCGGCATCGCCCACTACGGCAACTGCATCGGTCTGCCGACCATCGCCGGGGAGGTTTACTTCGATGAGAGCTATAGCGGCAATCCGCTGGTGAATGCCTTCTGCCTCGGCATCCTGCGTCACGAGCAGATAGCTCGAGGAGCAGCCGAGGGCGTGGGGAATCCTGTCTTCTATGTCGGTGCCGAGACTGGCCGTGATGGTCTTGCTGGCGCTGCTTTCGCCTCCCGCGAACTGACCGAGGAATCAAAGGCTGATCGTCCCGCCGTCCAGGTCGGCGATCCCTTCCGTGAGAAGCTTTTGCTTGAGGCTTGCCTCGAGCTCCTTGCCACCGATTGCGTTGCCGGCATCCAGGACATGGGTGCGGCGGGACTCACCTGCTCCACCTGTGAGACCGCCAGCCGCGGAGGTACTGGTGTGGAGATCGATATCCAGCTGGTGCCTCAGCGCGCCAAGGGTCAGACCCCCTACGAGGTTCTCCTAAGCGAATCTCAGGAGCGCATGCTCGTCATTGTCAAGAAGGGCCAAGAGGCCACCGTGAAACAGATTTTCGAGAAGTGGGATCTGCCCTATGCCGAGATCGGCAAGGTTACCGACGACGGCATGATGCGCGTCCGCAACGGGAGTGAAGTCGTGGTGAATGTCCCAGCCCGTGCGCTGGCCGATGACGGCCCGCTCTATAGCCGCGAGGCCGCTCCCTTCACTCCGCCTGCTCAACTTGATTTGGGAACTGTGCCTCAGACTGATCCCGAGACCGCTCTGCCAAAGCTACTCTCCCATCCCAGCATTGCCAGCAAGCGCTGGGTCTGGCGCCAGTACGATCACATGGTCCGTACGGGGACTGCAGTGCTTCCCGGTTCCGACGCCGCGGTCTTTATTGTCCGCGAGGCAAACAAGATCTTGGCCGCAGCCACTGACTGCAATGCGATCTACTGCAAACTCGATCCGGGTGTCGGGGCGCGTATTGCTGTCGCCGAGTGCGCCCGCAATCTCGCCTGCTCGGGTGCCGTGCCGATCGGTGTCACTGACAACCTGAATTTCGGCAATCCCCACAAGCCTGAGAACTTCTACCAACTCCGCGCCGCCGTGGAGGGGATCTCCGAGGGGTGCCGTGCATTTGATGTCCCGGTCACAGGCGGCAATGTCAGCCTCTACAACGAGAGCCCCGCCGGGGCGATCGATCCAACCCCGACCATCTCCATGGTTGGCACGATCGCTGATGCTGCTCACATCACCACCCAGGCCTTCAAGGAAGCTGGTGATCAGATCTTCCTGATCGGAGAGACTGGCAGTGAGCTTGGTGCTTCGCATTATCTCTTGGCCATTCATGGCCGCAAGGAAGGGGCTCCTCCAGCGATGGATTTTGAGAAGGAGAAGGCGATCCACACGGCCCTACTCGCGGTCATCCGCAAGGGGCTTGTTCAGAGCGCCCACGATTGTTCTGAGGGCGGCCTGGCCGTAACGATTGCCGAGTCCTGCTTCGCCAATTCATTGGGCGCTTCCATTGATCTTGGTTCAACCGATCAGCGTCCGGATGTGCTTCTCTTCAACGAGACTCAGGGGCGTATCGTCATCTCAGTGAAGTCAGCTGATGTCTCGGCCCTAGAGACTGAACTCTCAAAGAGTGGCGTTCCGTTCCGTAAGATCGGTGAGGTCACGGACAAGGCAGATCTTTCGATCGGGACCGGAGCTAATTCCTACAGTTGGAAGGTTGCGGCACTGAATGAGACTTTTGAGAACGCGATTCCGTTGTTGATGGATCACTAACGAAAGAGCTGGTTTTTGAGAGTGGTGCGGTTGTGGCAACATCCCGCGCCGTTTTTGTGGCTTATTCCCGTTCGGCTAGATGATTCCTGATGGCAGTAGCAAAGGTCTCACCGAATTCCGCGAGTTTTTTCTGACCGACTCCGCTGATCGAGGACATCAATTCGAGATTGGTCGGACGCTCTCGGGCCATGAGCCGGAGCGTCACATCCGAGAAGATGACATAGGCAGGCACATTCCGCTCGTCGGCGAGTGTGCGCCGGAGAGTTCGGAGTGCATTGAAGAGCTGCTCGTCGCAGACGATTTCACCTCGGTCGAATGGTCCAGAGCGGGGGCGGGGTGCTGCGGCGCTAATTTGCGCAATCGGTTTGGTCAGGCGGATCTGGCGTCGATCTTTGAGTGCGGCCAATCCTTCGGAACTCAATTCTATGGTGGCAAAGCCGCTGTTTGTTGATGGCTGTTGGAGAATGCCCGAGCGAAGGAGTTGACGTCCGATTTCTTGCCACTGGCGACGGTCGATCTCCTTGCCGATGCCGTAGGTCGAGAGCTGATCATGGCGCCAGCGGGTGATCTTCTCGGTCTTCGCGCCGACCAGAACCTCGGCGAGGTGGGCCATGCCAACGGAGAACCCTCCCGCCTGCCGGATGCGGAAAACGCAGGAGAGTAATTTCTGGGCGAGGACCGTTCCCCCGTCGCCGGGATAGGGCTCGCGCGGCTGGATGCAGTTATCGCAGCCACCACAGCTTCCCTCGCTACCCGTCTCACCGAAATAATCCAATAGAGTGGTCCGTCTGCACTGCTCAGCCTCGGCGTAGTGGAGGATCTGCTGGAGTTGCTCAAGCGCGATCCTACGTTCCTCGAGATCGGGTTTTTCATCGATGAAGCGCCGCTGTTTCACGGCATCTCCGGAGCTGTAGAGCAAAAGACACTCGGAGAGGAGGCCGTCGCGTCCCGCGCGTCCCGTTTCTTGATAGTAGCCCTCGATGTTCTTGGGTAGATCGTAATGGATCACGAAGCGGACATTAGGTTTATTTATCCCCATGCCGAAGGCGATGGTGGCGCAGATCACTTTGGTATCATCCCGCAAGAAAAGCTCCTGATTGCGCGCCCGTTCTGCGGTAGTGAGTCCCGCGTGGTAGGGGCGCGCAGAGAGGCCGTCGGCGGCGAGTTTGCTGGCCAGTTCTTCGGCTCCTTTACGGCTCTGGCAGTATATAATTCCGGCTTCGGCACGGCGGGCCTTGATGAAATGGAGGACTTTTTCGTACGCCTTCTGCTTCGCCTCGACCCGATAGGTGAGGTTTGGCCGATTGAAGCTGGCCACAAAGCGGTGGGCCTTCTCAAGCCGGAGCTGCGTTACTATATCTTCCCGGACGCGGGGTGTCGCGGTGGCAGTCAGGGCGAGGAGGGGTGTTTTTGGGAAGAGATGGCGCAGTGCAGCAATCTGTCTGTATTCGGGCCGGAAATCGTGACCCCATTCACTGATGCAGTGGGCCTCGTCGATGGCCAGCAGGCTGACGCCCCAGCGTTGTAGATCCTCTAGGACGCCGGAGAGCATCAGACGCTCCGGGGCAAGGTAGAGCATTTTGTACTGACCCGCATGGAGACCTCGGAGACGTGCGCTCGACTCCGCCGCAGTGAGCGAAGAGTTCAGATAGGTCGCAGCCACGCCCGCCGCATGGAGGGAATCGACCTGGTCTTTCATCAGGGCGATGAGGGGGGAGACGACGACGGTCAGCCCTTGCAGAATGAGTCCCGGCAGCTGGAAGCAGAGCGATTTGCCGCCCCCTGTCGGCAGAAGGGCAAAGGCATCCCTACCTGCAAGGATCTCCTCCATGATCTCCCGCTGAAGTGGGCGGAATGTATCAAATCCGAAGATCTGCTTGAGAGAGTTAGCAAGCGAATCGGGAGGTGTAGTAGGCATCAAGAGTTGAGTGAAAAGTACCTGACGTTTTGTTGTTAACCTTCCTGAACCTCGGCGGCGAAGTGTTCAGTAGCCGCTTTCGCATCGCCTATGGCGGTAACCAGACGATCGATTTCGAGCCAGCCGAAAATGATCATTTTTCCCGTCCAGTTAATTCGTCTAGGTGAAAGAGTCTTTCTCCCCTCATGACGCAGATGATGAAAATCTGCTTCTCGTGGACGCGGTAGAAGATACGGAGGGGAGGAATTATGAGATGTCTGTAGGTGGTTCCGCGTAATTCTTTTGGACAGGATCCTGACTTAGGAAAGTCGGCGAGTCTCTCCACCGATTCAAAGACTCTGTGAACCAGTCGTTTTGCTGCATCGGGCTTATCCAGGGCTATGTAATCGGCGATCTGATCCAGATCCGCCAGCGCGGGCTTGGTCCAGATGATGTTTAAGGAGGCGTTCCCTAAGCCAGCCATCGTTTCATACGCTTTCTCGCATCTGCGTTAGGGAGAGTCCTTCCTTCCTGCACAGCCTTCTCACCTCGGGCGATACCTTCCAAAAGAGAGATCTTTTTTCGCATTTCCGAGAAGGTATCGACATCAATCAGGAAAGCGGCTGGGAGGCCGTGCTGAGTGATCATGATGGGCTCTCGATCTTCTGAAATCTGATCGATTAGATCAGTGGCCTTGCGCTTTAGGGTGGTAACGAGCTCGGTCCTCATAAAATGACACTAAAGTGATACTTTTAATTCCTCAAGCGGTTTGAGTGAGGGACTTCTTCCGTTTCCCTTAATTCCTCTGCGGTCTTCGCGTCTCCATGTGAGATCTTTTATCGCCGATCGAGGGCGGTCACTTTCGGGCTCTCGGACGAGCCTTTTCCCTTATAATCCGAGAGATTACTGAGTTTTCTAGCTCGGCCGCACATCTCTTCGAGCAGTTCCATCTTCCTGCGGAATGGCAGAGCCAAGAACTCGCGGTGCTGGCGTAGCCGGCTACCCTTCCGGGTTGTCAGGCTCCAGTCGACCCCGTCTTTACGATTGTTCTTCGTCATAGCTCGAGGGTTTTCCATACAGTAGGTTGAGTTCGTCAAGATCCGCAAGGTCCTTGGGGCGCCCCGAAGACCTCTTCATGGCGAGGAGGGTTTCCAGACGGATCACGGGGATACTGAGGCCTGGTGCCAGTTCCAGCCACAATGCAGAGTCGTGTTCTTCGGAAAAAACGAATGGCTCCGTCACAAACAGATCAAGGGGCGCATCAGGATGGTGGTCGGAGGTCATTGGTAGAACAACCATCCCTTTTTCCCTGCGCCAGTGTTCTCGGGAATCCCGATTAGCAAATTCTTCAGGTGTGACTGGAACCACGGGCGTATAGCCCGCCTGAGCAAGTACGCCAAAAGTCCTGATTATATTGACGGGATCCATTGCGAGGACGATGTCTATATCGTAGGTGCTACGGCCGTAACCATGGGCATTCACTGCGACCCCCCCAACAATCAGATATTGTATGTTCGCTCCGTTGAGTGAACGAAAAATTGACTCAAGACCTGAAAGTTTCATGGAGGGAGAGGAGTTGAGGATTTTTTATAGAACAAGTTGTTAACTCAGCTCTCCCACAACTTTGGCGTAGGCCTCTTTAGGTCTCTCAGCGGCAGTAATCGGGCGGCCGATCACGAGCCAGTCGGAACCTGCGGCGACGGCTTCAGCAGGGGTCATGACCCGCTTCTGATCTCCTGCAGCGGCCCAGATGGGACGGACGCCAGGAGTGACGATCCGGAGTTTTTCATCAAAGGATTGGCGAATTGCCGAGATCTCCAGGGGGCTGCAGACAATTCCTCCGATACCTGCCTTTGCGGCGAGTCCTGCAAGACGGAGAACCTGCTCCTTTGGTTCCACATTGATGCCCGTGGAGGAGAGTTGGTCGTAGTCCATGCTAGTGAGGACGGTGACTGCCAGAAGCAGGAGATCTGTTCCGGCAGCAGCCTTGGCTGCGGCTTCCATCATGACGGGTCCACCCACTGCATGGAGTGTCGTCATGGCGACACCAAGGCCTGCCGCCGAGCGGATGGCATGGGCGACGGTATTCGGAATGTCATGAAATTTCAGATCGAGAAAGATCTCGCAACCTCGCGCCTTTACCGCCTTGACCACGGAGGGGCCCTCAGCCGTGAAGAGCTCCAGACCGATCTTGCAGAGTACTGGTGGTTCGCCCAGATCAGCTATGGAATCGAGGAGTCGAAGAGCTCCGTCGGTATCGGGAACATCGAGGGCGATGATGATTTTGTCTTGGGGTCGGGTCGGTAGTTTCACACGATGAGAGAGTTCAAAGGTTTTAAAGGACGTAACGTGATTCAAACCATCTCACTCGTGGCTCCGGCCAAGATCAACCTTTCTCTCCGCATCCTCGGAAAGCGGGCCGATGGCTTTCATGAACTGGAGACACTCATGGTTCCGATTGGTCTGGCCGATGCTGTCGAAGTCTCTCATGGAATGGGAAACGGAATCACCCTGACCTGCAATGATCCCGAACTCCCCACGGGTGCAGAGAACCTCTGTGTGAA
This sequence comes from Verrucomicrobiota bacterium, assembly GCA_037127835.1. Taxonomy (GTDB): domain Bacteria; phylum Verrucomicrobiota; class Verrucomicrobiia; order Chthoniobacterales; family UBA6821; genus UBA6821. Next base: position 5,006 of record JBAXXS010000007.1, on the reverse strand, counting down.
GGCTGCTGAAGCCTTCCGAGTAGCAACAGGTCTCGATCATGGGATTGCGATCACATTACTGAAGCGGATTCCTCATGGAGCCGGACTGGGCGGAGGAAGCAGTGATGCCGCCGCCGTGCTGAAGGGACTGAACGAACTCTTTGATCATCCCCTCGTGGATGAAGAGTTGCACCAGATCGCCGCGACGCTCGGCTCCGATATCCCGTTCTTCTTGGGGAGTGGCCCCGCCTGGTGCCGTGGAAGGGGGGAGGTCTTGGAGCCAACTTCGGCTCTTCCGAAGCGTACCCTTCTCCTCATCAAGCCCCCATTCCCAGTCCCGACCGCCTGGGCCTACAAAAAATATGCCGAGCTGAAGGAATCAGAAAGACTGCCAGATCAGCGCGAGAAGCAATTTCTCGGAGAACTGGAAATCATCAACGATCTGGAGGCACCCGTCTTTTACAAGTATATCCTCCTGCCTGTCATGAAAACATGGCTGCGTCAGCAACCCGGCGTCGAGTCCGCCTTCATGACAGGATCCGGCTCCACGATGGTGGCCGTCCTCACTCCGGAAACCGCCTCCGAGAAGATTGCAGATCTCAAGCAGGAGATCCTTTCAGAATTCGGGGAGACGATGTGGGTGTGCGAGACTGGGTGGGGAATGGGTGATGGGGAATAGGAAATGGGGTGCAGATCTTAGGCCTCAGGTTTGCTTGCCCGGCCGGTGCTTCGCATCCGTTGCGGCAGGTCTCCAGTTTCATCCTTCCTCCGCTACTACCTTAGTAGCGGAGTTGGATCGATCTCTACCCTGCTGAAGCCGCTGGCCGAGAGGGCAGCGATCAGTGTGCTGCGGGTTGATTCAAGGCGCTGCATTTCCTCAAGGGAGACCTGCACCTTGGCGCCGGGGCGATCAACTCCCTCCATTCCATTCGGCGGCACATAGCGGACGCGGAAGACCTTGAATCCGAATTGCCGGACGATCGCCTCACCCCGTTCCACATAATCGAGCGCCTCACTGGTCACTCGTGTGCCATGGGGAATACGTGAACTGAGACACGGCTGGGACGGTGCATCAGCGGTCGGCAAACCTAGCTTTCGCGAAAGCGCACAGACGTTGGCCTTGGTGAGACCCGCCTCTTTCAGCGGTGCGATCACGGAGAACTCTGCTGCCGCCTGCGAGCCCGGTCTCAGATGGGCAGGGTCGTCGGCATTCTCGCCGTAGGCGATCGCGGCGAATCCTCTCTCGCGGGCCACCTCGTCCATGCGGGTGAAGAGCTCGGCCTTACAGAAATAGCAGCGGTTCATGGGATTCTCCGCATAGCGCGGATCCTCCAGTTCCGTGGTGGCGACCAGCTCAAGTTGAGCGCCCATTTCCTTCGCTACCCGTACGGCTTCATTCAACGAGGCGCGGGGTAGGCTGGGAGAGTCGGCAATAATGCCGGTGACTTGATTGCCCAGCGTTCGATGGGCGACTGCCAGTAGCAGTGTACTGTCGACGCCCCCCGAATACGCAATCAGCAGGGGAGTACGCTGGGACAGAATCCCCTCAAGGAGGACTTCCTTTGCAGCCAGATCAGAATCCAGAGTCGAGTTCTGGGAAGATAAGGTCACAGATTCAGCCGGTTGCAGAGATCGGGAATGTCCATCCGGATCCCGATGAAGAACTCGCCGAACTCCGCATAGTGGGAGCTCACCACGTCAAAGCGCATCTCGTAGACGATCGCCTTGATCTCGCTGGTGGTCTTAGCGAAGAGGGTGACACCCCATTCCATGTCATCCAGGCCGGTCGAACCGGTGATGAGCTGAAGAACCCGCCCCGAGTAGGTCCGCCCGATTTTGGCATGGCCCGCCATGAGTCGCTTCCGGTCTTCAAAAGGGAGGGCGTACCAATTCAGCTGCGGCAGACGGCGCTTCGACATCGGGTAGAAGCAGAAGACAGGCCACTCCTGTGCATCGGGAAGCTCGGGAACAACGCGACGGCGCATGTACTTCTCCATGCGGTCATGGAATTCGGCGATCTTGCTCGCGAATTCCGGGGTCTCCGGGTCGATCCCCTCAGCCTTGAGTTCCGCGCTGTATTCCGCTTCGGAGGTCATGTACTCGCTCCTCTCGGTCATTGAGAAGTAGGAGAAGGTAGGTGTCAGCATTCCGGCTCCGAGTCCCTCGCCGAGCAGTTTGGAGCAGCGGTCGGCTACCTGGAGATCCGGAGTGACCAGCATGAAGCCGAGATCGGCCTTCGGTCCCACGACGCTGTAAGGGAGAAGTTGCGTCTCGGGCAGGGCCTGGATCTCCCTGACGATCTTAGCTAGTCCGTCGCGCCTCTTGCGCCGATCGGCTGCCTCCAGATAAGACCAGGGCTCCTGCTCCATGCTGTAGAAGAGATGAAGGACATGGCGCCCTTCGGTCGGCAGGATCGGGTTTAAGGAAGTGAGGGAGTCGCTCATGGCATTAATTTGATCATGCAGCAAATTTTGGCAACCCCTGATCCTCTAGAAGGGCGTAGGCAGAAATCCCTTGAACAGAAAGTCATTAGCACTCGTCATTGTGCGGCGGTTTTCTAGGATCGTGTGATGATTGACGAAACACAGGTCCGCGAGCTTCTAGCCAAGGTTCCCTATCCGGGATTCACCCGCGATATCATCTCCTTCGGAATCGTCAAAGCCATTTCCGTCGGATCAGGGATCACCGTCCAACTTGTGGTCTCGACCAATGATACAGGGGTGGCCACCAATCTTCGTTCGAGTGTGGAGAAGGCTCTCGGCGCTCTGCCGGGAAAGCCCCCGGTTAAGGTGCTTATCGATGTGCAGGCTCCTGTCCAGTCACCCGCTCAAGGTCCCACAAGTATCGAGGGTATTCGTCACGTTATCGCCGTAGCGAGTGGGAAGGGCGGCGTGGGTAAGTCCACGGTTGCCGTCAACTTGGCGGCCGCACTTTCAGCAAAGGGACTGAAGACGGGGATCTGCGACTGCGACCTCTATGGACCAAGCATCGCCTTGATGTGTGGAACCTCCGAGCGTCCCTATGCCGACGAATCCGGAAAGATCATTCCCGTGGAGCGCCATGGCCTGAAGATCATGTCGCTAGGCCTGATGCTGGAGGACGATTCGCCGGCCATCCTGCGTGGTCCCATGGTCACTCGCTACACGCAGCAGTTCCTGCGCGGCGTCGCCTGGGGTGATCTTGATGTCCTGATCCTTGATCTCCCACCCGGAACGGGGGATATCCAACTGACCATCGTCCAGACCGTGGCACTCTCCGGAGTAGTCATTGTCACCACACCCCAGGAGGTCGCTCTTATCGACGCTCGCAAGGCGATCTCGATGTTCCAGAAAACGAACGTCCCGATTCTGGGCATCATCGAGAACATGGCCTGCTTTATCGCTCCGGACGGGAGCCGTCATGATATCTTCGGGAGCGGGGGTGGTTCGCGGGAAGCTGAGCGGCTTAAGGTTCCATTTCTGGGCTCATTGCCTCTCGACCCGGCCGTGAGGATTGCCGCTGATGCGGGATATCCCATTGTTCTCAGTGACCCCTCAAATTCCAGTTCTGTCGAAATAGCCGAGATAACGGGGGATCTGATGGGGAAAATCAGGAATTCCTGACCCAACTCCCAAAACCCAAAAAAACCGTTGCAATCGGGTCAGGCGCTTTTAACCTTTTCGAACTATGGCTGACGTATCCAACAAGTATCCCGAGAATGTCGCAGGTCCTTACTACTGCGATGACCAGTGCATCGACTGCGATCTCTGCCGCGAGACAGCTCCCGCCAACTTCAAGCGCAACGAGGATGGAGGACACTCCTATGTCTTCAAGCAGCCCGAGACTCCCGAAGAGGAGGCTCTCTGTAAGGAAGCCATGGAAGGCTGCCCCGTCGAGGCGATCGGCAACGACGCTTAGTCAGCAAGACCTATGGCCGCACCTCTACATGGTGCAGGTGATATGTGTGGTCGCTATCCTCAGAAGTGGTCGCCAGCCAAGAGGGTGACGTTCGAATGGAGAGGACTTCCGGAAGACGTGCGTCCCGATCGTGCAATTACGATCGGGGATGTGCTCGGGAAGCTTCTTCCCAAGCTCGGACTTGATGTTCGCATCAGGGAAGCCGATATCACGGCGGCATGGAAAGGGATTGTGGGAGACTTCATCGCTCAGCATTCCCAGCCCGAGCGTCTGGTTGCGGGCACGCTGATGATCCGTGTCATTCAACCGAGTGTCCGCTACGAACTCGACCGAACCTGGAAGCCACAGATCATCGCGAAGCTTCGTGAGCAGTTCGGGGAGAAGGTGATTCGGGATATCAAATTCATTCTCTAACTCGGACCATGAGCACGGAACGCATCATCTCCATTCAGGGACTTGAGATCATGACTCACGTGGGTGTGCCGGAGGAAGAACGAGCAATCGCCCAGCGCCTCCTGATCGATCTGAAGTTTGCGGCACTTGCCCAACCCAAATCACTCCATGACGATATTACCGAAACAATCGATTACCATGCTGTGAGCTTGAGAGTTGCAGGGATTTCTGCAGCGCGTCACCTCAAGCTGATCGAGACGCTTGCCGATGAGTTGGCCGAGGCGTTGCTCAGTGAGTTCAGCCTGCGCTGGATCGAAGTCACCATTCGCAAGTTCATCCTTCCGAACACGGAGTGGGTCTCAGTCACCATTCGCCGCGAAGCGGATAGTGACTGAGTAGGAAGGTGCGAATGTGAAAAAGTAAGAAGGTCCTGAGGTTATTCACGGAGCGTCATATTTTACCTTCAGACTTTACCACTTTTTACTCCAAACCCCTGACCCTCGACCCTCCGCCATGAATCATACTTCTCAAATACTCCTAATTTTAGCTTCCAGCTTTTGACTAAGACTTTACTACCTTACACCTTCACACTTTTTACTGCCCCTCAACCCTCGACTCTCGACTCTCGACTCCGCGCTAGTCAAACATCATGACGATGTAGGCGGCAAAGAGGAGGAGGTGAACAAAACCCTGAAGGATGTTTGTCTGTCCCTGACCGAAAGTGATGATGCAACTAC
>JBAXXS010000006.1:0-35141 GCA_037127835.1 Verrucomicrobiota bacterium | reverse complement strand
CCCAGCTGACAACTCCCCACACATTCCCCACTCAGCCCATGAAACAGACCTCGAACAAGCGCCCAGGACGGTAAGGCACAATCGGTGAAGAGATCGGGGTCTTCCGGTTGAGGAAGCTTTTCGATTGAAAGATTGCGTAGGTGATTGCTCACGCTTGGATGCCAAGCGTGACAACAACACGTGGGCCACTGTTTTGACATTGGCAGATCAATCTCCTATCTAGGGAACAGCTGATTTAACTCAAAAATTGCATTAGGGGTTTGATTCCTGGACCCGTCACGGGGATCAGAATTTTCAACGGCACAGATGACTGAAGAGTTAATCTGGAACTCAAGAACTCAGGAAAATAACGAGAAATAACAGGCTCTTACTAAGATTCTGGCATCTTATCATGGAGTTCGCTCAAGCAGGGAAAATCTACTCTCTTTTATCACTTCCTTTCGTGAGTTCCTGAGTTCCAGATTTTTACCTTTCCCTCTGTCATGAGTCCCTTCACCACCTTTGTGAACAAGATTTCTCTGTTTCCATGATTCCATTGCATAATCTGGATTTAATCCCATGCCCGATCCATCACGCGACAACACGGGTTCCGACATGGGACTGAAGCGCCAACTCGGCCTCTGGAGCATGACGTTCGCTGTCGTGACCGGGACGATAGGATCAGGTTGGCTCTTCGCACCGTTCCTCTGCGCCAAGTTGGCCGGGCCGGCCAGTCTCTTGGCCTGGCTTTTCGGAGGCCTGATGTCGTTTGGAATCGGAATCGTCTTCGCGGAGTTGGGGGCTCTGGTGACAAGTTCCGGCGCCCTCGCGGAGATCCCCCTGCTTACACACGGGAGGACATCCGGCTTTATCGGAGGCTGGAGCGTCTGGATTTCCTATGTCTCGATCCCCGCAATCGAGGTGCTCGCGATGATGCAGTATCTGGCAAGCAAGTTCCCGTGGCTCACGATCACTGTGGGCAACGAACAGATCCTGAGCACCGCGGGGATAGGATGTGCGTCGGTGATGTTGTGCCTCTTTGCGTGGATCAATCTGAGCGGGATCGGGATCCTGGCCAAGTGGGTCGATGGTCTGACCTTCTGGAAGCTGACGATCCCACTGCTGGTTTCCGTGACCCTCATGGTGAGGCAGTCGCACTGGGGCAACCTGGTAGAGAAGATCCCTTGGGACGGAACGATCCGTGACGAGATCCTGACGGCGGTCAGTACAGGAGGGGTGCTCTTTAGTCTCTTCGGATTCCAGACAGCGATGAACCTGGCTGGAGAATCCAAGCGCCCCCAGCGCGATGTCCCCCTCTCCATGGGTATGGGGCTAGCGATCTCTCTGGCGATCTACATGGTCCTCCAGCTCGCTTTTCTGGTCTCTGTCGATCCGAGCAAGCTCACCCACGGGTGGAGCCAACTCGTGCTGACGGCCCACGGAGGTCCTCTGGTGGCGATAGCCCTGGGGGCTGGCCTGATCTGGGTGGCCAATCTCCTCCTTGTCGATGCGGTGCTCTCGCCCGGAGCCACTGCAATGGCCTACATGGGGGTCTCGGCACGAGTGAGTTGGATGATGGGAAAATGCGAGCTGCTCCCAAAATGCTTCCAGCGCCTGAATGACCAATCCGTCCCCTGGGTCGGTCTGATCAGCAGTCTGGTGATCGGGATCATCATGCTCTTCGGAGGGCCGAGCTGGCAGAGGATCGTCGGTTTCCTGACAGCCACCATCGTGATCGCGCTGGCGGTCGGACCCGTGAGTCTCATGGCGCTTCGCAAACAGCTGCCCGGAGTGAAGCGGCCATTCCGCCTGATCGCTGCCGGGCTCTGGTGCAGGCTGGCCTTTGTCATGGCAACTTGGTCGATTCTCTGGAGCGGAAAGACCTCTGTGCTCTGGGCCACCGGCGTGATTCTACTGCCCACAATCCTATTTCTGCTGCCCCAGTGGCTACGGGGACGACACCTTGAAATGCGGAACGCGCTCTGGTGGATCGCCTATTTGGGAGGACTGATTGCCATCCTCTGCATTACGGCTCCTGATGGTTGGCACCCCCTAGCCCTACGGCCGCAGATGGTCATCGCGGCGCTATTTGCCATGGCGATCTTCCCCATCGCGGTGGCCTCTAGGCTCGAGAGGATCTCTCCGGATTCTCAGCTCAAGTTTACGGACAAGGGCTCCGGAGGTTAACCTTAGGAATGCTAAGAATTATTTTACCGTTAACGGTTGAGCTTCTAATTCCTAAGAAATCGTGTGAATAAGCGCTTGCATTACGGATTATATTTTGCGCTCCGAGGTATGACCTCCTAAGTTTCTGCATGCCTAAAAAACGCGACGGGATCATGACAGTCCGCATTCCCACGGACGAAAAAGACATACTCCAAGCCATTGCTGATAAAGCCGATGTCACTCTGAGTGACGTGGTGGTCAAATCGGTGAGGGACTTCATCGAGTCCCATCCTCTACCTGCCAAGCCGAAGAAGAAGGCTTAGTCGGTGGTGGTTCGGAAGGGGATAAGGGATCTATCATCCCTTATCCCTTTCTTCCACTTTCCTATCTCCCTCGTCTCCATAATCTTCTTAAGTCGATAGTTGGATAGATGTCGGGAGGCTTTTCCCCGGGAACTGGGTGACGCGATTTGTTGAAGGTCCATCGGCGTGGAAAAGTGCGCGCCCGAGAAGAATAAGCGTTCCACTTAGGGGTTAGTTTTTGCGCGAGTGCGTGGGCGGGCGGATCCTTGGATCAAGGAACCAACCATGAAAACAAATCCACTCACGCAGGGAAGTATTTCAAGTAAACTCTCAGGCCTCGGCACGGTGAACTGGGAGATGGTGAAGAATCGTGCCTCCGAGATCGCGCTGATCAATAACCGTCCCAACAACCAGATCCAGAAAGAGGACTGGGACGAGGCGGTGAGCGAGCTGACTGGGGGAACAGAAATGGATACCCCCGAGGTAGAGCGTCTGAGCGAGGCAAATGCCTCCAAGGGGGAGACATCCTACGAGTCACCCAGCGAGGATACCGACATGGAGGGTCACAGCGTAAGTGCCAGACTTGTGGAACAGGGAATCCTGGAGGCCGAGCACGACACGATGCTGCGGGCCGCCATGAGCAAGATCCCCCAGCCCTAAACCCAGTCACACCCCCATCCCCAATTCCAAAATCCCACCTCCGACGCGAGGAATGAGTCATGAGGGTCGCTATCTTCAACTCCAAGTCCTACGACGAGGAATTTCTCAACTGGGCCAACAGAGACCACTCACATGAGCTCGTTTACTTCAAGCCCCACCTCTCCCTGGACACCTGTGGTCTGGGCTTTGGCTTCGAGGGCATCTGCGCCTTCGTCAACGACAAGCTAAGCCGCACAGTCCTGACCAAACTGGCTGAGCACGGGACCCGTCTGATCGCCCTTCGCTGTGCAGGCTTCAACAATGTCGACCTCACCGCAGCAAAGGAGCTCGGGATCACGGTGACCAGGATCCCGGCCTACTCGCCGCACGGGGTGGCCGAGCATACGGTAGCTCTGATCCTGGCACTGGACAGGAAGATTCCTAGGGCGTTCAACCGTGTGAGGGACGGTAATTTCTCACTCGAGGGATTGATGGGATTCGAGCTCTACGGGAAAACGATCGGCATCCTGGGAACGGGAAAGATCGGCCTGAACATGGTGAGGATCATGCGGGGTTTCGGTATGGAGGTCTTGGCCTGCGATCCGTGCCAGAGCCTAGATTGCGCCGAGATGGGCGGGCGCTATGTCTACCTCAGCGAGCTCTGGGAAAAGAGCGACATCATATCACTGCATGTTCCCCTGACTCCTGAGACCCATCACATGATCGACGCTCAGGCCCTCACCCAGATGAAGAGGGGTGTCATGATCATTAATACAAGCAGGGGCGGGATCATCGACACGGCGGCCGTGATCGGAGGCCTGAAGAGCGGTCAGATCGGTTTCCTGGGTCTGGATGTCTACGAGGAAGAAGGGGATCTCTTCTTTGAGGACCTCTCGTGCCAGATCATCCAGGACGACTTCTTCATGAGGCTACTGACTTTCCCCAACGTAATCGTCACGGGCCACCAAGGATTCTTCACGGACAGCGCGCTCCACAAAATCGCCGAGACGACGATCCAAAACATCTCCGACTACGAGCATCACGCGGTGGTACCCGAGAATCAGGTGACGACCGCCAATAGACGCAACTGACCATGAAAAAAACTCCTCACCACAGCCCTAGCTCCAAGAATTCCTCTGCGCACTCCAACCCCCAGCATTGGATACGCTGGTTTTCGGACACCAACCGCTCCCATGTCCACATCGTGGGAGGAAAAAACGCCTCTCTGGGTGAGATGATTAGCAACTTGGGCGACGCGGGCATCAGGGTCCCCAACGGATTTGCGACGACGGCTGAGGCTTATCGGGAGTTTCTGCGAGCCAATGATCTGAACGGGCCGATCTCCCTCTGTCTTGCCGGCCTGAAAAAAGATAACAGCAACCTGCCTGCTGTCGGGGCCGCTGTTCGGAAGATGATCCTGAAGGCTGAGTTCCCAAGCGCGATGGCCGAGAAACTGACAGGCGCCTTCCGAGAAATGAAGCAGCGCTGCGGCCATGCTGTGGAAAGTGTGGCGGTACGCAGCAGCGCGACGGCGGAGGATCTGCCGGAGGCCAGCTTCGCGGGTCAGCAGGAGTCCTTCCTGAATATCCGCGGCGAGAAGGCGCTACTCGATGCCTGCAGGAAGTGCTATGCCTCGCTCTTCACCGACAGGGCGATCATCTACCGCATGAACCACGGGTACGACCAGATGAAGGTGGCCCTCTCAGTCGGAGTTCAGGAGATGATCCGCTCGGACAAGGCAGGATCGGGTGTTATGTTCTCGATCGATACGGAGACGGGGTTCCCGGGCTGTGTGCTGATCGATTGCACCTGGGGTCTGGGAGAAACCGTAGTCCAGGGGATGGTGGAGCCCGACGAGTACAGGGTCTTTAAGCCGCTGCTGGGGAAAACGTCACTCAGGCCGATCATCGAAAAGACACTTGGACCCAAGAAAAAGAAGATGGTCTACGCGATGGCAGGACATTCCCTCTCCCGCTCCCATTCCCATTCCCATTCCTTCTCTACACGGCTGATGAATACCACAGAAAAGGAGCGCTCCAGTTTTGTCCTCAATGACGAGGAAGTCCTCCAGCTCGCACGGTGGGCCTGCATCATCGAGAAGCACTATGGGCGGCCGATGGATATGGAGTGGGCTAAAAATGGACCCGCCGGCTCTCTCTATCTCATCCAGGCTCGTCCGGAAACCGTCCAATCGCGCCTGAAGGCGGCAGCACTCAAGACCTACCGGCTGAAAGAGAAGGGTCGCCCGCTCGCCAGCGGATTGGCCGTGGGTGACTCCATCGCGACAGGCAAGGTCTGCTGCCTGGAGAGCGCTGCTCAAATCGGGCAGTTCGTGGAGGGATCTGTCCTTGTGACAAGGATCACCGATCCGGACTGGGTGCCGATCATGAAAAAGGCCTCAGCCATCGTGACCGATCACGGCGGCAGGACCAGCCACGCGGCAATCATCAGCCGAGAACTCGGACTCACCGCGATCGTCGGGACCGGTGACGCCACACGCATGCTCAAAAACGGGAGCCAGGTCACGGTCTCATGCGCTGAGGGGGAAAAGGGATCTGTCTACGCAGGGATCCTGGACTTCGAGGTCCGCGAGATTGACACCACGAAGATCACTAAGACCCGGACAAAGCTGATGGTGAATGCGGGCGACCCCGCCACCGCGTTCCGCTGGTGGAGGCTTCCGAGCGACGGTGTCGGTCTGGCTCGTATGGAGTTCATCATCGGGAACCTGATCAAGATCCACCCGATGGCTCTCGTGCACTTCAAGCAGCTGAAGGATCCAGTGGTAAGGAGTGAGATCGAGAAACTGACCATGGGTTACAAGGACAAGACCCGCTACTTCATCGAGACACTGGCCCGAGGGATCTCCAGGATCGCGGCTGCTCATTATCCCAAGCCAGTGATCGTGCGGATGAGTGATTTCAAGACCAATGAATACGCCCGCCTGATCGGCGGCGCGTCCTTCGAACCGAAGGAGGAGAACCCGATGCTCGGTTGGAGAGGCTCCAGCCGCTACTACAGCGAGGGGTACCGTGAGGGCTTCGCTCTCGAGTGCCGTGCCGTCCGGATGGCGAGAGAGGAGCTGGGGCTCGACAACATCGTAGTCATGATCCCCTTCTGCAGGACGATACACGAGGCGGACAAGGTGCTGGGAGAAATGACCAAGAATGGACTGGTCCGTCACCGTGACGGGCTTCAGGTCTACGTGATGGCAGAGATCCCCTCCAACGTGATCCTGGCGGAGCGATTCGCGCAGCGATTTGATGGCTTCTCGATTGGATCCAATGACCTGACCCAGCTGGTGCTGGGCGTCGATCGCGACAGCGGTATCCTGAGCCACCTCTTCGAAGAGCGCGACGAAGCCGTGATGACGGTGATCGCGGATCTGCTTTCCAGGGCCAAAAAAAGCGGTACCCACACGGGAATCTGCGGCCAGGCGCCCAGCGACCATCCGGATTTCGCACGCTTCCTGGTGAAGAACGGAATCGACTCCATCTCAGTGAGTCCCGATAGCTTCCTGGCCGTGAAACGGGTCATCGCCAAGGCAGAGAGCGACATCAAAATCCTCAAAAAGAATTAACATCAGTCGGTGATTAAGCTCACTGACTGAGTTCGAAAATCTACAGCCCTGAAACTTAAGCTGAACGCTTAGGCTCTTCCGGTTGAAAGGGCTTCCTGTCGGGCCGAGCTTACTCTAATGAAAACTATGATCTCCGCAACGGTCTCTGCGATTCTTCTGCTTATCACGAGCGGCTGCACAACGGTCACGGACCGATATGGAAACACCCGTTCAGTGATGACTCCTATGGGGGCGGCAGTCGTTCAGACTGCTACGGCTACAGGCATCGGCGCGGGTACTGGAGCCATGATGAGAGGCTCTAATCCTGTCGCGATCGGCGCCGTGAGCGCCGGAGCTGGAAGCATAGGCTCCCAGGCCATCAACGCCTTCATTCCGAAATCGAACTAGGTTTCAACTAGTACCGCAGCCCGGCTCGGAAGATTCCTCCCGGGCTTTTTCACGGGGGTATTATTCGGCAGCCGGAGGGGTTTCCGTAGAATCCTCTGGTGTCTCCACGACAGCGTCTGGATTCTCGACGATATTATAGTCGCCCGAGGGCTTGCCCTCGGCCTTGGCCTTTTTCTTTTCTTCCTTTTTACGCTTTTTCTCCATCTCTTTCCTGCGCTTCTCGAATCCGTAATTGATTTTAACCATGGGTTTTTCTGTTGGTGTTGTGGGTTATTGGCACAGGTGCGGTAGCGACTAAAGGTCGCCAACGTCACCGTTCAGCCATTTGTTGAATTTCTCGTCGAGTCTCCCGAGCATCGCTGCCGTATCTCGGTCCATGTTAGTGAACTGAGCCCATTTCAAGATGTCCTTGGACTTTCCGGAACCCTCGATCTCCCCTATGAAGTCCTCCACCAAGACTCCCTGCGAGGCATAGGTACCGCGGAGGTGCTCCTTGCAGAGTTCGGCTGTCTGGTTCTGTCTGTTCTTAGTCCCGATGCCCATTTAGAAGGAAAGTAGGGCTCCCATAGGAAGGGTTTGAAAGCTCAAAGGAGAAGAGCCCGCAAGAGTGGAAAAGAAATGGGCCGAGTAACTCAATAGGGAATTACTTTACTCCGTTTCTGCCCGCACACTAATAAAATTATCAAAAAGTCTCCTTGGACTTTCGGTGCGTCATCAAGCGCATTTCTTTATTTTATCTTGCAAAACATGGAAAGCCGTTTAGTTTGAAGGAGTTCGATATTCAGTGATTCGTTGCATGGTGGATTGCCCGTTGATTTTTTTCGATGGTGATTTGAAACCCGGTTCTCGGGAACAGCTCTGATTAGCAGATTTCAACACCAACCAAAAAAACACATCATATGAAACTATACGTAGGCAATCTGACCTTTGACACAACCGACCAAGATCTCCGCGAGCTCTTCACACAGTACGGCAAGCCGACGGATGTCGCCCTTGTTACCGATCGTGAGACCGGCCGTTCCCGCGGATTCGGCTTTGTCACCATGGGCAACGCCGAGGAAGGCAATGCAGCTATCAATGCTCTCGAGGGCAAGGATTTCCAGGGTCGCAACCTGACCGTCAATGAGGCACGTCCCCGCGAGGATCGTCCCCTGGGTGGTGGCGGTGGTGGCCGCTCCTTCGGAGGCGACCGCGATCGCGGTCCTCGCCGCTACTAATCCGGCAAATTGGGTCGCCGGAAGGCCCCAAGAAACCAATCAATCAAGGCGGAGTTCCCGAAAGGGGACTCCGCTTTTTTGTGTTCTTCCATGAACTTCTCATCGGCCGAGTCCTCCTCCGGCTGGCTGAGAACGGAGCTCCCGTGGGGATACTGCTGAAGATAGTATGAGATGTAGTCAGCGATCGCCTTGGCAATCACAGGGAAGGTTACCAGGCGTTGGTCCAGGAGCTTGGACTGCACGTCTTTCCGGTCGATGAACTCGATCTCCAAAAAACATTTGGGAACCTTGTCGAGCTGGGGATATCTCTGCATCTGATAGAAGAGGTAGGCGCCCGTGCCGTCATGGATGTGGTAATCGTTTAGGGAATCCATCGCGGGCGAGCGGGGGAGAAAGTTCCTCACCGCAGCGGAAGTGGCCGCCGCAAGCCCGTCTGCAAAACGGAGGTCTGCCTCGTGGTTCGGGTTGAATGACCTGCTGTGGATCAGGGCCACCGTACCGAGGGCTGATCCGTGGCGAAAGGTATTGAAGTGGATGCTGACCAGAGCCCCGGGATTCAGGGAGTCGGCCGCCACCTTGGCCCGCTGGGCAAAGTCGGGATTCCAGTCATTGGTCCTGGTGAGGATACAACGGATCTTCGGAGTGTGATTAGAAGTGCTTTTCGATTCAAAGGCGCTCTGGATCTCTCGGGCGAGCTCGAGCGTGAGATCCTTTTCCCTCAGACCTGACGGAGAGGTGGCATTATTCGGCGAGGAGTTCGACTTCAAGAGGTGTGTCCCGGTAACATTCGTTCCCCCGTGACCTGGGTCAATGATCACTGTCAACTCCCCAGCAGCAAACACGCCGCCAGCGAAGACCGTGAGAAACGCAATGAGACCGATGAGGAAAATCGTGAGCGATGGGAGTCGAAATCGCTTCAAGGAATCCATTACATCCCAGGATACCTCCTGACGAGAAGAGAGGCGAGTTCCATGGGATCCGAGATCTTGAAGTCAGCGCTGGCGTGGTTGGTCCCCCAGTCACGACGGAGAGGGACCTTCTGGGCGGCAACATTGACGCTAAGCGTCCGGGCACCAAGGCTCGTCAGACGATCATCGAGACTCAGTCCCAGATCGCCGTGACCTGTATGGGCTGAGCCAACAACAAGCACGACTTTGCCTCCCCTCACGTTCCTGAGCACGTTCTTGGCCATGATCTGATTCCGGTAAGAGATCATCGGATCAGTCATACTCACATTGGCCATCGGCGTGTCGACTAGGACGACGGCGGCCTTGTATCTGGATGCCAGTTCAGCAACATCCAGGACACTCATGATGCTTTCCGTGCCGAGTAGCCTGTGGGCACACTCGGCCTTCTGCCGATTGTCTAGGTAAGCTGACAGAGGGCAATGGGCGATCATCGATTTGGCGAATTCCCGCTTGTCACTAGCTCCCTTGGGAGAGGAGTAGTACTTATTGAAGGAGTCCTGAAGGTCGCTTGAAAATTCGAGGGCAATGCTTCTGAGATTCGTGGTCTTCAGCAGGTTCTCAAGAGCCAGCATAGTCAAAAAACGGCTTCTCTCATTTCCGTGGTCGAATCCGATGATGAAGACGACAGGGAGTCCCGTGGGGCTCACCGCGGGAACTGTAAGTGTGGCTGAAGGGGCAAGGGGAGGGTTTCTCTTGGCAAAGAAAAGCTCCGCGCAAGACGGGAGGGTTGAAACCCCGGTGTTCTCGTTAAGAATATCATCCGACAGGGGTAACGCCACGCGGAATGCAGATGCAAGTGGGGAGTAGAGGGATGCATTTCCGGAATTCTCAGATCTGGCATCGATTGACAACCTGAACGAACGCGTCATCGGAATCCCCTTTGACTCGAGCAAATGCAGCATCACAAAGACACTCAGGAGCAGAGGAATCAGGATGAGGGCTGAGTGAACGAAAGGGTGCCTCGGTATATCCGAAATCAGCGGCAGTACTTTCCTGTGCCACGGCCTTCCGGGATCGGTTGTCTGCTGGCTGCCTTTCGCACCGAAAAAGTCTTTCATACCCAAAGCATCGGGTGATGCAGGCAACCTCCAAAGCTGGAATCCCTAAGGAATCAGCTTATTGAAAAAACGGGGAACACTACTCCCTCTCTTCCCGGGCGTCGGATTCGGATTCCACGATCTTGAGCAGATCATCAATATCAAGGGATGGAGCCATTGGCTGACCGGGCAGGCTCTCAACATTGCGGAGGCTTCGCTCGATGGCCCGGGAACGCGTGCCGACGGTCTCGATCTTGTTGGTGGCTTCCTGAAGCTTCTTTTTCACGCCATCCAGAGCATCCCCGAACTTGGCAAACTCGGACTTCACGTCACTGAGGGTTTTCCAGACTTCGCTCGACTGCTTCTGAATCGTAAGTGTCTTGAAGCCCATCTGGAGGCTATTCAAAAGGGCGGCGAAGGTTGTCGGGCCTGCCAGAACAACGCGGTGCTTGCCCTGCAAATCCTCGATGACTCCTGGAATGCGGATGATCTCGGCAAAGAGTCCCTCGGTCGGGACGAACATGACGCCGAAGTCGGTGGTGTGAGGAGGATTGAGGTACTTCGAGGAGATGTCCTTGGCGCACTTGAGGACGGCATCGCGCAGCGCCTTGGTCGATTCCTCGATGGCACCGAGATCGGCGCGCTCCTGGGCCTCGTGGAGGCGCTTGAAGTCCTCGATGAAGAACTTGGCATCCACGGGCAGCCAGACGACGGAATCATCCTCTCCCTTGCCCGGGAGCTTGATCGCGTACTCGACGATCTCTCCTGAGGCGGGGTTCGTCTTCACGTTCTTTTCATACTGGGCCGGCGTGAGCATCTGCTCGAGCAATGCTCCCAGCTGAACCTCGCCCCAACCGCCGCGTGTCTTCACGTTGGTAAGGACTTTCTTGAGATCCCCTACACCAATGGCGAGGTTCTGCATCTCGCCAAGTCCGCGGTGGACCTGCTCAAGGCGATCGGAGACCTGCTTAAAGGATTCGCCGAGGCGCTTCTCCAGGGTCCCCTGGAGTTTCTCGTCGACGGTACGGCGCATTTCCTCAAGACGGAGGGCATTGTCATCACGGAGCTCCTTGAGCTTGGTCTCCATGGTGGCGCGGATGCTCTCGAACTTCGTGTCGTTGGCACTGGTGAGTGCCGTGATGGTCTCCGAGAAGGACTGCAAGCGATCATTCTGAGTCTGTCCGAGGAGGGTAAGTCCGTTCAGGAGCGAGGCGTTACCCTGGTTGAGCATTGCCACAGTCTCCGTGCGGCCGTCACGAGCATGGGTGGCGGCTTCCTGACGGGTGAGGTCGAGTTCCTTGCTCAGGACGGCCGCATGCTGATCGTGCATGGAGCGCACCTGCTCAAGCTTGGCGACGATCTCGTCAGGGCTTGCGCCTTGGGAAGAAGTCGTGGAAACACCAGGCTTTCTAAGCTGAATCACCAGCACCGCGATCAACAAAACAACGATGAGTGAGAGCAGAAGCAGTTCCATGACAGGGACGACGTTACCCGGAAGTCGCGGAATTTTCCTCTCAATTCCTCTTTTTTCCCAAGGAATTCTGCTATTTTGTCGGATCAATGGTAACCATCACTTCCACTTATGACGGCGGTCTCCGCTGTACCTCCACGCATGACCCCTCTGGCGTCAAACTGATCACCGATGCCCCGCTCGATAACCACGGCAAGGGTGAGAGTTTCTCGCCCACCGATCTAGTCGCCACGGCTGTCGCCAACTGCATGATGACCGTCATGGGAATTGCAGCAGAAAGGCACGGAATCGATCTGAAGGGTACAATCGTCACTATTGGCAAGGAGATGAGTTCCGATTTGCCCCGCCGCATCGTCGGCCTCAAGTCCGTGATGACTATTCCCCTACCCTCCGATCACCCACAGCGCGCTTTGCTCGAGAATGCCGCGAAGGCCTGCCCGGTGAAGCAGAGCCTGTCTCCGGAAGTCGACGCCTCGGTCGAGTTCCGTTGGGTCGGCTAGGATCCTTACTATATCCATTATTGGATCCATAGGAAGCTGACGCCGGGATTGGAGCGCTCGAGATCCCGATCGGTCCGGAGTTCCGGGGCCAGTGTAATCATCTCAAGGGAAACCGGGTGGAAGATCGAGAACTCTTCTCCTGAAGCATATCCCAGGATGTCACCGTCGCGCTGGTATTCGGCGAAGACTTTTCTTAAGCCTGTCCTCAGCACCCCTCCATGGCCTCCCGAACCGTAGCCGTGGATGATCTTGAGAACAGAGATACCGTCTCCGTGGCAACGCCTTACTTCCAGTAGGAGTCGGCGCTTGGCTTCCTCGAGTGTCGGAAGTCCCTCCTTGATCGTAACTTCACGGAGGGACATGAAATCAGGATCTACTTTGTCTTGAAGACGAGTTCCCCACTGGCAACATCCGCCTTGATGGTCTGACCCTCGTGGATCTTGCCATCGAGGATCTCCATGCTGAGGGGATCGAGAATCTTCTGCTGGATGACGCGCTTGAGAGGGCGGGCGCCGTAGGCGGGATCGTAGCCCTCCTTGGACAGATAAGCGCGGGCCTTGTCGCTGAGTTCCAGATGGAGCTTCTGCTTACCGAGGCGAGTGGAGAGACGGGCGAGCTGGATGTCGACAATCTTGCCGATTTCCTTGTCGGTGAGTCTGTCGAAGATGACGATCTCGTCGACGCGGTTCAGAAACTCAGGGCGGAAGTGGCCACGAAGCGCCTTCATGACGCGCTTGTTCCGTTCCTCCACAGCCAGATCCTCCATGATGTATTGGCTGCCGATATTACTCGTCATGATGATAACGGTGTTCTTGAAGTCCACAGTGCGACCCTGACCATCGGTGATCCGTCCGTCGTCAAGGACCTGGAGGAGGACATTGAAGACATCGCCGTGGGCCTTCTCCACCTCGTCGAAGAGGATCACGGAGTAGGGCTTCCGGCGGACGGCCTCGCTGAGCTGGCCCCCCTCCTCGTAACCCACATATCCGGGAGGAGCTCCGATGAGACGGGCCACGGTGTGCTTCTCCATGTACTCGGACATGTCGAGACGGACGATGGCATTCTCGTCGTCAAAAAGGAACTCGGCCAGGGCCTTGGAAAGCTCGGTCTTACCGACACCCGTGGGGCCAAGGAACATGAAGGAACCGATGGGGCGGTTCTCTTCCTGGAGGCCGGCGCGGGCTCGGCGGACGGCGTTGGAAACGGCCTTGATGGCCTGAGCCTGTCCCACCACACGCTCGATGAGGCGCTCCTCCATCTTGACAAGTTTTTGCCGCTCTCCCTCCTGGAGGTTGGAGACGGGGATACCAGTCCAGACAGAGACCACTTTGGCGATATCCTCTTCGGTAACCTCTTCTTGGAGCAGCGCGGATTGGCCGCTCTTGGCGAGCTTGGCATTGTGCTCCTCGAGCTTGGTTTGCAATTCCGGAATGCGCCCGTACTGGATCTCGCTCGCTTTGGCGAAATCTCCCTGACGTTGGGCGATCACAAGCTCGTTCTTCATCGCTTCAATCTGCTCGTTGATCTTCTGGGACTTGCCGATCTCTTCCTTCTCCTTCTGCCAGCGGGCCTTCAGTCCCGACCCGGTTTCCTTGGTCTCGGCGAGTTCCTTCTCGAGCTTCTCCAGGCGCTCTTTGCTGGCGGCATCCTTCTCTTTGCGGAGGGCCTGGCGCTCCATCTCGAGCATCATGATTTGACGCTCCATCTGGTCGATTTCGGTCGGCATCGACTCGATCTCGATCTTCAGACGGGAAGCGGCCTCGTCGATCAGATCGACAGCCTTGTCGGGAAGGAAGCGGTCGGAGATGTAGCGGTGGGAAAGGACCGCGGCTGCGACCAGAGCGGCATCCTGGATACGGACGCCATGGTGGACCTCGTAGCGCTCCTTGAGACCGCGCAAGATGGCAATCGTGTCCTCGACACTCGGTTCGTTGACCTTCACGGGCTGGAAGCGTCGCTCCAAAGCTGCGTCCTTCTCGATGTACTTGCGGTACTCGTCGAGGGTCGTCGCACCGATCGTGCGGAGTTCTCCGCGGGCAAGCTGGGGCTTGAGGAGATTGGAAGCATCCATCGATCCCTCGGCGGCACCTGCACCGACGATGGTATGAAGCTCGTCGATGAAGAGGATAATCTCCCCCTCCGAAGCCGTGACTTCTTTGAGGAAAGCCTTCAGACGGTCCTCGAACTCACCTCGGAACTTGGCTCCGGCCACCATCGCGCCGATATCCATGGCGACCAGTCGCTTGTTCTTGAGCGAGTCGGGAACATCCCCGCTAACGATACGGCGCGCAAGTCCCTCGACGATGGCCGTCTTGCCGACGCCGGGCTCGCCGATGAGCACGGGGTTATTCTTGGTACGCCGGGAGAGGACCTGCATGGTGCGGCGGATCTCCTCGTCCCGTCCGATGACGGGGTCGATCTTCCCTTTGCGAGCCATCTCGGTGATGTCGCGACCGTATTTCTCCAGTGTCTGGTATTTTCCCTCGGGGTTCTGGTCGGTAACGCGCTGGCTGCCACGGATCTCGACCAAGGCCTTCATCAGCGCCTGATGAGTGATGCCAATCTCTTGGAGTAACTTGGCGACGGCGTTCTTCTCCTGGCTCAGGGCCAGAAGGTAGTGCTCCGCGGAAAGAAACTCATCCTTGAGCTTCGCCATCTCCCCCTCGGCGGAGTCGATGGTCTTGCGGAGTTCGTTGCCAACAAAGGGCTGGGCACCTCCGTGGACCTTTGGCAGAGCTGCGGAGGCCGACTCAAGCTTGGCAATGAAAGGCTGAACGGCCACTCCCATCTTCTCCAGCACGGGACGGGTGAGGCCTTCACTCTGGGCGAGTAGAGAGAGCAGGAAATGTTCGTTCCCGATCTCTTGCTGGCCAAGACCTGAGGCGATGTCGATCGCACCGTTGAAGGCCTCCTGCATCTTGGCTGTAAATTTGTCCGGTTTCATGGTGGGGGTGCTTATCCGCTATTTCCTGGTGGGTGGGTTGAGCTTGATCCCCTTGCGAAGAAAGGTGGGAACGTCGAGATCTTCACCCTCGACGATGGTCGGCTCGCTCTTGTCAAAGCGGCCCCGCTGGTAGGTGTCCAAGGCAAGCGTTCCCTGCATCTGCTTGGAAGTGGCAGCGACCTTCTTTCCCGACTTGGAAGCAGGCTTTGTCTGAACCGGGAAGAGCTCGTCAGCGCCCTTTGCCCCTTCAATGTGTCCTGAAAGCATCTCCTCCTCACCAGTTGGTTGGGGTGGTTGGGGCAACTGTGTCCCGATTGTCCCAATCCGACTGCTTGGGCTATTCGCACTATCCGCACTACTTGGTTCGCCGGTTTCGTTGCTTTCACTTGTTTTGGCAGGCTTCCTGACGGTCCCTCCGGAAGAGGCCAGGAGATAGAGCTCCAGAGCCGATCCGAGAGGTCCATCCGCGTGGACTCCCACCTTTATTTGACAGCTATCACCGGCAATTTGTTCAATTTTACCGACAACGGCCTGAACCTCCGCAAAGGAAATGTCCTTGGCCCCACGGAGCAGGAGAAGAATCATCGACGACTCCTTAAGGGCCGACCCCTTGCCGGGCGGGGTCAGGAGGGGACTCTTCAGGGCTCTCTCCAGCGCCTCGTGGAGCCGGTTGGATCCCTCAGCCTTTCCAAATCCGAAATGGGTGAGTGCCCCAGGTTTCCCGAGCACATGGTGAATGTCAGCACGTGTGATCTTCACGGGTCCCGAAGTGGAGAGCATCCCGGTGAGTGCCAGAAGGGCGGCTAATAGGGTCCGGTCCGAAAGAACGAAGGCCTCACCCACGGCGGCTATCGATGGAGATCCGCCGGAGAGTTGATCATTCCCGATCACGACAACGGCATCACAGATCTCTTGCAGTTTCTCCAAGGCCCGCTCGGCAAGGTCCCTCTTGTGCTTTCCCTCGAAGGAGAAGGGCATGCCGACACAGGCCATCGTTGTCAATCCAGCCGACTTGGCTCGAATGGCCAGAGCCGGAAGAAGGAAGGAACCCGTCTCCCCACCGAGACCACCGCAAAGAATGACCGCGGAAGCACCCTCAACGTTCCGCCCGAACTCGTCATCGATCACGCGGAAACCCTCCCCCGGATCTCCCTCGGGCACCTCGATTTTGTCACGGACAATGGAGGCATTCAGCGAATCGGGATCATTGTTGACAGCCAGAAGTCCTGTCATGCCCGGGCACTCGACGGAAAGCAGGTCGAGCACGGTGACTCCGGCATTGCCAATACCGACCAGGATACGACGGGATGGTGAGGTGCTCATCGGGAACGTTTCTTGAAGAGACTTCCAAGCCCCTGGGTAAACCGGTCGAGCATGCTCTCGGGCGCGATATTCTTGGTCACGAGCCTCGCGTATTTGGTCAGTCCGATTGCGGTGGAGTATTGAGGGTCCTCAAAAATCTGAGTGGCGCCGCTGACATTACGGGCGCGCGTGAGCTCCACCGGAATGTCAAAGACCTCCTCGGCAACTTGGGCGATTCCCTTCAGCTTGGAACAGCCACCGGTGATCATGACTCCCCGGATGAGATCCATCATCCCCTCACCGGAGGACTCGATGTCGCGGCGGATCAGTTCGAAGATTTCCTTCACTCGGAGGTGAATGATCGTTTCAAGGGAGATGCGATCGACATCACAGCCGAGGAATCTAGGGTCGTTCTTCAGCGAGATAATCCCACCCTCGGAACTCACCGGGTCGGATGCTGAACCCTCCTCGATCTTGAGAAGTTCAGCCCTGGCAATCGGCAGCCTCAGCCCTACTGAAATGTCATTGGTGATGTGGTCACCTCCCAGGGCCAGCACGCCGCTATGGCGAATGGCTCCATCGATATAGACCAGGTAATCGGTCGTCCCCCCCCCGATATCGATCATAAGGGCCCCGTAGTTCTTCTGATCCTGGGAAAGAATAACCT
This sequence comes from Verrucomicrobiota bacterium, assembly GCA_037127835.1. GTDB lineage: Bacteria > Verrucomicrobiota > Verrucomicrobiia > Chthoniobacterales > UBA6821 > UBA6821. The sequence goes on along the minus strand of JBAXXS010000006.1, from coordinate 17,982 downwards.
GGGCACTGGCGAGCGAACTGAGCACGACATCCTCGATGCCGATCTTCAGCGACTCGATGCAGCGGAGCGTGTTGTGGATCCGCGTTTTGATCCCGTGAACAATGTGAAAATCGGCCTCCAACAGCGCTCCCTCCGACTTGAGGGGATCGATGATGTTCTGATTCCCATCGACGTGATAAGCCTGAAGAATGGTGTGGAGAAAGGTATTCGGTGTGGGGATGGCGACCTCCTTCGCGTTCACCTCCACGGCCTCCAGGTCCTCGGGTTCGATCTGCCTCTCGCCGCGAAGAGTAAGGGAGCCGCGGTTATTGAAGCTTGCCAGATGGGATCCCGTGATCGCGACCCAGACGTTGCCGATTTCAACATTCGTCTTGTCCTCGGCATCGAGGATCGCCTCGCGGACGCACTCGGTAACGGTTTCCATGTCGACGATCTCCCCTTTGCGCACGCCTCGTGACGGAGTCTCCCCCACTCCGAGAATACTGATCTGATCTTCGGCCCTGGCTTCCGCGACGATGACGCTGATCTTCGTCGTTCCGATTTCGAGTCCCACAAAGATTTGCTCGTTGGCCATGACGAAAAAGAGGGTTGCCGGGGGCTAGTTGTGCTTCGGGGTTTTTTTGGAAGAGGCGATGGGTGCTATTTTGTCAGACCCTTGCTCGGGCGTAAGCACAAAAGTAACGGGAGTATTGCGGCTGACCATGAGGTTGGCGGTCTCAATCTTGCGGCCGGTTTCCTGGCAATGGTCTAGCAGCTTGCGAAGACGATCAAGCTGCGACGGCATGTCGGTCTCTCCAAGGGTTCCAAATGTGAATTTCGCATTCGAGGCATCGGTCACGACGGCAGCATAGGGCTTGGAAACATCGATCGAGCTGATCCGGAATGTCTCTTCGGGAAGTTCAGAAAGTACCTGCCTCAACAGGAGGGCCATGGCGAGTGAGGAGCTCTCCAGTTTCTTGCCCGGGACAGCATTGCCCAGAGAAACGCCATGAAGCACGGGAAGCCCCAGAAATCTGTCATCGAGTCTGGCGGGACGCATCATCACTCCATCCTTATCGCAGAGGAAACTCTTGCCGGGGATGAATGATTCTCCGGCAGCCGCCTCGCTCTCTCCCGGGGCAACAAACAGGAAAACTGGCGCACGCGGCTCCAAACCCACCTCGATGGTGTCGGGTAACGTCCGTTCGATGCTTACGGAGCGCACTTCGGGGAGGGCGACCAGTTTCTGGTTTGCCTGCTCAAGGTCGAGACCAAAGATGTTCTTCCCCTCGGTGAAGCCAGTCAGGTTCACCAATTCCTCCTGTGACAGTACCCCGTTAAGATGGGTGACGAGGTGCTTGAGATCATACTCGGGGTTCTTAAAAAAGAATTTTTCGCAAGCGATCCGCGCTCCAGCCGCCAGTAGGGCGAGCACGATCACGATGAAGAATGCTTTCCAAAGAAAGCCGCTCGCCTTGCCACGATGCTGACGTTTCATGCTGGCCGTTCGCACATTCACCTCGAGGAGATGCTGACGGCGCGCGGGGCCGACTCCTTTGCGTCTGTTTCCTCCGGTATTGCGTCGTGTTTTCATGCGCTAGCGGTTCTGGCCCTGAGTGATCGTTCCGCTATTCTGCAGCAAAGGGCTGTAAAATCGAGCCCCATGGCGGCAGCAGCTTTGGGAAGCAGACTGGTTTCCGTCATCCCGGGGATGGTGTTGATTTCCAAAACAGTGGGCCCTGTGGGGGAGAGCAGGACGTCGACCCGGCTATAGACGCTCAGCCCGAGAGCGCGCACCGCAGCGAGCGCCACTCCCTGCACGGCTTCTGTCTCCGAGGGAGAGAGAGGTGCTGGCACAAGATACTCCGTGGCTCCCTTGGTATACTTGTTGGTATAATCGTAAAATCCCTCGTTTGGCTTGATCTCGACCACAGGCAGCACCCGATCGCCGATCACACCCACGGTCAGTTCCTTTCCCGTCACCAGCTCCTCGACAAGGATCTCCTCACCGTGAAGGAGGCAGTCGGCAAGGGCCTGATCGATTCCATCAGTCTCATGGATGAGATGAACGCCGACACTCGATCCCTGGCGCGGGGCTTTGATGACGATGGGCAGGGGAAGCGTGGGATGCTCCCCCGCACGCAGGATCTCGTAACGGGGAGTCGGCACGCCGGCTTTCACCAAAGCCTGCTTAGTCAGGATCTTGTCAAAGGCCACACGACTCTGCGCTGCCCCCTCACCCGTGTAAGCAACACCATGTTCGTCGAGCACCTGCTGGAGACCTCCATCCTCGCCGAAGGTTCCATGGATCAGGTTGAAGACAAGTTCAGTCCCGTCGGGAATAACAACCTGCGTGCCAGCAATCTCAATCTCCTCGACGTGTGCACCGGCGTTCCTGAGCGCTGCGGCCACTGAAGCGCCGGAGCGGAGGGAGACCTCACGCTCGGAACCGGGGCCTCCCTTGAGAACAACAAGGCAACGGTTACGGGGATCGAAGGAGAGTTCAGTGCTCATGGGTAATTTCGTGGTCTTTCGGTTCTTCACCGATGATAGAAACCTCCGTCTCCAGCTCAATCCCGCGCTCCAGACGAGCCCGATCCTGGATTCTACTGATCAGGGCAAGGATCTCGCCGGCTGTGGCGCCACCGTCATTGACAATGAAGTTCGCATGGACTTCGGAGACGCGGGCACCGCCGACAGCACTGTTCTTGAGTCCCAGTTCGTCGATCAGTTTACCAGCGGAGATCCCCCCGGGATTCTTGAAGATGCAACCGGCGCTGGCCGCCACAGGCTGGGTTTCCTTACGATGGCGAAGCGATTCGCCGAGGAGATCGTCGATCTTTCCGGTCTCGGCCAATTCCCCGGAGAGCGTGGCCGAGAGCGCGTAATGGTCATGCAGAACCGGAACATCGCGGTAGCGCACCTCGATCTCTTCCGGGGTGCGGGAAACGATGTTTCCATCACGATCGGCAAACCGAATCCTGACGACCTGGTCGAATGTCTGAACCCCCATCGCGCCCGCATTCATGCGCAACGCCCCACCCAAGTTTCCCGGAATGCCGTCCATCCATTCAAACCCCGTAAGGCCGGCGTTGCGGGCGACGGCGGCCAGTTGCTTGAGGCGGATCCCGACCCCGGCGACAACCTCATTCCCATCCACCGAGGCCTCGGCGAAGCAACCCTTGGACAAATGGGCAACGACACCGGGAAAACCGCCGTCCCGGACAATGAGATTGGACCCGCGACCCATGACCATGAAGGGTATCCCCTCGTCGTGGCAGAGGCGGACTAGTTCCGCAAACCCTTCCTCACTCTCGGGCTCCACCCAAAAGCGCGCCGGCCCGCCGACCCTCATCGATGTGTGACGAGATAGCGGTTCGGACATTTTGATGACACCCGGGCCCATGGCCTTGCGGAGCTTTCCACGAAGGACCAATTCCCGGGCGATTAGTGCACCTGCTTCATGGATATTTCCCGCACCGAGGGTGATAACCAGATCCCCTTCCCTGAGAGAGGCCGCTGCAGCACATCCCGCCTCCAGTACAGAAGCAGCGCGCGTGATTCCCTGATGGCCTTCGGCCCGGGCTGCCTCCACCACGCTCCCCTCATCGATTCCAGGGATGGGGGCTTCGCCGGCAGGATAGATAGGGGCGACAAAGACAAGGTCGGCATCTCCAAAGGACCTTCCGAATTCCGCCTTGAGGGAAGCTGTGCGGGAATAACGGTGTGGCTGGAAGAGAACCACGAGACGACCTTTTCCTCTAGGTTTCCCTTCTTGCCCGGAGTCACGCAGGGCAACCCTGGCCGTCGCAAGAGTTGCCGCAATTTCGGTCGGATGATGGCCGTAATCGTCGAAGACCCGGAACTCATCGTCCTCATACTTGAGCTCAAAGCGGCGCTTAGCCCCGCGGAAGGCTTCCAACGAGGAGGCGATAACGGAAAAGGAAATTCCCAAGTCAGTCGCCAGCGCAATCACCAGAAGAGCGTTCTGGGCATTATGCAAACCGGGAATCCCGAGATGGATGCGACCGAGCAGTTTCTCTTCACGAAAAACCGCAAAGCGAATCGTGAGTCCCGACTGTTCCACCTCCGCGAGTTGATAATGGCAGTGGGATCCTGTCCCCGCAGGGACAGCCCCCGGGTGCGTGGAACAGATACGCGTGGCACCGGGATCGTCAGCCCAGAAGTAGACCTTGCCGGAAGTCTGGCCGAGCAGTTTGGAAAAAACTGCATCGATCGCGTCGAGATCCCGGTAGTGATCGAGATGCTCGGGTTCGATGTTGAGTACCAGCGCGTGACGCGGGTGGTAATGAACCAGCGTGCCGTCGCTTTCGTCCCCCTCGGCCACCAGGTGCGTTCCTTCGGAGTCCCAACGGGCATTCGTTCCGAGGATGGGGATCTCGGCCCCGACATAGTGGGAGGGCTTGAGCCCGCCCGCCCGCAGAACATGGGCGGCCATGGCGGAGGTCGTTGTTTTTCCGTGCATCCCGCAGACCACCACTCCCTGCTTACCGGTCATGACGGCCGCCAGGACTTCGGCCCGGCGTGCCATCGGTTTTTTAAGAGCCAGAGCGGCATCAAAGGCAGGATTGCCGGCATGGATCGCGGAAGAAAAAATCACCAGTTCCGCATCGCCTACCATGCGGGTGCCGTTGGGAGACTCAAAGTCGAGCCCCTTGCGACGCAGACGTTCGACTTCCTGGGTGTCGACCTTGTCCGAACCGCTGACACGATGACCGAGTGCCAGAAGAAGGGCCGCAATGCCACTCATCCCGGAACCGGCTACTCCGATGAGGTGGATACGACGTGATGTGGGGCCGAGAAGGAATGAAGCCAGTTCTGCACCCTCAAGGCGGGCGTCGTTGACCCTCCTGTCGAAAATCATCGTCCGGCCTCCCGGGTCACGATCCCCTGCTCCATGACATCGGCGACTAGTCCCGCGGCACCGCGTGGTAGAACGGAGCCGGCGGCAGCAGCCATGCGCTCGCGTCGGCGTCCGTCGTTAAGGAGATTACGGACCAAGAGAGCGAAGGATTCCGGGTCAGCGGTCTTTTCCTCGATGAGCTCGGCGGCACCGGCATCCCGGAAGGCCTCGGCGTTGCGATGCTGATGCAGATCCGCGGCAAAGGGGAAGGGAATCAGGAGAGACGGAAGCGAGAACTGCGAAATCTCGCTGAGGCTTGCCGCGCCGGCACGCGACACCACAAGGTCAGCGGCGGAATAAGCTTGTTCCATCCGGTGATGGAAGGAAGCAACATGAGAGGCAATACCCTCCCTTTGGTAATTGATGGCAGCCAGGTTGTCATCGCGCTCACCGGTAAGATGAATGACTTGCAGGGGCTTGTTCTCTTCGTTGCGGAAATCCTTCAGAAAAGCGGCCGAGCGGAAGAGGAGCTGGTTGATTCCGGCTGCACCCTGGCTCCCACCCATCACTAGGAGTGTCGGCAGTTCCGGATCCAGACCGAATGCGGCACGCGCCTCCCCCTTGGGAAGCGGGGTCCCGAGATTACGGCGCACCGGAGTTCCTGTCACGATGCAGGTGCTCTTCGGAAAGGAGGGTTCACAGACCTTCAATCCCAGCAGAACGCGGTCCGTCCAACGTGAGGCGAGACGGTTAGCCCGTCCGGCAATCGCATTGGACTCGTGCAGGTAGCAGGGAATGCCGGAGAGACGCGCCGCCAGCAGAGGAGCAGCGGAGGTAAATCCTCCCATCCCAAGGACGCCGGCGGGCTGATAGCGCGAGTAGAGCTGTCTGCAGGTACTGAAGCTCTCCCACCCCCTCTTCAGGAACCGTAGAAATGCCGGGGAGAGGATCGCGGGCATTCCGATGGAGGGAAGCTTCTCGCACCGGAACTCGGCATGATCCCTCAGCGCCACAGCATCGATCTCCTTCTCCGAGACAAGCAACAGAACCTCGTGGCCGCGTTCATGCAGGACTTCGGCGACAGCAAGGCCTGGAAAGAGATGGCCTCCGGTACCACCGCAGGCAATGACGAATTGTTTGGGGACCGCCATGCGTGATTCCTAGATTCTGGGAACGGATCGTCCTGCGAGGACGACCTGCCTCTCCGTAGCAGGAGCAATCGGGGTGCCGGTGCGGTGAATGTTGACAAGGATTCCAATCATGAAGAGACAAACGGCCATGTTGCTTCCCCCGTAACTGATGAAAGGCAGGGGCATCCCTTTGTTGGGAAGCATCGAGGTCGTCATCCCGATATTGACTGCTGCCTGCAACGAGATCAACAGGAGGATTCCCATGGCTAGAAGTTTTCCGAAGCGATCCTTGGCATTGGCAGCTATAAGGCCTCCACAGAGGACGATGAGAATAAATCCCAGGAGAACAAGCCAGGTGAAACGGAGTCCAAGTTCCTCGCCGATCATCGGAAAGATGAAGTCGGTGTGGGCATAGGGCAGATAGAGCATCTTCTGGCGTCCTTCCCCGAGTCCGAGCCCCTCGAATCCACCGGAACCGAATGCAATCAGGGCCTGCCATTGCTGGAGTCCTTTGCCCAACTTGTCGGCGTCGGGATGCATGAAGGTCATCATGCGGGCGGCTCGTTCCGGAATCAGCATGGCGATTCCAAGCAACCCCATAAGCCCCGCTCCGCAAAGTCCGGCGATGATCACCCAATTAGCACCCCCCACCAGACAGATGGCGAGTGTCGTGGCTCCAATGAGGGCTGCTGTCCCGAGATCCACCTCCTTGGCAACAAGGCCCATGATGACGGCCACGACGCCGATCGGAATCACGAACCCATCCAGCAGTTTCCGGGGATCCGTCTCTTCGCGGGAAAACCACCAAGCGACAAAGAAAACTGCCGCGATTTTCCCGAACTCGCTGGGTTGGAAGACAAGAACGTGCAGGTTGAGCCAGCGATGTGACCCGTTGATCTTCATTCCCACATGGGGAACAAAGCAGAGAGCGAGCAGGAGGACCGAGACCCCGAACCAGATTTTCCAGGTGCGTTGCCAGAGATGATAATCGGTCATCGCGCCCACAACGCAGACCCCCATGCCGATGATCAGCCAAAAGATATCCTTTTTGACAAAGTAGTAGATGTCACCGTGACTCTCCTGGGCATAAGCGCTCGTGCTAAAAAGCATCACCACCCCAAGGGCAAGCAGCCCGACCACCGAGATCAGGAGGAGGTAGATGCTGCTGCGCTGCACGGCTCCTGGATTCTGAAGGGCTCTGGGGCGTTGACGAGAGGGTTCTAGAGACGGTTACTGGGCCTCTTTCTTCGATGACGCAGCGGAGGTGGGAATCTTCAGCTTCTGACCGATCTGGATCTTCTTCGGATCGGTGATGCCATTCGCTTTCATGAGCTGATCGGGCGTGATCTTGAATTTCTTGGCAATCTTGTAAGGGCTGTCTCCCTTGACGACGGTGTACTCCGTGGTCGGTCCCTGATCCTCAACAGATGCCGCTACCGCAGCGGCACCCGCGGCGGGATTTGCTCCCGTAAGGGCTGTAGTCGCTGAGGTGACTGCACCGACTACCGCAGCAGGCGCCTGCTGCACCCCTTCCACAACCTTTCCGGCCTGGGCCGAGACATCAGAAACGGCCTGACTCATCCCTTTGGCCGGAACCTTGAGCATCTGGCCGACCTGAAGCACGGACTTTTCCGTGATTCCGTTCACCTTTTCGAGTTCGGGAATCGCCACTCCCAGTGAGGAGGCAATGCGCGTGAGAGTGTCTCCCGCCTTGACCATGTAGGTGTTTGCTGTTGCAGGAATTCCAGATGAGACTGCCACGTGGGATGGCTGAGGGGCTTGAGTTGCCGGCGAAGTTACAGCCGCGGGTTCCTGTGCGGATGACGTTGACACAGCAGCGGCTCCAATGCCCGAGGCGCCAAGGGTTTTCCCAACCATGCTCCTGGCGCTTGCCAGGAATCCCCTCGGAGCCGTGGACGCCGTGGTTGCAGTCGAGACTTGCTTCGTCTGCTGGGCTGATCTTTCAGTAGCGGCCTTTATTGACTTAGGAGCTTCGCTCACTTTGGCGACAAGGGGAGCCTTGGTAGGAGCTGGAGGCTCTTCGCCTGGACCAGAACCAGAACCTCCGGTGTTACCGGGACCTTGGTTGTTCGATGGCTGCTGTTGAGGGGTCGCAGGCTCGATGGAGCGAGCTGTCTTGGTGGGAGAGACCTTTCCGGCCTTCATGGAATTAAAGGCGTAGAGTCCGCCCACAGCCACCACATGAAGAAGAAGAACCACCAGGAAGGCATGGGAGAGCTTCATGTTCGGTTCGGGACCATAGTCCTCGAACTCCTCTTCTGGAGCGTGCATGGTTGCGGCGCGAGCGCGGAGCCGACGGGTACGTTTAGGAGTCATCGGATTCATGGGTTAGTGTATATTATTATATTTACTAGGTATTGTGGTTATTGAAGAGCTAAAAGATTATTTATTCTAGGGGTTGTGTGCGGTTCCTTGAGCGAGGAAAACCCCTGTGCCCATAGATTCCTTCACAAGCCTTCTGAATGTCTCCCCGCGCTCCACATAATCGCGGAACATATCGAATGAGGAGGTGCCGGGTGAGAAAAGAATAGTCGTTCCGGGCTTGGCTTCTTTTCGGGCGGTCAAAACCGCCTCCTGGAGACTCTCTGCCTTGAGGCAACGAAGAGGCGCCCAATCCCTTGCAATCCGATGGCGCATCTCACCAATGAGAATCGCCAGGCTCACGCGCTCACGGATCAGGTCGGCGATGGGTAGGAACTCAAAACCCTTATCCTTCCCACCGGCGATCAAGATGAGAGGTCCCGTCACGGAGCGGATCGCCTGCTCCATGGCATCGAGGGTCGTAGCCTTGGAATCATTGATCCAGCTCATGCCATCACCCTCCGCTATGAATTCACAGCGGTGAGCCGGCGGCGTATACTCCCGGATCGCATCGGCCATCATGCTCGTATCGGCACCGAGCGGGATACCGATAGCAAAGGCGGCCATGACATTGGCGGCATTGTGGGTACCGCGGAGCCGGGTCGTGGATAGATCGAGCAGCACTTTCCCACCATGCTGGATCCTGAGATTGTTATTGAGAGAAAGATCTGCCGATGGATCCGTGGTACTGAAGGTGATCTTCTTCGCCTTGATCTTGGAAAGATCGAGATCCTTTGTATCTGCAGGGATCACCGCCCAATCCTCTGCGGTCTGATTCTCAAAGATTCTGAGCTTTGCTTCGCGATACTCGTGCATCGAGGGATAGCGGTCGAGATGGTTGGGACTGAGGTTGAGCCATGCGGAGACCCTCGGACGGAATGTTCTAATGGTCTCAAGCTGGAACGAGCTGACCTCGGCAACCAGCACATCCCATACGATCCCGCCGTCCAGAAGCTCCGACATGGGGGTTCCAATATTCCCGCAGGAAGCAGCACGGAGCCCCGACCCACGGAGCATAAGGGTGGCGAGTTCCGTGGTGGTGGTTTTTCCATTGGTTCCGGTGATCGCCACCACTGGAAAAGGACAGAGAGTAAAAGCCAGCTCGAGCTCACCGATCAGGGGAATGCGCTTTCCTATGACATTCACAACAATCGGCGCCGTCTCCTCGATCCCCGGACTCAAGACCGCGATGTCGTGAATAATGGAATCCCGCGCGGCATCAGCTCCCGTCAGAACGCTGATCCCTTCCTTACGCAGGAGTTCCGCCCGTTCGCTAAGAACAGACGATTCCCCACTGTCACAGACTGTCACTTCGGCACCGGAGCGCTTGAGCAAGCGCGCAGCGGCGAGACCGCTTCTCCCCAAGCCGAGGACGACGGCCTTCTTGCCGATGTAGGGATTGGATGAGGCGTTCATGGGCACCGGTCAGCGCAGCTTCAGGGTGGCGATGCCAAGAAGTCCGAACACAATGGCCATGATCCAGAATCGCACCGTGACTGTGTTTTCCTTCCATCCGGAAAGTTCGAAATGGTGGTGTAGCGGCGACATTTTGAAGATGCGTTTCCCAGTCAGCTTGAAGCTGGCTACCTGAAGGATGACCGAGAGCGCCTCAGCGACAAAAACCCCTCCGACGATGGCAAGCATCAGTTCCTGCTTGCAGCAGATGGCGAGCACACCAAGCAGACCTCCGATCGCCAGGGACCCCGTGTCACCCATGAAGACTTTTGCCGGATGGCAGTTCCACCAGAGAAACCCGAGTGCCGCCCCAGCCAGTGCCAGACTGACAACGGCTAGTTCGCCCGAAAAGCCATAATACGGAATCTGAAGGTAGAGGGCTGCCTTGCTGTTTCCGGCAAGGTAGGTAAAGACACCGAAGCAGATTCCAGCCATGACCGTGCAACCCGAGGCTAGCCCGTCGAGTCCGTCGGTGAGGTTCACCGCGTTTGAGGATCCGACGATGATTAGCAAATAGAAAATATAGGTCCAGAAGATGCCGAGGCTTAAAACAGGGCCCTTCATGAACGGGATATAGAGTTGCTGCGCCTGCTTGGCCAGTGAGGGGGAGAGGAGAAAGAATGCGGTGATTCCAGCCGCGAGGATGCATTGAAGAATAAACTTGAGACGACTACTGATGCCTGCCGAACTTTTCTTCGTCACCTTCAGCCAATCGTCATAAAATCCGAGCGCTCCAAGAAAGAGGACCGTGATGAGACAGATCCAGACAAAGGGGTTGTCAGGACGAGCCCAGATCAGAGTGGAAAGAACCACGGCCGCAATGAGCAGGATACCCCCCATGGTTGGGGTTCCCTTCTTTCCGCCATGAAGTTCGTTGAGTCGGTGAACTTCCTCGGCGCTTCGGATCGGTTGGCCGAGCTTCAGTTCGACCAGGCGGCGAATGACCGTGTTGCCGAACATCAGGCAGATCAGGAAGGAAGTGAGTCCAGCGCAGAGAGCGCGGAAGGAGATGTATTGAAAAACATTCAGGGCTTTCCCGATCTCCATCCCGTGCAGGAGAGATCCGAATTGTGACAGATAATAGAGCATCGTGTGATGGGTTGGATGTTCAGTTGAAGTGTTGAAGGACTTCCTCCATACGTGCGCTTCTGCTTGCTTTCAGCAGTACCAAGTCTCCCTGAGTGGCAAATGAGCAGAGAAGTTGGGCGGCCGCAGCATTGTCAGAAACGACGCGCACATCCGAAAGTCCTGCCTTCGAAGCCGCATCAGCGATTGCTGAAGCTTCTTCACCTACGGTGATCAGCGTGGAGAGTACGGTAGCGGCCTTATTGCCTACGCTTTCGTATCCCGTAGCCGCATGAATTCCTAATTCCCCCATCCTGCCAAGAACAGCAATCTTGCGACCCGGCATGGAAAGTCCCTCAAGCGTCTCAAGAGCGGCTATCATCGATTCGGGATTCGCATTGTAGGTATCGTCCAGAAAAGTCACTCCACCCCGGATCACCTTGGCTAGTCGTCCTGAAGTCAAGGTGACACCAGCAAGTCCCGAAACGCACTTCTCCAGCGTGATGCCGCACTGCAATCCCGCCGCAATCGCCAGGAGGGCATTGCCGACCATATGCCGACCCGGCACAGGGAGAAGGGCTTCGGCTCTTCCGAACTCTCCCTCGATCACAAAACGAGTCTCATCAAGGCCGTATCGAATCCCCGTGGCTTTGAGGTCCCCCCGATCGAACCCAACCTGCAAGACCCGGGCCGATGTTCTGGAAGCGAGCTCCTTGGAAAAATCATCCTCAGCCGGAATAATCGCGCACCCTCCGGACGGCAGCTTCTCTAGGAGATCTCCCTTCTCGGCCGCGATTTCTTCACGACTCCCGAGATGCTCGATGTGGGCGGTTCCTACATTTGTGATGATGCCGATCTCCGGCCTGGCCAATCCGGCAAGCGGCGCGATCTCACGACGGTGATTCATTCCGATCTCCCAGACGGCAGCTTCATCCTCCAGATCGGCCGCCAGGATGGAGAGAGGAAGACCGATCTCGTTGTTCAGATTACCCAGAGTGGCTGTTGTGCGTAGTGATGAGCGAAGCACGGCCGCTGTAAAATCCTTCACGGAAGTCTTGCCGCTACTGCCGGTGATGGCAATGGCACGCAGTGTTAGGCTGGAGCGCCACGCTGAGGCAAGGAGTGCGAGTCCTGTCAGGGAATCAGGCGTGCTCAGAATACCAAACCCCTGAGGCAAACCCACCGGAGGTTCACCGTCGCAGAGAGTCGCAACAGCTCCCTTTGCTGCGGCTTCAGCGATGAATTGATTCCCGTCGAAACGTTCCCCCCTGAGTGCGACATAGAGATCACCGGCCTCGATCGAACGCGTATCCTTGCTGACACGGCGCACCATGCTTTCGGGGTTGCCTGCAATAAGAGCTGCGCCGCACATTCCGGCTATCTCGGAAAGGGAAAGCGGATTCATCGTCTCGCTTCCTCCCTCTCATCAAACTCCTTCCCAGCCATCGCATGAGCAGTGACCCTGACGTCGTCAAAAGGATGACGGCCGGACTCTGTCTCCTGGTAATCCTCGTGCCCCTTGCCCGCCACCAGCACGATATCCCCCGGCGCCGCGATCTCCACAGCACGCCTGATGGCGCTCTCACGGTCGACATAGCTTTCGTGGCCCCGGGCACGGAAGCCTCTTGCTGCCTCGTTCATGATCTCCAGCGGATCCTCGCCGCGGGGGTTGTCGGAGGTCAGAATCACGCGATCCGAATTCTGCTCTACGGCAGCCGCCATGAGAGGACGCTTGGCCCGGTCACGGTCACCACCGCAACCGAAAACCGTGATGATTCGGGCGGGGTTCAGTTGCCGGAGTGTACTGAGCACATTCACCAGCGCATCGGGCGTGTGGGCATAGTCAACAAAGGCTTGGAAATTTCGCTTAACAGCAACTCGCTCCAGGCGTCCCGGAACCTGAGGGATCGTTGCGACAGCGGCAATGGCACGGCGCAGTTCAAGTCCCATAGCCGAGGTGGCGGCTAGTGCGGCGACGGTGTTGTAAACATTGAAGAGACCGATCAGCGGAGTCCGGACCAGATAGCTTCTTCCCTTGGCATCCAATCGGAAGATGGTTCCAGTCGCGGTGTAAGCAATGTCACTGGCACGGAAATGACAGCTGCTTCCCTGACCGTAGGTGATGATCGGGACACCCTGAATACGGTCGAGTAGACGATGCCCGTAACGGTCATCGGAGTTGATGATCGCTCGGCCTTTTTTCTTGGTCTGCTTCGCAAGTCCCGTGAAGAGCAGGCGCTTTGCCTCGAAGTACTCCTCCATGGATCCGTGGTAGTCGAGATGATCCTGGGTGAGATTGGTAAAGATGGCGGCATCGAACTCGACCCCTCCAACGCGATGCTGCATCAGCGCATGGCTGGAGACCTCAAGGGCTGCTGCCCGAAATCCCCCATCCCTCATGATGGCTAGCATCCGCTGCAGGTCGATCGACTCGGGCGTGGTCCTGGAAGCAGGTTCAACAATACCCGGAAGGACATACTCAATCGTCCCGACAAGCCCGCAAGGACGGCCGACTGCATCGCAGAGATGCCTGATGATCCAGGCCGTGGTTGTCTTGCCGTTCGTTCCGGTGACACCAGCCACGGCAAGCGATGCGGAGGGATGTGCGTAGAAGGCCGCCGAAAGGGCGGCCATCGCCACACGAGCATCGGGAACCCTCACAACAGGAACCCCTGCTATCGAAGGGATCTCATTTCGGGAAATGTCTTCAGATGTCACGACCGCAATGGCTCCCCTTGCGATCGCCTCCCTGACAAAGTGGATTCCGTTTTCACTGGATCCTGGAATCGCAATAAAGAGATCACCGGCCCGGACAGATCGGGAATCGCAACTCAGTCCCAAGACCGTTACATCGGGACTCCCCATGACGGAGATCACAGGAGTGGATTGAATGAGTGTTTCTAGATTCATGGCAGGAATATTCACCGGAGACTCACGGCGGTGGTGCTAGAACCCTGCTTGGATACTGAGCACGCAGCTTCGGGATCCATATCGAGATGACGCGCGGCTTTTTCTCCGATTTTTGCAAAGACAGGGCCGGCCACCGAACCGCCGTAATTTGCTGTCTCGCCCAGTTTGGCATCATCCACGATGACGATGCCCATAATTTTCGGTTTATTGACGGGAAAGAAGCCCGCGAACGAGACAATGTAACGCCCCTCCAGGTAACCACCGTGGGGACTGATTTTCTGTGCGGTGCCCGTCTTGCCGGCCACGCGATATCCCTCGATCCGGGCCAACGGTGCCGTTCCCTGGTTGCCGACAACCTTCTCCAGCGCATTAGCGATGTAGTTGGCGCTCTCCGACTTCACCACTTGGGCTACAGGTGGCTCCTGAAGCTCATTGCTACCCTCCCCCATGCTCAGAACAAGTTTTGGCTTCAGAAGTTTGCCGCCGTTCGCAATCGCGGACATCGCCATGACCATCTGGATCGGTGTCACGCTAATTGACTGGCCAAAAGCCATACGCGTCTTTGTCAGCATATCCCAACGGTGGGGAGGATTTACTAGCCCCGAGATCTCACCAGGAAGGGGGATTCCCGTACGGGTACCGAATCCGTATTTCCTGACATAGTCATAGAACATCTGGTCCTTCATTCTCAGCGAGATTTTGGCGGCACCGACGTTGGAGGACTTCATGAGGATCTCGGGAATACTTAGGTCGCCGCTACCATGGTGGTCCTTGATGATCTTCCCCCCGTAGGAAAAGTGTCCATTCTCACAAAAGATCCGAGTCTTGTCGTCGACGATCCCCTCGTTGTAGGCGGCTGATGTGACGACGATCTTGAAGACCGATCCCGGTTCGTACATGTCCGAGATGGCGCGGTTACGCATTTGCTCAGGCTTCGCTTCGTTGAATTTGTTCGGGTCGTAGTTCGGTCTGCTGGCCAGCGCCAGGATCTCGCCGGTGTTGGGATCGGCCAGAATTGCTGTCGCCGAGGCGGGATGATTCGTCTTGTAGGCCTCATCGACCTCGCGCTCCGCAATCGCCTGCAGACCCATGTCGATGGAGAGACGGATGTCCGATCCGTTCTCGGGAGATTGTTCCTGACCCCGATAGACCACGATCTCCCTTCCTTTACGGTCGTGTTCGATCATTCGGAACCCCTCCTGGCCAGTCAGTGCAGCATCGCAGGTCTTCTCGATCCCATCGGCCCCATGCCCCGTGTGATCGACATATCCCAACACATCGCAGAGCATCTCCCCGTTAGGATAACTTCTCACGGATCCCTCCTGAAGATAGAGGCCATGGAGATTCGCTTTCTCAATTGCCCTCATCATGTCCTGAGCCTTCTCTTCGGAGACCCCCTTGCGGATCACCACATACTTGCTCTTGGTCGTGAGCTTCTCCGTAAGTTCCTTGACGGGCACTTCCAGAAACGGAGCCGCTAACGTGGCAAGTGCTGTCGGATCATGGATATGAGAGCCGTCGGCATAGACCATCTGTACGGGAATATTCACCGCAAGTTCCTCTCCGTTCCTATCGAGAATCCGTCCGCGACGTGCCGGGATCACTTTTCTGCTATCATTCTTGTTGGCGGCTATTTCTTGATAATAGTCGTGCTTGAGGATCTGCAGGTGGATCAACCGCCAGGCAAAGGCGGTAAAGATGAGGACCAGCAGGGCGCAGACAACCCCGATGCGCCCGCACATACTCTTCACCTGTTAACGGAGCGCTGGGGAACCCCGGGACCGAACCGGCTTTCCGGATCGCGCGAGGCCGTGCGCAGAACCCCATCAACTTCAGCCGGAGCGGGCGGCGTGATGCGGGCGATCGCCGTGTCGCGAATCGCCTGAAGAGTTATGTATCCATCGTCCAGGCGGTGCTGCAGAGCCCCGCGTGAGGTCATGGATGTTATCTTCGCCTTCAGCGCCTCATCCCTGGCCTCCTCCTCCCGGAGGGCAGCCTCGATTAGGCGCGACTGGTTGCCGACAGCATGCTGCTGGTTCTTGAGATAGACGAAGAAAAGTCCGGCAAGGCCTATCAGAAAAACGATGACAAGCCACCTTGCGAGAAAATTCACCTCGATCGTGTTCGTGGTGCGGCGGCGATTCACGCTCATGGTTGGACTCCCTGTTTTAGCGTTAAGGTTGATCCGAGTCGTTCGACAACCCTCAGTCGGGCGCTGCGCGAACGGGGATTGGAGGAAAGCTCTCCCGGCGAGGCTGTCACCGATCGCGGGGTGAGCGCCTCAAAAAGGTATTCGGGGTTGGGACGCGGAGCGGGCCATGTGGGATCGTCGATCTCGCTCATGGCGTGACGACGGAAGAAATGCTTCACGATCCGATCCTCG
Source organism: Verrucomicrobiota bacterium (assembly GCA_037127835.1). Classification (GTDB taxonomy): domain Bacteria; phylum Verrucomicrobiota; class Verrucomicrobiia; order Chthoniobacterales; family UBA6821; genus UBA6821. The sequence continues at coordinate 1,814 of JBAXXS010000006.1, read as the reverse complement.
AGCGAGTGGAAGGTAATGACGGCCAGCCGCCCTCCAGGTGCCAGAAGGGACGTGAACGCAGGCAATGCACGCTCCAGCGACCCGATTTCGTCATTCACGGCGATGCGGAGCGCCTGAAAGACTCGGGTCGCAGGGTGACGGGGGCCCGTGCGTCCGGCGGCTATCAACTCGGCAAGCTCTGCGGTGCTCACAATCTGTTTTTTCTCACGCGCCCGGGCTATGCGTGCCGCAAACTGAATGGCACGGGGCTCATCGCCATACTCACGGAAGATGCGGGCAAGCTCGGGCGCAGGTGCCGTGTTCACCAAGTCGGCAGCGCTCATCCCCGAGTTTCCCATACGCATGTCGAGAGGTCCTTCACGCTGGAAGGAAAAACCTCGCTCCGGAGTGTCGAGTTGGTGGGAAGACACCCCGAGGTCGAGTAATACCCCGTCGATCTGACCGATTCCGAGGGCTGCCAAGGCTTCTATCGCACCGGTGAAATTCCCCTCCACTGCGGTGAAGCTTTCGCCATGGGAGACAAGAAACTCACGTGTGTGTGACAGAGCCTCCGGATCGCGATCAAAACCGATAACCCGCGCCCCGCCCTTCAGCAGTAAACTGCTGTGGCCTCCCCCCCCCAGGGTCCCATCGATGATGGTACGGCCGGGAGCGGGGCGCAGGAATTCGACGACCTCCTTGGCCAGAACGGGTTCGTGGCGGAAAGAGGTGCTCATGAAAGGGGTGGAAGGTGTGAAAAGAGAGAACGTTGTCGTCGCGAGGTCGTGATGGGCCCTGAGAAATCTGTTGCGTCTAAGTTTGTGTTGGATGCGGGTCATCGGTTCATGTGGCTCAGAGACCGATCAGCTCGGCCACCTGACGGTAGGATGCGGATTCCTCCGCACTTACGACGGCCCAGCGTTTGGCGTTCCAGATTTCAAAACGGCTACGGCCGCCGACCAGCACGACATCTCCCTTGAGCTTCACGGAATCGCATTGCTCATCGGGAAGAAGGACCCTGCCGTTGCTGTCTGCGGAAACAGATCGCGCCTGTCCATAAAATGCGCGGATCGCCTTGCGTCGTTCGGGCGCAGAAGCGCCGCTCTGCTCGATGCGCGACTCGATCGAATCGAACTCCTCGGGAGGCATCACGATGAGGCAATCACCCGACGGTCCGGGAATTGCATGGAACTCATCCGGGCCCCCGCTCAACCAAGCTGCCGGGATCGTGACACGATTTTTCGCATCCATGGACCTCTCGAAAGTCCCGGCGTAGGTGATCGATTTGGAGGTGGCTTTGGTCATTGGGAGCGCAGTGGGAAGAAAGGCCACTTTCCGCCACTACGCCCCACTTTTTCCCACCAAAAGAGAAAAGGGTCAACGTAAAAAAGATAAAAAGAGGAAAATTAAGTTGTGACAAATAGATAGGAGATGGGGAGGGGGGCCTTGCGCTCTAATTGGGAATGCGGTACTCGTTCCCTGTGTCCGAAGTCGAACTGTTAGCCCGCATCACGACCGATCCCTCGATCTGTCATGGTAAGCCCTGCATCCGAGGGCTGCGCTATCCCGTAGAGTTCATTCTGGAAATGCTAAGCGGCCCGACATCGGTCGAGCAATTTCTTGCCGATTACCCTGATCTTCAGGCAGATGATGTCAGGGCAGCAATGGCCTTCGGTGCCCGCGTGAGCAGGGTGAATAGGCTCGAGCCTTTGGCTGCGTGAGGTTTCTGGTCGATGCCCAGCTGCCTCGGCATCTCGCCAAGGCTCTCTCCGCAGAAGCAACGGCCGGGCAAGCAATCCTGAAATGAGGGAGGGAGGTCGAGGGATTTGCCACAA
>JBAXXS010000005.1:0-45265 GCA_037127835.1 Verrucomicrobiota bacterium | reverse complement strand
AAGGTCGAGAGGGTTGGGAAGCTCGAAAAGGTGAAAAGAGTTAAGGTTAAGGAAATCAAAACAATCGGGAAGCTCGATCCCGAGGAGGCACTCGTGCGACTCTGCGCGGAGGGGGCACTCGACAAGAAGGCTGAGGATGTCGTCGTCCTTGATATGAGGAAGATCTCTTCCTTCACTGATTTCTTCCTAATCGTCTCTGGCACTTCGGAACCTCAGCTCAAGGCCATCGCCGGTTCGATCCGTGAGAAGGTTCGCTCAGTAACCGGACTGCGCCCTATTGCCGAGGATGGATTTCCAATCAGCCAGTGGGTCATCATCGATTACGGCAGTGTGATCATTCATATCTTCCATAAGGACAAGCGCGATCTCTACGGACTAGAATCCCTCTGGGGAGACGCAGGACGCCTGGAGATTGAAGAATAGAGATTCGATGTTCGACAGACGGGGATTATTTAAGGCCTCTGCATTCTGTTTTCATCATTCATAATTCATCCTTCATCCTTTTTCCATCCATGTCTTGGCTTCAGGAAATCATGATCCAGTGTCCCCAATGCGGGGAAGAATTCGCCATTCAAATCGAGACAGCCGAGGATGGTATTGTGGAGATGATCGAGGACTGTGCTGTCTGTTGTCGCCCTGCCACGGTGCGGATCACGACAGAGAAAGGAGAAGTGACATCAGTGGATGTGGTCGCGGCATGATTCGCTCTGTTTTTTAATGCTTCAGGTTTCAGCATTCAGGTTTCATCCTCCATCTATGTCCACGCAGTGTGATGCACTGGCGCGTCTTTTTCGCGACGATGATCCTCAGACGGTCGGTCTTGTGAAGGAGCAGTTGGTCCTCAAGGGGGAGAGCGTCGTGCCGGATCTCCGAAATCTTGTGAATGCGGATTCGGCAATCATTGCAGCCCATGCGCAGGAGGTTCTCCATGCCATAGCAGGCAAGCGAGCCGCGGCTGAGTTGGAAGCACTTTTGAAGCACGATGAGATCCCTTTGGAGCAGGCCTCGTGGCTTATTGCAGGGGCCTTGATGCCTTGGATTGATCTGGAGGAATGCCTTGCCATGGTTGATGGCTGGGGTCGCGAGTTTGGTAGGCGAATCGCTGTTAGTGAATCCGATCCGGTCAGCGTGCTGACCCGTTATATGCATGGGGAACTGGGGTTCGACGGCAATGCGAGTGACTATTACAATCACGAAAACTCCATCCTGCCGTGCGTGATGGAGAGTCGACGGGGTTTGCCTCTCACTCTGACCCTTCTCTACATATTCGTTGCGGCACGTGCCGGCATAACACTTCACGGGGTGAATCTCCCCGGTCATTTCATAGCCCGTTGCGGCGAGACCTATTTTGATCCCTTTCACTCCGGACGTATCCTCTCCCTTGCTGACTGTGCCGACATTCTGGCACGTCAGAAGATCGAGCTGAGCGACGAACATCTGGAAAACCCAGGATCCAGGGAGGTTCTCGCTCGTATGCTTGCCAATCTGGGTCACGCCTATGCCATTGAAGAGACCGTATGGCAAAAGGGGATGGTGGATCGCTGGCTCGGTATCGTGACTGGAGCAGAACAATGAGTCTCCGTATCGAAGTTCTGAATACAGGCAGTGAACTCTTGCTCGGGAGCGTCCGTGACGCTCATCTTTCCTGGTTCGGCAAGGAACTTTTCCCTCTTGGACTCAGAATCGCCCGTCAGACCACTGTCCCGGATGGTGCACCGATCCGAGATGCCCTTCTGGAGGCTTTTGCCCGCACAGATGTCATTATTGTGACCGGTGGCCTCGGCCCGACGACCGATGACATTACCCGCGAACTGGTAGCTGAACTTCTTGGGAGAAAGATGCTGCCCCACCCCGAGACGCTGGAACGTATTCAGGAGCGTTGCAGACGTCGGGGCTTTGAGTTTCAGTCCCGCATGGAGCGTCAGGCGATGGCTCCCGAGGGTGCAACTGTTCTCCCGAATGAAAATGGTACGGCACCCGGGCTTTATCTTCCAGCCGTGGAAGGGATCTCCTGGTCTTCTCCCCATCTCTTTCTCTTGCCAGGGCCTCCCCGCGAATTGCAGCCGATGGCATCGGCCCATGTTCTTCCTGTTCTGAGGGAATTAGCTCAACGAGATTCCGGCGGAATATTACAGGAATGCCGGATTTACAAAGTGGTCGGAATGGGTGAGTCGATGGTGGAGGCAAAGATTGGCCTAGAACTCTCCAAGCGTGGAGATCTTGAGGTTGGTTATTGTGCGCGGCCCAACGAGGTCGATTTTCGCCTCATCGGTTCTCGAGACATTCTCGACCAGGTGGAGCCGTCTGTTCTGGCTGTGGTGAGAGACTATTTGGTGTCGGGAGATGAGAAATCCATGGAGGAGATCGTTGTTCATCTGCTAGCAGAACGAGGAGTGACGCTGTCCACGGCTGAGTCCTGCACCGGTGGACATCTTGCCAATCGCCTCACGAATGTGCCGGGTGCTTCGAAGGTCTTCCTGGAGGGATTTGTGACCTATAGCAACCGATCGAAGTCAGATTTGTTTGGTGTCGATTCTGTTTTGATCGAGTCGCACGGTGCGGTCAGCGAGCCCGTTGTAAGGGCAATGGCGGAGGGGGCGCTGAAAAAAAGCGGATCCCGTTATGCCATTGCTACCACAGGCATTGCCGGTCCGGATGGGGGGACGTTGGAAAAACCTGTTGGCACCGTTTGGATTGCACTGGCTGAAGAGGGAGGAGTGACTCAAGCCTGGAAGGAGACCATTCCCGCAGATCGCATTACCTTCAAGCAAGTGGTCTCACAGTCGGCTCTTGACCGACTCAGGAAAAGGTTGAAAGGTCCCGCGACCTCCTAAGTATACCATTTCATGAACGAAATTCTTTCTGCTGATCCCCTTTCACCCACTGCTGAGGAGATTCGACTTGGAGAGGACTCTCGCCGTGAGCGCTTCTGGAAACTTTGGGGAACGTATCTTTCCGAGCGCCAATGGGGAACGGTCCGCGAGGATTACTCGAGTGACGGGGATGTCTGGAATTCTTTTTCCTTCGAGCAGTCACGCAGTCGAGTGTATCGCTGGGGCGAGGATGGATTGCTTGGCCTGAGTGATCGCTTTGGCCGTCTCTGTTTCGGAATTTCACTCTGGAATGGAAAGGATCCGATCCTCAAGGAACGTCTTTTTGGTCTCTCAGGTCCGCAAGGAAATCATGGGGAGGACGTTAAGGAGCTCTACTACTACCTTGATGCCACGCCGACACACTCCTACTGCAAGGGGCTCTACAAATATCCCCATGCAGAGTTTCCCTACGCCGACCTGGTAGCCGAGAATGGACGTCGCACTCACCTGCAACCCGAGTACGAGCTTGTCGACACGGGGGTATTTGATCAGAACCGCTATTTCGATGTGCAGGTGGAGTACGCGAAGGGATCGATCAAAGACATCCTGATCAAGGTCACGATCAGCAACCGGGGTCCGGATCAAGCGGATCTAGTTTTTCTCCCGACCCTCTGGTATCGGAATACCTGGGCCTGGGGGCAGATTAGTGAGGAGTGCCTCGAAGAACCTAAAATCTCCATTGCGAGACCCGGAACAGTTTCTGCCGTCCATGCGGTGATGGGTGAGTACGAGATGACTTTTGATAAGGGGCCGGACGGGAAACTGCCTGAGTTTCTTTTCACAAATAACGAGACCAACACCCAACGCCTCTACGGGGAGCCGTTGGCTCGTCCCTACGTGAAGGATGCCTTTCATGATGCGGTGATCGAAGGAAAAGCCGACGCGGTCAACCCGGAGCAATTCGGCACGAAGACCGCCGGCCGTTATAACCTCACGATTCCGGCGGGAGATTCCGTCGTGCTGAGAATGCGGTTGACGGAGAAGGGGGCGGCACAGGGCGAGCCGCTGGACGACAGCTTTGAGGATATATTTGCGGCAAGAATTGAGGAAGCGGAAGAGTTCTATAGCAGCAAGCTCGCACCCTCACTGAGTGCCGAGCAGAAAAACGTTACCCGACAGGCTTATGCGGGACTTCTTTGGTCGAAGCAATTTTACAATCTGGTTCAGAACGAGTGGGCGAAGGGGGATTCCACGGAGCCTGCTCCTCCACCCGGACATTCTGTGCGCAATGAGGATTGGGAGAACATTTTCAACCGGGATGTCATCTCGATGCCCGATACGTGGGAGTATCCCTACTACTGCTCCTGGGATCTCGCCTTCCACACAGCGGCGCTTGGAAGAGTCGATCCCGTCTACTGCAAGGATCAGCTGATCCTACTTCTCCGAGAGTGGTACACACATCCGAACGGCCAGATGCCCGCTTATGAGTGGAACTTCTCCGACGTGAATCCTCCGGTTCATGCTTGGGCAGCGCTCCGACTTTATTATCAAGGAGTTCTCGCTGGGGTGCCCGACAACGACTTTCTAGAGAAGGTTTTCCAGAAACTCCTGATCAATTTCACCTGGTGGGTGAACCGCAAAGACAGCAACGGGAATAATCTTTTTGAGGGTGGATTTCTTGGCTTCGATAACATCTCGGTGTTCGACCGCTCCAGGCCGCTACCCACCGGTGGAGTGCTGAAGCAAGCGGACGGCTCCTCGTGGATGGCTTTCTACTGCCTGACGATGCTGCGTATGTCACTGGAACTCGCCGTGCATAATCCCGTCTATGCCGATATGGGCACGAAATTCATCACTCATTTTGCCCGCATCGTCGAGGCGATGAATGAGTTCGGTGGGACAGGTCTCTGGGACGATGTGGACGGCTTTTACTACGACCATCTTCAGCTCGGTGAGCAAAGCATCCCCATCAAGGTTCGCTCGATCGTCGGATTCATCCCGATGTTTGCCACCAGTTATGTGACACCAGAGCAACGGAACATGAATCCGGGATACAAGAATCGTCTTCAATGGTTCATCAAAAACAGGCCCAGGCTCGCTGCTACGCTTTTGGAAATCAACGGGCCCGCCAGCCATGATCCCGATGGACTCCATCTGTTGACCGTCACTCCGAGAAAGCGACTGGAAAAAATCCTCTGGTACATGTTCGACGAGGAGGAGTTTCTCTCACCCCACGGCATCCGCTCGGTCTCCAAGTACCACGAGAAACACCCCTACACCTACACAGTAAACGGCCAAGTCTACTCGGTCGATTATGAGCCTGGTGAGGGGAAGACCGGCATGTTCGGTGGTAACTCAAACTGGCGCGGTCCCGTCTGGATGCCGATCAACTTTATGATTATCAAGTCCCTCGAGACCTATAACCATTTCTATGGCGATAGTTTCAAAGTGGAATTTCCAACCCGTTCCGGTAACTGGATCACTCTCGGGGAAGCCTCTCGACTTCTTGCTGAGAGGGTCTCTTCCATCTTTCTCCCAGATGAGTCGGGCAACCGGCCCTGCCATGGGGGTGATGCCCGCTATGCCAATGACCCGCACTGGAAGAACCTTGTACTCTTCAACGAGTACTTCCATGGGGAGACAGGCAAAGGCCTCGGAGCCTCCCATCAGACAGGTTGGACAGCCTTAGTGGCAGAATTGCTGGCCAACGATATCTGATATTCTTTCGACGAGGTCTCTGTTGTGACAGTTTCGTCATACTCCTTGAATCCTTTCGCGGGATCAGACTTGCTCCTGTTACTTTCATTTAACAACCAACCATCCAAATACCGATGAAACTCGAAGGAAAAACAGCACTTGTCACAGGTAGCGCCCAAGGAATCGGGCAGGCCATTGCCATTCGTCTCGCCCAGGAAGGAGCCGACATCATTGTGGATGATCGTACCTTGGGCCAGAGCGCACAAGAGACCGCCGATGCCATTACGGCGCTGGGACGCAGGGTTCACATGATCCAAGGCGATCTTGCCAATACGGAGGATGATCGCCGCGTTATCTCCGAGGGAGTCGAGAAGATGGGTAAGATCGACATCCTGGTCAACAATGCCGGCGTCGAGAAACACGCCGACTTCTGGGATGTCACAGAGGAGGACTTTGATTTCGTCCTGCAGATCAATCTGCGAGGAACGTTCTTTATTACTCAAGATTTCGTGAACCACTTACGAGCCACGAACCGCCCCGGCCGTGTCATCAACATTAGCTCTGTGCATGAGGAGCTGCCATTCCCTCACTTCTCCACCTATTGCGCCAGCAAGGGAGCCTTGAAGATGCTCTGTCGCGACCTTGCCGTGGAACTTGGTCCCCTCGGGATCACGGTCAACAACATCGCTCCCGGCGCCATCGCCACCCCGATCAATACGTCCCTGCTCAATAACCCCCAGTTGCTAGCGCTACTCGAGTCAAAGATCCCGCTCGGACGTCTTGGTAAGCCGGAGGATGTTTCGGGTCTTGCCGCTTTCCTAGCCTCCGATGATGCCTCTTATGTCACCGGTGCCACCTTCGTGGTGGATGGTGGGCTACTTCATAACTACCACGAACAATAAGGCAGTAGGGTAAACGGGGGTGGTCAGTTCTCAGTGCTGAGCGAAAGGTATCTCAACGCCCCTTTTGCTGCCCGAGCGCCTGTTGCGAAGCAGCCTTGCAGGAGATAACCACCCGTTGGGGCCTCCCAGTCTATCATTTCACCTGCGACAAAGAGGCCCGGGTGTTTTTTGACCATCAAGACATCATTCAATTCCGAATACCGGATGCCACCTGCTGAGGAAATGGCTTCGGCGATCGGTCTGGGGCCGGTGAGTTGGATCGGGACGGCCTTGGCAAATCGGGCCAAAGCGAGGGGATCGTTCCTAGATTCCTCAGGAGACAAGATGCTGAGCAGGGAATGAGCCGAATTTCCCAGACGCCAGGCCTTCTTGGCTAAGCTGATAAAATCACCTGAATAAGATGATAGTTTCTGCTGCAATTCCTGAACCGAAAAGGTGGGCTTTAGATCTATGGTAATAAGCGGTTGGGCGAGGGATCTCAAGGCATGCCCCAGTTGGTAGATTGCTCCCCCTTCTAGTCCGTATGAAGTTATCATCAGTTCACCTTGGATGGTTATGTTCCCAGCTGATACTGCGATATTTTTCAAGGGTTGTCCCTCTGCTAATCGGATGATGTCCGGATGCCAGTAATTTTCCCATCCGCAGTTGGCCGCCTGGAATGGGGTGGTAGAGATCCTTAGATCCTGTAAAAGGTGGATCCATTGGGCATCAGAGCCGGTTTTTGGCCAAGAAGCTCCCCCTAAAGCAAGAATGACCGCATCGAAAATGGATGAGCTAAGACCCTCTGGATTAGAAACCTCTAGCTGTATCCGGCCATCCTGAGGAAGGATGTTCCGTAAATAATGGCGTACCTCAAATTTGACTCCGATAGAGCGTAGTCTTTGGATCCAACTCCGCAGTAGGGGAGCTGCCTTGAACTCCTTGGGAAAAATCCTGCCGCTTGTCCCTATAAATGTTTCAATCCCAAGAGAGGCAGCCCAGTCTCGGGTATCCTGATTACTGAAGTCATTCAGAAGTGATGTCCATTCATCAGATCTGAAGCTGCCTTTGTATTGTTCGGCAAACCGATCCAAGCTGTGAGAATGAGTTAGGTTTAATCCTCCATGGCCTGCTACCAGGAATTTCCGCCCCACAGAGGGTTTTCCTTCAAAGAGAGTAACTTTCAGGCCTGAACTGCCCTCTCCCTGAGTCAAGAATGTGGCGGCTACTTCGGCCGCCATGAGTCCCGCAGGGCCACCGCCAACTATGGCGATATTCATCGCTGAGAAGAACTCATATTATGATTATTAATACGTAAAAACAATTCTTATCCTGTTGTCCTCAAGCCGCTTGCAATGGCGTTAATAGAGAGTAGGACGCGAGGAAGAAGTTCATCCGCTTTGGTTGGATTTTCCGTGCGTGCAGCTCGCCATTCCTTGATTGTGGCGATTTGTTGCTCATGAAGAAGGGCTAGGGCGCGGGCGCGAAGTTGGAGGGTTTTACCCATGCGGGGGCGTCGTTCCTCAAGACTCCCTCCGAAGACCTTCCGGAGCTGTTCCTGGGTGCGCTGAAATTCCTCGGAGATGATGTTGAAGATTCTTTCGCGGATTTCCTTATCGGTCACGAGGGCCGCATAATCCTTCATAATGGGGAGATCGGCGCTGGCCATGTTAGTCTCGACATTCGAGAGGACATAATACAGAAATGAGTAGTTCCTAATATCAGCCTGAAGTGTTTTGAAAAGCTCTGGTTGCTCCTTCTCCAGAGTTTCCAGGGCGCTGCCGACACCGAACCAGCCGGGCAAGTAATAGCGGCACTGATTCCAACTGAAGACCCAGGGAATGGCTCTCAGGTCGGCTAGGCTACGCTGGCCAGAGCGGCGCTTGGGGCGTGAGCCAATACGACTCGACTCTAGGGCATCGATCGGGGTCGCCTGGTCGTAGAAGGTTATGAACCCAGGCGCGTCGATCAGGGCCCGATAGGCCTTGCGGCTTGCCTTGGCCAGATCATCGGCAATCCGCGAGCAGGTTCCGGTTTCCCGTCCCGGGCGCTTACCCGCGAGTGAGATGCCTGTGACGCCGGCTAGTAGAAGTTCCAAGTGATAGGTCGCCGTCGAGATGTCGGCATATTTCTGAGCGATCGTCTCTCCCTGCTCTGTCATCCGATAGTCACCCTGTAACGCACCGGGAGGAAGGGCGTCTAGGAAGAGGTGCGTGGGGCCTGCTCCGCGACTGATGGTACCTCCACGCCCGTGGAAGAAGCGAAGGGCGATATCTGACTCGGCTGCGACCCTGGTCATGGCCTGCTGTGCCTCATGAAGTCCCCACTGGCTAGCCAGAATTCCGCAATCCTTGTTGCTGTCGCTGTAGCCGATCATCACCTGCTGGACCGGTAGGCGTCCTTCGCGGTGGATAAGAGAGGCCTTGGCAACAGGTTCGGCCAGAAACTCCTTGATCAGTGAGGGGCTACGCTCCAGATCGTCGAGCGTTTCAAAGAGCGGCACGATAGGCAGGGGTGAGGAGAGGATACTGTCTTTCCAGTCGGTCAGTCCGGCCTCGCGGGCTAGGATGGGAATGACAAGCAGATCGGAAAGCTGACGGGTCATGCTGACAATCAGGGCTCCGACTCCCTCGCGACCATGTTCACGGATGTGCTCGCGTAGGGTGTCGTAGCAGCTAAGAACTGCATCGGCCTCTGCACCGAGTCCCAGATAATGGTTCGCTCCCAGGAAGGGTCTCGGTGAGCGGAGTTCCTCATGGAGGAAAGAAAGACGCTTTTCTTCACTCCATGTGGGGAAGTTCTCCCCGTCGGGAATGTTGGCCGCTTTCAGAAGCTGAGCCATCGCAAGATCGTGCGTGTTGCTATTCTGCCTGACATCGAGCTCAGCGAGATGAAATCCGAAGACGTCCAGGATCCGCAGCAACGGCCAGACTGTTTCGCGGATGAGACGCTGGCCTCCCACTTCCGCAAGGCTTTCCTGCAAGATGGTGAGGTCGGAGGCGACTTCTTCCGGGCGACGATAGCGCGCTCCGGACTCGGCGATCCAGGCACGGTCTGCGGCACCGATTTGCAGGGGGAGACGTCCCTGGATGAGCAGAACCAGCTGACGCCATGGCTCACCCGGATATCGTGCCGTGATCTGCTCGCCCAAAGGGCCAAGCTCATCGCAGAGCACCGCTACCCTGTCGAGCAATTGCTGGGAGGCTTTCTGGAAATGACTGGAGAGAGGAAGAGCCTCGGCAAGAGTATCGAGTTGGCGGTGCAGGACGATCAGGGCATTAAGACGCAACTCCCGCAGTGTTTCGTCCGTCACCTTGGCGGTGACAAAGGGGTGTCCATCACGGTCCCCTCCGACCCATGTTCCGAAACTGAGATGAGGACGACTCTCGGGTCCTCCCATCAATTCGGGGGGGAAGCCAAGCTCATTCCATGCCCAGCGAAGGCGCATATCGAGACGCGTGACCACTCCCGGAAGAATATCCCGGAGATAAAACATCACGGCACGCCTCTCGTCGGCCACATCGGGCTGATCCAGGAAGATCTCTCCGCTTCTCCAAAGTCGCTCTAGGCAGATCTTGATCTTTCTTCGTATCTCGAGTCTCTCGCTCGGAGTAATGTCATCACGGTCGTTCTCCGCCAGGAGCTGATGGATCAGGCGATGCTGGTCGAGAACCGCGCCTCGTTTTGCTTCCGTCGGGTGTGCTGTGAAGACCGGCTCCACACGGACTCCCGGTAGATAGGCGGCAATCTCCTCGGGGGTCCATCCCTTCTGCTGAAGGCGTGATAGCTGATCGCCCCACAGACCGCGTCCGGAGACAAGCCCCTCGTGAATCTCGCGCTGGCGGCGTGTCCGTTCCGCGGCATTCGCTTCGACTATATTGAGAAGCTGGAAGGCTATCGAGTAAGCCTGTTCGAGCCCTCTCGATCCTCCGGATCCGGTTTCCCCATTATTGAGCCAGGGCAGTCGCTTTCTAGTCTCTTCCTCCCCAAGCTCGCCGAGTACCTCCTGCAGGCAGGTCATGAGTTCCCGTAGGTCGTGGTCGATCTTTGCGAAGCCGTCGGAGATATAGTTGGTTTCCATGGAAAGTTCGGTGCGAATCATTGCCTCTGTGGTTAAAAAATCCAACTCAACAGAGCAAAAACTTTGCCAAGTTCGCTGCGTTTTTAAATGGTGTCCTCCCGACCAGGGACGTTCAAGGTGACTTTTTCTTCTGAGTCACCGTGATCCGAAGGGGCTTCTGATTGCGGACGAGCCGGATTTCGAGGCGCTGATCGCCGGCTTCACGAACTGCCTTCATAAAGTCGGCTACTCCCTTGGTCGGGTTATCATTCACCGCAAGGATGAGATCATTGTCCTTCAGGCCCGCTCTCTCTCCATCCGATCCTGCCGCAATCTCGGTGATTTGCACGCCGCCCTCCTCCTGGGTCGTTCCAAAGGCCGAGAACTCTTCCCCCTGCAGGCCATGAAGCTTCATGCCCATCCAGGATTCATCCTTGGACGCATTGCTCTGTGCGGGAGTCATTCCCTCGGAGTGTGACGCTGGGGTCGGGATCTCCGGAGTTTTGGCCAGGGCCTTGAGTGCGGGCTTTTTGACGCCGAAGCTGTCCATCGGGAAGTTCTTGAAGCCCAGTTTCAGTGCGGGGGATCCTTCCCTCACCCGGAAGTCCCCCTTGGCAGGATCTATGAAGAGGGGATCGCCCTCGAGCGAGTTTTGATCCCAGCCTACATTTATGAATTTCCGCTGTGCCTTCGGATTGCCAGTGTAGAAGAGGTTGTTGTCGACGAGCTTACCCTTCACCCCATTTTTATTCGGAACGCCCACCCCGTGGTGGACTCCCATCACGATGTTGTTGAAGAACTCGTCGTCGCTGTTCCGGTACCAGACATGGGGATGGAAGTATTCGTTCACCAGGACATTGTTCCAGGCGCGTCGTCGATATCCCTCCCGGAACTTGAGTCCGCCCCGCAGCAGCAGGTTGTCGTGGATGTCGTAGTTGGTGGATCCGTCGTCGAGGTCGATGTCCCAGCCATGATCGCAGCGCCACCGTGAATTGCGAATCTCGGTTGTCTTGACCGCATCCAGAAAGGCTAGTTCCGGCACCTCGGGTGCCTGGCGGTCCGAGCTCCAGTAGCGGTCGCGTCCCCAGGAGTTGAACGATCCGTGATCGTGCGTCTCGAGCACGGTGTCGAAGACATCGCAGCCCTCGATGAGGTGTCCGCCCCAGCATCCGTCGCCGATATTGATTCCCGAGCGGGCGCAGTCATAGATAGAGCAGTCCTTCACCGTGATCGACTGTGCCATGGAAATCTGGACGCCGGAAGGCTGTCGTTCGACCCGACCGATGCCGTGGATCAGGCAGTCCTCGACGGCGCAGTCTGCCGGGTAGTTGTTGTCCTTGGGGCCGGGAGTTTTGTCGATGCCGGCCGGATCCTGCTGCTGGTTGTACTCGAAGAGTGGGTTTCTCACAGCGGAGGGCTGGCCCACGAAGCAAACGCCGCTGGCTCCGGTGTCATGGATGTTGCATCCCTTGATGAGGGTCCCACGGTTGTAACCGTTCACGAAAAGCGCATTGCCACCGAGTTGGTCGAATTCGGAATCCAGGATGTGGATGTCCTTAGTGCCCGTCAGCATGACCGCACCGCCTCGGTAGATCGTCCAGTCGGAGCGCAGCAGCGGTTCTTTGGTTTCCATGAAAGTGCGAGCGGCGTGACGGAAGAGAAATCCGCTCAACGTGATGTCGTGGACCGGGTCGGCTTCCGTTCCTTGGAACTCCACAAGGTGCTTCAGGCGGACCACTTCTACCTTTGCCTTGGTCAGATCTGTTACCGCTTCGGGCATATAGTAGAGCGTTCCGATTTTCGAGTCATGGAACCATTCACCCGGTGCGTCAAGTTCCTCGAAAATATTCTCCACCATGCGTGATCTGGCAGACATTCCCATCTGCCGGTTGTTCTGCCAGCCTCCCTCATAAGTGATCTCTCCGTTGGTGCCCTTGCCGGTGATCCTGTAGTGATACCCGCCCCAGCTTTGCGAATGCATCGCATGGATGTAACCATCAACGGGGTCTGCCCATTTCGCGGCGCGTAGCTTGGAGAAGGCATCCGCGTCACATCCCTGATAGGCGTCGGTTTTTTTGGAAGCGTCATAGTTGGGGTAGCGCGCCATGCGCTGGCACTTTCCGTCGATGAAGAGTTGATCGATCCTGAGTCCCGGAGTAGTGGCAGCCTTGAAGATTCCGTCACGGAACGGCTCCCATTTGAGATCAAGGTGAGAGCCTCCGCTCAGAATTGCTCCCCACTCTTTCTCTGCCTTGTAGATTACCGGAGCTTGGGTGCTTCCCGAATCGCGGGGAGTGAAGACTAGCGTCTCGGGCAGGTAATAGGTGCCGTCCGCCACATGAATGGTGACTACTTCCTTGCCGGCATGCTTACAGGCCGCGATTTTTGCAGCTGCCAGAGAGGCTAGCGGGGCAGTGGTGGATCCATCGTTACCATCATTTCCGGAAGGGGATACATAGAGATCCAGGGCAGAGACGTTGTGGGTACTCCAGGCTAAGAAGAGACAGGCGACAAAGTATTCAAGAAAGCGTCGTCCATGGATCATCGGAGGTTGGATTATCCGATCACAGGGCGGCGCTTGTGCCACTCGGTCGACTGCTCGTAGGCGTGGCCGATACGGAGGAGCCGGCTCTCACCGAAGGGGCGTCCTAGCAGTTGCAGGCCGACGGGAAGGTCGACGCCGTCGCGGTTGGAGAATCCGCAGGGGAGGCTTAGTCCGCAGATGCCGGCCAGATTTGTCGCGATCGTGAAGATGTCGGCTAGGTACATCTTGAGCGGATCGTCGGTCTTTTCCCCCAAACGGAATGCAGTCTCCGGAGAGGTGGGAGAGACAATGGCATCTACCTTGGTAAAGGCCTGGTCGAAGTCCCGGCGTATGAGGGTCCTGACCTTTTGCGCACGAAGGTAATAGGCATCGTAATAGCCGCTGCTCAACACGTAGGTGCCGAGGATGATGCGGCGCTTCACCTCGCGTCCGAATCCCTCGGCACGCGTCTTTTCATAAAGAGAGAGCAGATCCTTGGCATCAGGTGAGCGGCGACCATAGCGAACCCCGTCGAAGCGGGCCAAGTTGGCCGAGGCCTCGGCAGTGGCGATGATGTAGTAGACCGCGACGGCATACTCGGTGTGAGGCAGTGAGATCTCCACCGGCTCGGCACCCAGGGAGACGAGTTGTTGGATCGCGGCATCGACGGATGAGCGAACGCCCGGCTCCATTCCATCCACGAAGTATTCCTTAGGCACACCGATGCGTAGTCCCTTGAGATCACGACCGATCTCTGCGGTGAAGTCCTCATCGGGAAGTTCCAGCGAGGTCGAGTCATGGGGATCCTTGCCCGCCATGGCATTGAGCAGGATGCCGCTATCCTCGACGGTCGAGGTGAGGGGACCGATCTGGTCAAGTGAGGAGGCAAAGGCGATCAGGCCATAGCGGGAGACACGGCCATAGGTTGGCTTGAGCCCCACGCAGCCGCAGAGAGCTGCAGGCTGACGGATCGATCCGCCGGTGTCGGATCCGAGTGTGGCAAGGGCCGTTCCGGAAGCCACCGCTGCTGCGGAGCCGCCGCTCGATCCACCGGGAATGCGGTTGAGATCCCAAGGGTTGCGTGTCGGATGGAAAGCGGAGTTTTCGGTGGAGGATCCCATGGCGAATTCGTCCATGTTCATCCGTCCGAAAGGAATGGCTCCCGCACTGCGCAGACGGGCGATAGCGGTCGCATCGTAGGGGGCTGTGTATCCGTCGAGAATCCTAGATGCCGACTGGAGAGGCTGTCCCGCGACGCTGATGGCATCCTTGATCCCAATCGGAATGCCTCCGAGCGGTTTGGAGAGATCTGCTGAAGCGGCCTCCTTCTTGGCTATCTCCAGATCACGTGCTATGTAGGCGCCAATTGAGGAATCCACGGAGGCGATGCGCTGCTCGAGACCCTCAAGCAGCTCGACAGGTGAGATTTCCTTGGAACGGAGGAGTCGGCGTGTTGCGGCTATGCTTTGAAACGGTGTGAAGGACATAAAAAAGTTAAAAAGTTAAAAAGTTGAAATGTCGTCCGCAATTCATCAGATGGCAGGCTTGGGCAAGGGACTAATCCAGAACCTTGGGGACGACAAAGAGCCCGTTGGCGTTGTGCGGAGCGTTTTCCAGAATCGTTTTCTTGGGAAGGCTTTCGGTAATAGAATCCTCACGGATCACGTCAAAGACTGTGATCGCATGCGCCGTCGGTTCGATGCCGGAGATGTCGAGTTTGTTCATCTGCTCCACGTGATCGAGAATGCGTCCGAGCTGAGGACCGAAGATCTCAATCTCCTCGGGAGTGACTTCTAATCTGGCAAGACGGGCCAGATAGGTGACGTCGATCGTGTGATGGGGTGCTTCTGTGGACATAGCGTGAAAGAAAGCTCAGAGAGTAATTTGGGAAAGTGGAAGGTTCAAGGGATTAGCCGTTGAGAGATTGGTTCCGGCTGCGCAAGTACGAATCGGTCATCCCTGCCACATAATCGGCAACGATCCTATGAAGGCCATCGCGTTCCCGACGCGAGAGAGTGCGCAATCCGAGTTTTTCGGGATGGCTGATTAGGTCGGCAAAGACGGTCTCCATCTGAGAGCAGGCTTTCTCATTGGCTTCATGCACTTCGGGATGACGATAGAACTTTTCGTAAAGATGCCTGCGGAGTGCGGCGTTGCGGGATTTGAGATCGGAAGAGTACCCAATCAGACGGGCGGGATGATGACGAACCTCATGGACTGTATGGACTCCTGAAGCGAGGATAGCCGTATGGCTTGTTGAGACGAGATCCTCAACCTCCCGGTTTATCAGACAGCGGAGGACGAACTTCCGATAGGTGCGGGGACCTGCGGAGTTGAGGGTCCCTGAGGATTCCGCGAGAGCCTTGGCATCTGCTTCGCGCCAGAGATCCAGACTCATGAGTTCCTCTTGGGAAAGCAGGCCGGAGGCAAGTCCATCCTCGAGGTCATGGCTGTAGTAGGCGATCTCATCGGCGATGTTCGCAACCTGGGCCTCCAGAGAAGGGCTCGGATAGCTCGCACCGTCGGGGCTCACAATCTCCCGGTGATGCTTTTTCAATCCCTCGAGAACTTCATGGGTGAGGTTGAGTCCCTGATGCTGGGGATAGCTTTCCTCAAGCGTCTCGACAACACGGAGGCTCTGCTCGTTGTGATCGAACCCGCCGTGATCCTTCATGAGGCGGTCGAGCGTCTCCTCTCCGGCATGGCCGAACGGAGGATGTCCCAGGTCATGGGCAAGTGCGATGGCCTCGGCCAGATCTTCGTTGAGTCCAAGCGCCCGTGCAATGGTCCTGCTGACCGAGGCAACCTCGATCGTGTGGGTCAGGCGTGTGCGGTAATGGTCTCCCTTGCCGTTGAGGAAGACCTGCGTCTTCCCGTCGAGCCTGCGGAAGGAGGTGCCGTGAACGACCCGGTCACGATCCCGCTGGTAGCACGTACGAAAGGAATGCTCCGACTCGGGCAGCAAGCGTCCTGCGCTCTCCGAGGCCTTCTGGGCGAAGGGAGCGAGAAGGGCTTCGCGTGGATCGGGGGAATGTGTCATGGAACGGAGTTATGAATTCTCGCGCAGAGGCGCAGAGAACGCAGAGGAAGAATCTTTGATTGATCAGTAAGAAATCGATTGGGGATTCAAGTCGAAGGCATTACCTGTTTTATGATTTTTTTCACAAATATCTCCGCGCCTCTGTGGGAGATCTCTTCGGCTAAACGTTGAAACGGAATTCCATCACGTCGCCGTCCTTGACCTCGTATTCCTTGCCCTCGATGCGGAGTTTGCCCGCTTCGCGGCACTTTGGAGCTGAACCAAGTGAGTCCAGGTCTGTAAAGGCCATGGTCTCGGCGGCGATAAAGCCGCGCTCGAAATCGCTGTGAATGACGCCGGCAGCTGCGGGGGCTTTGTCTCCGGAGCGGATGGTCCAAGCGCGGGTTTCCTTAGGCCCGTAGGTGAAGTATGTACGAAGTCCCAGCAGGGCATAGGCTCCGCGAATAAGCTTGCCGACGCCGCTGTCGGAGACCCCCAGTCCCTCCAGATATTCCTTCGCCTCTTCGGGCGGAAGTTCGGAAAGTTCGCTCTCGATCTGGGCGCTGACAACGACAGTGCCGGTGCCGTGATGGGTCGCAGCGTAATCGACGACGGCCTTCACATGGGGATTGGTGGAGTAGTCACCCAGCTCAAGCGGTGCGAGATCCTCCTCGCGTACATTCGTGGCAAATAGTACGGGCTTGGCGCTGAGCAAGAAAAAGCCCGCCATCAGTTTCTTCTCGTCATCCGACAGATGAGCTGTGTTGGCGGGTTTCCCTTCATTGAGGTGAGGGAGAAGTTTTTCACCGAGTTCGATCTCGGCTTTCGCAACCTTATCACCAGTGCGGGCGGCCTTGGTCTGGCGCTCGATCCGCTTCTGGACGGTGGCCATATCGGCAAGGACCAGTTCCGTCGTGATGATCTCGATGTCGCGGACTGGATCGATTGATCCGGCTACGTGGTGGATGTCTTCGTTCTCAAAGCAGCGGACCACCTGAACGATGGCATCGACCTCGCGTATGTGTGCCAGGAACTTGTTTCCCAATCCCTCTCCCTCGCTGGCGCCCTTCACGAGGCCTGCAATATCGACCACTTCGATGGCTGCCGGGATGACCTTCTCGGAGGAGGCAAGTTCCCGCAGACGCTCAAGCCGGGCGTCGGGAACGTTCACCACTCCGACGTTCGGCTCAATGGTGCAGAAGGGGAAGTTTGCCGCCTCGGCCTTGCGGCTCCGGGTGAGGGCGTTGAAGAGAGTTGATTTGCCCACGTTGGGGAGTCCGACGATTCCTGTTCTTAACATCTAACCTTGCTACCTGAGGCCGGGCCGGGGAAAAACTTCTTTCACACATCAAAGCAAAAAAACTTTTTCATGAAAAAATCCCTCAAATCACTTTCTTCGCTTGTTTCGACAATGGACAGCCTCCTGCGAACAGGTGAAATCAACGATTATCCAGGAGCTGTGAATGGTCTCCAGATCGAAAACTCTGGTGCAGTCACAAGGATCGTTGCCGCTGTGGATGCCTGCGAGGAAGTCATCCGCGAGTCATCCAGAGTTCCGGGCACGCTTCTGCTGGTCCATCACGGACTCTTCTGGAAAGGAGTGCAGACTCTGACCGGTGCCCACTACCGCAAGATCAAGGCTGCTCTTGATAACGACCTCGCCCTTTACAGTTCGCATCTCCCCTTGGATCTCCATCCGAAACTCGGAAATAATGTTCTACTGGCTAAGGCTCTCGGTCTTACCGGGATAAAACCGGCTCTGGAGATGAAGGGCCAGAGTGTTGGGGTGATCGGAAAGGTGAGGGAGATGAAACGCGAGGACTTTGCCGAATTGCTATCAGACACTGTAGGTGGTGACGTGAAGCTGGCTCCCGGCGGTCCTAAGATCATTAAGACTGTTCTGGTGGTCACCGGGGGGGCTGGCAGCGAGGTGGCTCGGGCCGCGACGCTTGGGGTTGATGCCTTCGATGCGTTTGTAACAGGGGAGGGGCCCCACTGGAGCTACACGGCCGCTGAAGAGCTGGGGATCAATCTCTTTTATGCCGGGCACTATGCGACGGAGACCTTCGGGGTGAAGGCCCTGGCTTCACTTATTGCCACTCAGGCATGTCTTCCCTGGAGCTTTCTTGATCATCCCACAGGCCTCTAAGATTTCTGCATTGTGAAACCGCTCTCCCACAAGTTCTTCCAACGCGATCCTCTGATCTGCGCTCGTGAATTGATTGGCTGTACGTTTGGATTTGCTGATGCGTCGGGCGTTATCGTGGAGACAGAGGCCTATACCTCTGAGAATGACCGAGCCTGCCATACATGGAAGAGAGCCGCTGCCCGTGAGTTCGTGGACATTCATGCGCCTGGATCGGCTTATGTTTATCTGAATTACGGGATGCACTGGCTCTTTAACTTCCTGGTGAAAGGGGGTGGGCGTGAAGGATTCGTCCTGATCCGTGCCCTGGAACCGCTGCATGGGATCCCGTTAATGAGGTCACGCAGAAAAAGGGAGCATCTCATGGAACTCTGCAGTGGACCTGCAAAACTGACCCAGGCACTCGGGATTGATGGGAGTCTTCATGGGTCCGATCCCTTTGCAGGCAACGGTTGGTGCCTCGGCAAAGCCACGGGGAATCAGGAGGTCGTTGTCTCAAGACGCATTGGAATCACTCTGGACGCGGAGTATCCTTGGCGGTTTCTGAGAAAGGGTTGCCCTTTTGTGAGCGTCACAGCCGGAGTTAATAGCCCCGTACAAAAGAAAAGCCGGACCGACTGAACGGTCCGGCAATTCTGGAGTTAAGGAGAAAAGCGCCTAGGCGCTTTTGCCTAAATTACTTGCACTTGCCGACGGTGGTGGGGCAAGGCTGCTGGCAGCATTGTTTGTGGCAGCAGGCGCCGAGGCTGAGGGCTGCCGTTGCAAGCGCAACGATCGCCGCGATCTTGGTGATGGTCATAATAAATTTCGCCTCCTTTGTGTGCTGGTTGCTCCCCAGAAAGTTAACTCCTTCATCCATTCATTACAGCCTGCATATTCGCTTATTCTTCAATTGGTGTGAAAAGTTGAAATATTTCACGAAATGGCCCAAAAGTTGCTTGTAATTGATTAGCTCTGTTTCATCAATAAGTAATGGCTGGAATGGAACTCATCGCGGGTGTTGCCCAACAGCAGGCACTTTCCCCGCAAATGCAGCAGAGTCTCCAGTTGCTGCAGACTCCTGTAGCAGAGCTTCGTCAGATGATTGCCGTGGAGTTGGCCACTAATCCCGTTCTGGAAGAAGAAGATCTTCTAGGGGGATCCGCTGATTCAGATGAGGATACTCATCCCCATTCCCTTCCCAAAGAGGAGAATGATAGAAGGGCGAGAGATAATGAATTTTCGCTACAAGACGAGTGGCGCGATTACCTGCCTCAGGCATCAACCCGATCCGCCTATTCCGCAGAGGATGAGGAACGCCGGAGATTTCTTTTTGAATCGCAAGTCTCAAGGCCGACGCTCAGGAACCTGGTGATGGATCAGGCTGCGGGTTTTCCTCCCGAAGAACTACACCTTGTCGAACTTATCGCCGGAAGCCTGGACGAGGATGGCTATCTGAGAATGAGCGTTTCGGATCTGGCTTTAGCGGCAGGAGTTCCCGAGTTGCCCATGGAGGCTGTCTTGAGAAAAGTACGCGAATTCGAGCCTCCGGGAGTGGCGGCCTCGGATCTCGCGGATTGCCTTCTTCTCCAGCTCTCGAGACGGAATGATGGGAATGGACTTGCTGCCCGGATTCTCAGTCACCATCTCCCTCAGTTGGCCCGTCACCGCTATGACGAGATCGCCCGTGATCTCCGTGTCCCCGTTGCTGATGTCACTGCGGCGGCCCGGCATATCGCAACGTTGGAGCCGAAGCCTGGGCGTCCCTTCACATCGGCCGATGAGCAGGGTGTCATTCCCGACCTGATCGTCATTCCGCAAACGAGAGGTGATGCTGAGGGAGGTGGTGATAAAGGGGGATTTTCGGTCCGTCTTAATGAGGATGAACTTCCCCGCCTCAAGATCAGCAATGATTACAAGGAACTGCTTGCAGAGCGCGGTCAGAACGAGGAACTGTTGCTGTACCTTCGCGAGAAAATCAAGGGAGCGCGGTTTTTTTTACGCAGTCTTCAGCAGCGTCAGCAGACCCTGCTTGCCATCGGAAACCAGATCGTTTCTCGGCAGGAGGAGTTTTTTCGCAAGGGGGCCTCTGCTCTCAAGCCCCTGATTATGGCTCAGATCGCGGACGCCGTAGGCCTGCATGTCACCACCGTCAGCCGCGCCGTCTCTGGAAAATACATGGATACGCCCCAGGGATTATTAGAGATGAGATATTTTTTTACCCCTGGATTCCAGAACTCCGATGGCACTGCGGTCAGTAATGAGATGGTGAAGGGAGCAATCCGCGACATGGTGGACAAGGAATCTCCCCGTGCCACACTGAGCGATCAGGAAATTGTTGAGGAGTTGGAGGCGAGGGGACTGAAGGTTGCCCGCAGAACTATTGCCAAGTACCGCGAACAGCTTGGGATTTTACCGAGCCATCTGAGGAAGGGCCGCTGATTGAGCCGGAGATTTTCTGCTAGCGATCTACCGCTCTAGCATCCGTAATGCGTTCTTTGCAGAGCCAAGAAGCGCGGTTTCGTCATTCAAGACGACATTGATCGGCATCGTCTCCAAGAGCGATCTGAGCCGTCCTTTATTTAGGAAGCTTTCCAAGAAGAGCGGACGCCGGAGAAGCGGCAGGATCTTTGGAGGAATACCTCCTCCGAGGAAGACTCCGCCTGTGGCCATAGTCTTAAGTGCCAGATTGGAGGCCTCGGCGCCGAGCGTCCTGACAAAGAGATCCATTGTTGAGATGCAGAGTGGGCACGATCCATCCGCTGCATGCTTGTCGATGACGGCTGCTGCATCGTGCTCCATGATCTCGCGAGCGACAGAAGTGTTTTCGACTCCGCGCCCCGTGTCGCGTAGAAAGCGGTAGATGTTGGCGATTCCCATCCCCGAGACAACCCGCTCGAAGCTGACGCTGCCGTATTCGCCCCGAAGGAAGTTGAGAAGATCGTGCTGCAGTTCGTCTGTTGGGGCGAAGTCCGCATGACCCCCTTCGCTGGCCCAGGGGGTATGGCGTGTGCCGTCCCAGAAGAGGCCTGCCTCACCAAGTCCTGTTCCGGGGGCAATGACGCACTGGTTCCCGGCATGAGAACCGGAACCAGCCTGGAGTGGAGCAAGGTCGGTTTGACGTAGTGCCGCCAGCCCATAGGCCGTCGATTCGAGGTCGTTCAGCACCTCGACGCGTGGGATGCCGATGAGTTTCGGAAGGGCATTGATCTCAATCTTCCAGCCAAGGTTACTTGCTGTGACGATACCTGCGAT
Source organism: Verrucomicrobiota bacterium (assembly GCA_037127835.1). GTDB lineage: Bacteria > Verrucomicrobiota > Verrucomicrobiia > Chthoniobacterales > UBA6821 > UBA6821. Next base: position 23,891 of record JBAXXS010000005.1, on the reverse strand, counting down.
ATTAGGTCCCGGTACGCCGAAGCAGGCTGTCCTGAGTGGGGATTCCAGTTTGAGATCCTTGAGAAAAAGACCGGCCATTTCCTCGAGTGAGGAGTGGTCTGCGCTATGGAATTTCGCAAAATGCAGGCGGGTCATCTCCGCGTCGTTGCGGAAGACGGCCACACGGAAATTGGTCCCGCCGAGATCTCCGGCGAGAATCAAGGCGGGTGATTCAGGCATAGCGCCGAGGGATGCTGCTTACAGACGGATGACCTTGGCGGTCGAGATGTCGGCGTCTGATGTCACCTTGGCCAGCAGAGCCTCGTCTGGTGCAGAGTCGAGATTGAGCAGGGTCAGTGCCTGTCCCCCGACTTCATTGCGGCTCAGCGACATGCTGGCTATATTGACCTTGTTCTGGCCGAGGAGGGTTCCAAGATGGCCGACGATACCCGGGCGATCACGGTTCTCGAGAAGGAGGATGATGCCTGAGGGCACTCCCTCGACAAAGCGGCCGTTGATCGTGACGATTCGGGGCTTGGAGCCGTAAAGCGTTCCACCGACAGATGCAGTAACGCCATCCTGAGTGATGGAGGCCTCGATGAGGTCGGTGAATTCCCCTGCTTCGCTCTGGCGTGTTTCGATGACTTCAAGTCCCAGGTTAGCGAGGATGGCGGGGGCGTTGACGGGATTGACATCGTTGCCATGGGTGTAACGAAGGAATCCGGTGATGAGTTCACGGGTGACGGCCGTCAGATCTTGCTCAACGAAGCGACCGCTGAAGCGGATCGAAAGCTTCTCGGCGCGCTTGGGCGCTATCTGCGCAAGAAAGAGTCCGAGTTTGCCGCCCAATTCGATCCAGGGACCGAGGATGGAAATGGTCTTGGCGTCGATGTTCGGCATGTTGACGGAGTTGCGGATCTCACCCTGGAGCAGGGTAGCTCGAACAGCCTCGGCAATCTCGATGCCTACGAGTTCCTGAGCCTCTGCCGTGGAGGCGCCGAGGTGAGGGGTGAGAACAAGGTTAGGAACATCGCGGTGAGGCCATTCAGCAGGAACGGGCTCTACCTCGAAGACGTCCAGGGCCGCACCGCCGATCTGGCCGCTCTTGAGTCCCTCGGCGAGGACATCCTCGTCAATTAGCCCACCGCGGGCGCAATTGACAATGCGGACGCCTTTCTTGAGAAGGGGAAGCTGCTTGCGGCCGATCATGTGCTTGGTCTCTTCGGTCAGGGGCATGTGGACGGTAATGAAATCTGCTTGAGGCAGGATGTCATCCACCTTGTCGACTACCTCGACCTGAAGGGACTTTGCCTTGCTGGCGGAGATGTAAGGATCGTAGGCAAGCACTTTCATGCCGAAGGCAATCGCCCTGCGGGCCACCTCGGTACCGATACGGCCCATGCCAAGGATTGCGATGGTCTTGCCGTGAAGTTCGACACCCTCGAACTTTTTGCGGTCCCACTTGCCGGCCTTCATGCTGGCATCAGCCTGGGGAATGAAGCGGGCCGTCGCCAGCATGAGTGAGAAGGCGTGCTCGGCCGTGGAGATCGTGTTGCCGCCTGGGGCATTCATGACAATAACGCCGTGCTTGGTAGCTGCGTCCACATCCACGTTGTCGATACCAACACCGGCGCGTCCGACAACCTTGAGATTTTTGGCGGCTGCGAAAACGGCCGGCGTGACCTTGGTCTGGCTACGGACCACCAAGCCGTGGAATTCGGGAATGATCTTGATCAGTTCCTCCTCCTTGAGGCCTGTCTTCACCACGACCTCGATAACACCTCCCTCAGCAAGGGCTTCCACTCCACGTTGGGAAACCGGGTCTGCGACGAAAACTTTTGGGATGCTGCTCATGATGAGATGGTGATTAATTGTTGTTGGTTTGATCCGTCCGGCGCCTCATTGGACAAGCGGCTCAGAAACGATTAATTACTAGGACTTGTGATTGTCCGCAAACCGGAAACAAAAAAATCGCTCTCAGTGGCTTTTTTGTCTTTAAATTTCCAGATCGGTTTAACAAAAGCAGAATCCTTCTTTCTCATCGCCCGTGAACAATCCTGAATCGTCGGAAGAAGCCAGTGATGAGGTGCGACAGGATGGAATACGTGGCGAGGAAACCGCTTCGGAGTTAGCCCCGGTAGAACCTAAGCTTAGGCGCCGACGACGCTCGGATCGCAATTCCCCAAAAGGTCTGTTTGCGAAGGCTGATTCCCGTGCCAAGGGCCGGTCCCGCGGTAGGGGAAAGATGTCGAAGCAACAAAAGACCGAACGGATCATTGTGATTACCTGCGTTTTCCTATCCTTGGGAGTCGCATCCTTCGGTGGTTATTGGTTCGGCAAGAAATCAGCAACTTCGGACAAGGTCGATGCATCCGCGCCGAAATATGAAGTTGTTGTTCCCTCGGCAGAATCAGATTCCCTGGTGGATTCCGGTTTTGCTGAACTCAGCAACGGAGATTTCCGTAAAGCTTTCCTGGATTTTCAAAAAGTCCAGCAAGCTCAGGCAGCATTACCCGGCATCGATTTTCTAATAGGCAATTCCGCGCTCCAAGCCGGCGAGTTCTCTCTCGCAAAAGAATCATTGGAACGTGCGAATTCGAAGGGTGAAATGGATGCCGAGGCACGTGTTCTGATGGCTCTTATCACTCTCGAAGAAGCCGATAAAAACAAGGATCGGGGGGGGCCCAATGGAGGACAAATAACGGATCCACTCGTGACGGCCGAATCTGAGCTGCATCGGTATGCATCGACTCACCCTACGACTGCTTCCATCTACCGCAAGTGGGCTGAAATTCATCGTCAACGGGGAAGCTATCGTACCGCTGCTGACCTCCTGCACAAGGCGGTGATACGTGCTGATCTTGATGACAATGTCTCCCTTCTCTCCGCGAAGGAGATTCTAACGAAACTCCAGGATCAACCCGCTAAAGAGGCTCCTTCGCTTGCAACAATTACTTCGATGTCCGGAGAGCAGGCGATGGGAGCTGCCCTCAGCGCCCTGCAGAACAAATCGGGATCGGATGCCGTTTTCTTCCTTGAACGAGCAAGAGAGTTTTATTCCCCTCGTATTTTCAAGGAACTCATGAAGGATACCGCTTTCGATGAGTACAGGTCGGACCTAAAATTGGAAAAGTTCCTTCAGTCTGGGACACCGCACTCTTAGGATTTTCTGTTTTGCTTGTGAAAAATTTCACAAGCACCCAAAAATCACTTGCCAGACGGGGCTTGGTTGATTGTTATCCGAGACTCATTTTTTGATTTTCCCGAACTTCGACACATGGTTTTTTCACTTCTCCCAATAGCCAGCGCGGAACTTTCCGCGGAGACGCCTGAGTTCCTAACTCATTCCTTTCTGGCCTGGTTCACCAATTCAATCCTCGTCACGGCGATCGTGCTTGGAGTGATCATGTGGATCGTTCGCTCCTGCACCCGCAAGATCGAAGTCATCCCGGGGGCCGGTCAGAATTTCCTCGAGGCGGTCGTCGAGGGTTTTTACGGCGCCGTTGAGGGGATTCTTGGCGATAAGATGACACGGAAGTCTTTCGGCCTTCTTGGAACGCTCTTCATTTTCATATTGATCTCAAACTGGTTCGGCTTGCTGCCAGGCGTCGGTTCGATCGGTTGGCATGAGGGAGACAAATTCATTCCTCTCCTTCGCCCGGGCACCGCAGACATGAACATGACTATTGCCATGGCGACGGTGTCGATGGTTCTCTGGTTTTACTGGACCATGCAGGTCACGGGACCTGTTGCCTTCATCAAGGAACTCTTTGGTGTGAAGGGTGGTATGTCTGGCCCGATCCTCTTTCTCCTAGTGCCTCTTTTCCTCTTTGTGGGTGTGCTGGAGGTTGTTTCTATCCTGGTTCGCCCCGTTTCTCTCTCTCTCCGACTCTATGGAAATATTTTTGCCGGTGAGAACATGCTCGCGACGATGATAAACATTGGCCAAATCTTCCATTTCCCCACTTGGCTCTCCTCGGTCCTCAGTTGCATAGTCCCCATTCCTTTCTACTTCCTTGAATTGCTTATCGGATTTCTCCAGGCAATGGTCTTTACTCTTCTGATTCTCGTTTACCTACAACTCTCGACAGCGCACGAGGAACACTAAGCTTATCTTTCAAAGACTTTTGGTAGCCGGGACCATGCGGGACGTGGACGACTGCCGGAAACAACACAACCACAAACCAACACATCACATGCTCATCAACATTCTTGCCGAAGCCCTGACTTCGGCCAACACGATCACCGGTAGTTTCACCCTCGGCGTTGCCGGAGCTGGATCCGCCATCGGCATTGGTCTTATCGGAGCTCGCATGGTCGAGGCGATCGGCCGTAATCCCGCAACACTTCCCAAGGTGCTCATGATCGGCATTCTGACCATCGCTCTGGCCGAGGCCATCGCGATCTTCGGTCTGATCTTCGCGTTCCAGGGCAAGTAATCCTTCTTGGGTGGCGCCCCGTGACCGGGGCGCCGCTCAACCTTTTTAACAAACCAAAAAACATTATCGGGAGAATCTAACGGAAGATGGAAATTTTAAAACAATTCGGAGTTGATTGGCCGCACTTCATTGCCCAGTTGATTCTTTTCCTCATCGTTTACTTTGTCCTGAACCGCTTTGCCTTCGCTCCGTTGCTGAAGGTTCTTGAAGAACGTCGCAAGCGTATCGAAGAGGGGCAGCTCAATGCTGAGAAAATCAAGAAGCAGCTTGCCGAAGCGGAACTCCGTTATCAGGAGATTCTCCGGAAGGCTAATGACGATGCTCAGGTGATGATTGAGGAGTTACGCAAGAGCAATGAGGCATTTTCCCAACGTGAGATGGAAAAGGCAGTCAAGGAATCAGCCGCTATTGTGGAACGAGCTCGTCATGAAATTACTTCCGAGCGCAACCGCATGGTCGACGAAGTAAAGCGCGAGATGGTTTCACTTGTCGTCAAGACCACGGCCCAAGTCGCAGGCAAGGTTCTCTCACCCGAAGATCAGAAGCGCCTCAGCGAGGAAGCCTCCAAGGAACTCGCTTCCTAGGGGAATCTCAATCCGCTTTCCCAGAAACTCCCAACATACCAACCACGATGCAGATCCCCAAGGATGCCAAACTTAAGGCCAGGGAACTCTTTGAGTCGTCACTCGATGACTCCGGTCGCACTGACAGTGCCAAGGCACTTTCCATCGCTGATCTCGTGGTGAAGGCCGCTCCTCGTCACTCCGTTCAGATCCTCAGGGAGTTTGCGCGCTTAATCCGACTTGAGACAGCTGGACATCACGCCGTGATCGAAAGTGCCGCCATTCTCGACCAAGGAACCCACGACTCGATTCTCAAGTCCCTGCAAGAACGGGATGGAGGAGCCGTCACGGTCGAAGTGAAAGTCGATCCGGCACTCATAGGCGGAGCTCGCATCCGTCTCGGAAGTGAAGTCTGGGACGCATCGGTGCTTTCCCGTCTTTTAGCCCTGAACTCTTAATCATCACTATTGCCTGTTAACCTTTCCTCTTTCTAAAACTCACCTTTCAACACCCACAAACCATGAGCAACCTCCTGCAAGAACTTGAAGCAAAGATCAGCGGTCTTTCCAACGCAACCGCTGCAAAATCCAATGTCGGAACCGTCCGCGAGATCGGAGACGGTGTCGCCCGCATCGAGGGACTCGGGGGCGTCATGCTCAACGAAATGCTCGAGTTCCCGGGTGGGATCTACGGCATCGCGTTGAACCTCGAGGAGACCGAGGTCGGCGCCATTATTCTCGGCGATTACACGTCGATCTCCGAGGGAGACGAGGTGAAGACCACTGGGCGCCTGCTTGAGGTGCCTGTCGGCAAAGAGCTTCTCGGTCGCGTGGTCGACTCACTCGGACAGCCAATCGATGGGAAGGGACCCATCCAGTCGAAGACCTTCTACCCTGTCGAGAAGACAGCTCCTGGTATCATTAAGCGTCAGAGCGTTAGTCAGCCTCTCTGCACCGGCATCATGTCCATCGATGCGATGATTCCGATCGGTCGCGGTCAGCGTGAGCTAATCATCGGTGATCGAGCCACTGGCAAGACGACGATCGCCATCGACACGATCATCAACCAGGCAAACATCAACCGCTCGGGTGAGGCTTCCGGCGATCCTTCCTTCCGTCCTATCTACAGCATCTATGTTGGAGTCGGTCAGAAGAATGCGAACATCGCCCGTGTCGTCGACACGCTCTCCTCCCACAATGCCCTCCAGTACACGATCATTGTTTCTGCTCCCGCATCGGACAGTGCTTCGAATCAGTACCTTGCCCCCTTTGCCGGCGCGGCAATGGGAGAGTGGTTCATGGATAATGGCATGGATGCCCTGATTGTTTTTGACGATCTCTCGAAGCATGCCGTGGCTTATCGTCAGATTTCTCTGCTTCTCAAGCGTCCTTCGGGACGTGAGGCCTATCCCGGTGATGTCTTCTACCTTCACAGCCGTTTGCTCGAGCGTTCCGCCCGTCTTAGTGAGAAGGCCGGAAACGGATCCCTCACGGCCCTTCCAATCATCGAGACCCAGGCTGGTGACGTGTCGGCCTACATTCCGACAAACGTCATCTCGATAACGGATGGCCAGATCTACTTGGAGACCGATCTCTTCTACCAGGGTATCCGACCAGCCATTTCGGTCGGTCTTTCAGTCTCTCGCGTCGGTTCCGCAGCGCAGATCAAGGCGATGAAGCAGGTGGCCGGTAAGCTGAAGGGCGATCTTGCCCAGTTCCGCGAGCTAGCCGCCTTTTCCCAGTTCGGGAGTGATCTGGATGCTCGCACCAAATCTCAACTCGATCGCGGAGGGCGCATCGTGGAACTGTTCAAACAGCACCAGTATCACCCGCTTGCCGTTGAGCTTCAGGTTGCCATCCTCTGGACCATGCAGAAGGGGTACTTTGATGCGGTCGCGGTCGATCGGGTTAAGGACTTCCAGGATCAGCTTTCCCAGTTCCTAAACTCCCGCAAGGAGTCCCTCCTCGCACTCATCCTCAAGAAAGGTGCCGTTGATGCCGAAATCGAGAAGGAACTGACTGCGGCGTTGGAGGAGTTCAAGGTCATTTTCCGCTAAGATAACCCTACAACGCACACTGGTAGCTTATGGCTAATACCCGCGACATCCGCCGACGCATAAAGTCGGTCAAGAACACTGCCCAGATTACGAAGGCAATGCAGATGGTCGCCGCATCCAAGATGCGCAAGGCTCAGCAGGCTGCCATGGCTGGACATCCTTACTCCCTTGTTCTCAACAGGGTCCTTGTTTCCCTACGCGACATGGTGAGCGCGGACTCCCATCCACTACTGGAGGTTCGGCCGGTGAAGAAGACGCTGGTCCTACTTGTCACCTCTGACAAAGGACTCTGCGGCGCTCTTAATACCAACGTCCTCCGAGAGGCGATGTTGCTCGATCAGGAGAAGACTCTCTTCGTTGCCTCTGGAAAGAAAGGCGCCTCTTTTCTGGCAAGAACAGGGCGCAACATGATCGCTGATTTCGCACTGCCCGACAATCCCACCTTCCTTCAGACCAAGGCGATTTCCAAGTTCTGCCTAGAAAAGTTCCTCTCCGGAGAGGTCGATCGTGTCGAGGTGCTCTACCCGAAGTTTGTCAACACACTTGTTCAGAAGCCTCTACTAGTGACACTACTCCCTATCACGGATGATAAAGCCGCAGGAGTATCCCCATCGGGCGGTGAACAGGTGATAATGAACGCAACGGCAACAACGGGAGCCCAGTTCCTGTTTGAACCTAATGCGGACGAAGTCCTCAATTCCGTATTGCCTTACTATTTCCACTTCGAGGTATTCCAGATGATCCTCGATGCCCGCGCTTCCGAACAGAGCGCTCGCATGGTTGCGATGAAGAGCGCAACTGACAATGCGAAGAGTCTCGTGAAGGATCTGACCCTTGAGTACAACAAGGCCCGTCAAGCAAGCATCACCACCGAGCTTCTCGAAATCACAACCGCTCAGATGGCCCTTGCCTAAAAGCTAAAAAAATCAGTCATCGAGAATCCGAAACAAAACTTTTCCAAATTCAATAACCCCAACAAAAAAGCTCATGAGCAACACAGGAACCATCGTTCAAATCATCGGCCCCGTCATCGATGCCGAGTTCAACACCAAGGAGGGCAAACTGCCCAAGATCTATGACGCCATTGAGGTCGACTATACGGTCGACGGCAAACCGGCCAAAGTGACCCTAGAGGTCCAACAGCACCTTGGAGAGAACTGGGTGCGCGCCATCGCTATGTCCTCGACAGAGGGACTCAAACGCGGAATGCCGGTCCGTTCACTTGGTAAGCCAATTTCGGTCCCTGTCGGTGAAGGTGTTCTCGGTCGTATCTTCAACGTCCTTGGAGAGCCCTGCGACGAGCGTGGCCCTGTCAAGGCGGACAAGTATCTTCCCATCCACCGCAGTGCTCCTCCACTTGTTGATCAGGACACCAAAGCACAGGTTCTGGAAACCGGCATCAAGGTCATTGATCTGATCTGTCCGTTCACCAAGGGTGGCAAGGTCGGTGCCTTCGGCGGTGCGGGCGTCGGCAAGACCGTTGTTATCATGGAGCTCATCAACAACATCGCCAAGGGCCACGGCGGTTATTCCATCTTCGCCGGTGTCGGTGAGCGTACCCGTGAGGGAAACGATCTCTATGGTGAAATGATCGAGTCTGGAGTCATTGCCGTCCAAAAGGACGAAAAGGGTCACCCAGTCAAGGATGCCGATGGTAACTTCATTTTCTTGGAGGAGGGTTCCAAAGTTGGTCTTGTCTACGGACAGATGAGCGAGCCCCCGGGAGCACGTCTCCGTGTCGCCCTCACAGCCCTGGCTATGGCCGAGTACTTCCGTGATGAGAAACACCAGGATGTGTTGCTCTTCGTCGATAATGTTTTCCGCTTTTCGCAGGCCGGTTCCGAGGTCTCAGCGCTGCTTGGCCGTACGCCGAGTGCTGTCGGCTACCAACCAACGCTGGCGTCTGAAATGGGCATTCTCCAAGAGCGCATTACTTCGACCAAGGATGGGTCCATTACTTCCTTCCAGGCTGTCTATGTCCCTGCGGACGATCTGACCGATCCGGCCCCCGCCAATACATTTGCCCACCTCGATTCCACGATCGTTCTCGAGCGTTCCATCGCTGAGTTGGGCATCTATCCCGCCGTCGATCCCCTCGCTTCGACCTCCAAGGCGCTTGCTCCCGAGATCGTTGGTGAGGAACATTATGGGGTGGCCCGCGGCGTTCAGAAGGTGCTCCAGCGCTACAAGGATCTCCAAGATATCATCGCCATTCTCGGCATGGACGAGCTTTCCCCCGAGGATAAGCTGACCGTTTATCGCGCCCGAAAGATCCAGCGCTTCCTTAGCCAGCCTTTCCATGTTGCTGAAATCTTCACCGGATCCAAAGGTCAGTACGTGGCAATCGCCGATACGATCCGTGGATTCAAGGAGATCCTTGAAGGAAAAATGGATGAGATTCCCGAGGGTGATTTCTACATGAAGGGTGGAATTGACCAGGTTATTGCAGCGTCCAAGAATTCCTAAATGAGCTCACTCCAACTCGAGATCGTCACTCCGGAGGCTCGCGTTTTCACGGGAAGCGCGCAGATGGTGATTGCTCCCGGGGTGGAAGGTGGTCTCGGCATCCTGCCGGACCATATGCCTCTCATGACGGAAATTATTCCTGGGGAGGTCATTGTGACAACAGAAGATGGCGAACTTTCCTTCGCCGTGGGCGGAGGATTCCTGGAGGTGCTACCGGATCGTGTTTCTATTCTAACAGACATGGCGATCGTCGAGGCGGAGATCGACGAGAAGGCTGCCGAAGAAGCGGTTGCCCGTGCCGAACAGGAAATGCGCGATAGAGTTCTCTCCGGTGAGGAACTTGCCACAGTACAGTCTTCCTTACTTAGGTCCTTTGCGCAGCTTCACGTCAAACGTCGTTCTCACCGGTAAGGGATCCTTATCCTTTACCCTTATTTCTTTTTAAGGGCGGATGCCAGTTGCCCCCTCAACCTGCTGTGAGTTGCTGGCCCAGTGTCTGGAATCGGACCGTTTTCTGATCGGCCAGATTATTCTGAGCGCCGACTACACGTTGCGTCACGTCGAGGATGCTGATCGTGACGACCTTGATTTATTTAACTCTGCCACTGATGCCAGGCTTATTGCGCGTTATGATGCCCGAGAAGAGTTCCGTCCCCTGAAAACGGCACCGAATCTGAGGCGTGGCTGGCTACTCAAGCTTGCCTCACTCGAGGAGATGGAACGGGCGATCGAATATTTTTATCCTGCAGCCCTTGGACTCTGGCTTTCTTTCCTCAATGGGTCCCTTCAGCCTACGAGCCTTCGTCAGACCTTGGACCGTCAGACGGGAATGTACCGGATCACGCAATTATTGAAGCCCGATCAAGCCCAGGAGCTTGTGGCGAAGTGCTGCACCTCCGACGGAGGATGCCTACGTACTATTCTCTGGGATCTGGCGCCCGGTGAACCGCTCTCAGATTTTCCTGTCGAGAAGCTCTCCCTTGACACGCTTCCCACTGACCGAATTCCGCTGATCTGCCGCGAACTCTGTAATCTGGTGGTCGCAGCGGCACGTCCGATTGCCAAGGGTAATCTTCCCAAGAAGGACTAGGGACTAAGGAACCAAAGACTGAAGGATTAGTCTCCATCACGCCATGCCAGCCTCAGAAGCAATAAGGCTCTACAGGGGAGCAAGCGTGCTTCCGATGAGTTCGCCTGACATCTCGGATGGAGGGCTTGCCGTGAGGGGAGGCGAGATCCTTGGCGTGGGTACCTGGAAGGAGCTGGTTCGGGAGTATCCCTGCGCCTCGCAGGAAGATCTCGGCGAGGTGATCCTAATGCCCGGGCTGATCAATGCGCATTGCCATCTCGACTACACGATGATGAGGGGCGCTCTCTTTGGAGAAGGCTCGTTTTCGGAGTGGATCCAGCGTCTCAATGCCATGCGTCGCTCCCTGGACCAAAGGGATTACCTGGATGCAATAGCAGCGGGAATGAAGGAGCTTCAACAGTGGGGCTGTACTACGGTCCTGAATATTGAGTCCTTTCCAGAGTTGGTGCCCTTTCTTCTGGAACCCCCGATCCGGGTTTGGTGGTTTCTCGAAGTCATGGATGTGAGGAGTCGCCTCCAATCAGCAGAGGCCTTGGCGGGGGCAATCTATTTCCTTGAGAAAGCGGGTGAGGGGTTAGGAGGGTTCGGAATCTCGCCCCATGCCCCTTATACTGTTTCCCGCGAGCTCTACGAACTCTCCTCGACCTATGCTCTCAAATATCAGCTTCCACTCTGCACACACCTTGCCGAGTCCGAGGAAGAAATGAGCATGTTTGCGAAGGGTGAGGGGCTTCTCTACGAATTTTTATGCTCCATTGGGCGTCCGATGGAAGATTGTAAGGGTATGACCCCTATTCAAGCAGTGCTGGGGAGAGAGCTTGTTCCCGAGGGATCGATCCTTGTTCACATGAATCAGCTCGATAGTAACGACCGGGAGTTGCTAAAACGCACGGCTGGACGATATCCCGTGGTTCATTGCCCCAGAACCCATGAGTTTTTCAAACGACCTCCCTTTGATCTGAATTTCTTCCGAGAAAGCGGGATTCCTCTCCTCTTGGGAACTGACAGTCTGGCAAGCAATCAGGATCTCAACATGTTTGCTGAAATGAGGGCTCTGTCCGAATCTTTCCCCATGCTGGATCCGGGCGAAATTCTTCGTATGGTGACGACAGCCCCTGCTGCCGCGATCGGTCGCGCCGGAAGACTAGGGCAGTTTTCCCCTGGAGCTCTTGCGGATTTCATTGCCATTCCCGATCTAGCACCGAATGGAGGGTTGAAAAGAGTTGCGGAACGGGTGCTCGCCAACCGGACTCCTCCGACTGTATGCATCTCGGGTCAATCATGAGTGGACTGCGATCATTTCTTGTTTGGATCTCTTCCAGGACTTGGTTTTCAGGTCTTCTCCTTGGTCTTGTGCTCCTTACGGTGGCTGCCACCTACGCTCAGGTCCTGAGCTTCCATTTTCTGCCGTTCTGGGACGACGACACCAATATCCATCGGAATCCCCTCTATGCGCCGCTTTCGTGGGGAAGCGTGGCCACCTTTTGGAAGGCTCCATTCCAGCAACTCTATATTCCCGTCACTTATTCCGTTTGGGCCGGACTTGTCGCCCTATCCCGTGTCGTGGCCGGGACAAGCATCAGTTTCGGGCCGATCAATGCTGCGCTTTTCCACGGGACGAATCTTATCAGTCACCTGCTCTCCACGAGCATGGTTTTTCTCATTGTTCGTAGAATGCTGGGTGCGCGGCTTTCTACTTTTCATACGACTTCGATCACTTCACCACGCGTTCTGCTTGCATCCGCGGCTGGAGCCCTTGCTTTCGGTCTTCATCCGATCCAGGTCGAGGCGGTCGCCTGGGTCTCGGGATTGCGAGATCTTCTGGGCGGTGCATTTTCCCTTGCTGCTTTAGCTCTTTTCCTTTCATGGCTCGATCACTCCGGAAGAAATACCCGGCAGGCCTTCCGATACATTACCGCCACCCTTCTCCTGATCTTGGCCTTCGGTTCCAAGCCGGGGAGCGTCGTTACCCCAGCTCTGGCCTTCCTTTGCGGCTTATGGCTTTTACGGATCAGGGGACGTTCGCTCAAACCCCTTCTCTGGCTCATACCATGGTTCATCGTTGCTGTTCTGGAGGTGATGATGACCTCCAAGGCACAGCCTGCTGCTGAACTCGCGCGTTCACTGGTGCCTCTCTGGGCAAGGCCTCTTGTGGCTGGTGACGCGATCTCCTTTTACATCTGGAAACTTATCTGGCCTGCGGATCCCTGGGGGCTCTGTGCCGATTATGGGCGTTCTCCCAACTCTCTTTTGTCGGCTGGTATTCTGTACTGGAGTTGGCTGATTCCAATCCTCCTCGCTTGCCTGCTGACATTCTTTCAAAAACTCCGTTCTTACCTGCTTCCGGCCACGCTTATGGTCATCGGAGCCCTTCCGACGCTGGGTCTTATTCCTTTCAATTTCCAGATAGTATCAACGGTTAGCGATCGATATCTCTATCTCGGCATGCTGGGCCCAGCACTGGCCTTTGCCATGCTGATCAGCGATGCACGTCCCCGGATCGCCATACTTCTGGCGGTTGTTTTTCTTCCATTTTGGACAGTCTTGACGCTGCTTCAGTTGCCGCAATGGGAAGCCGGAGAGTTTTTCTTTCCTGCGACGCTGGCCCGTAATCCGAGCAGTTGGAAGTCCCGCCATAATTATGCATGCACGCTGGATGCCCAGGGGAAACTTCCCGAGGCCCTGAAGGAGTTCCTGGAGGCGATCCATCTGCGTCCCTCGAATGCCGAGGCCTACAATGACATGGCCCTCACCCTCTTGAAAATGGGACGCCGTCAGGAAGCGATCCAGGAGTTTCAGCAGTCCCTCCAGGTGAGGGCAACAACTGGGGCAGCTCGCAACCTAGCAGCGGCCTTGCTGATGAATGGCGAACCGGCAAAGGCAGCTCAAGTTTACCGACTTGCGATGCAGATCGACCCGGGTGACCTGCAGGACCAGCGCTCGCTGGCCTGGTTGCTTGCAACACACCCCGATGGCACGGTCCGTAACGGCCAGGAAGCTGCTGCCCTTTCCAAACAGATCGTTGAGGCAACGAACGGGCAGGTTCCACTCTTTCTTCTCACGTATGCCGCGGCCTTAGCCGAATGCGGCGCTTTTGATGAAGCATCTCGGGTGGCCACAATGGCGGCATCCGCCTATGAGCATTCCGGTGATCCCTCGATGGCCCAGATGATTCAGACAAGAGTGCTTCCTGCACTTAGTGCGCATCAGCCGATCAGGGATAATCCTCTTCTGAGGTGACTTGATCCCAAGAGGATCTTCTTGCACTCCGAAGCGGTAGCGGTAACCCTCCGCCTCCATGACTGCACGCTCACGCTCCAACAACAGAGCTTCCGACAAACTCAGGGAAGTCACCTTTCAGACCGGTATCGCCCCCCAAGCTTCAGGCTCCGTGCTGATTTCCTTCGGGCGCACTCAGGTTCTGTGCGCCGCCAGCATTGAGGAGGGTGTGCCTCGTTGGATGAAAGAGCAGGGGGTAACAGGCGGTTGGCTGACCGCCGAGTACTCGATGCTCCCTTATTCCACCGCACCTAGAAAGCAGCGCGATAGCTCCCGCGGTAAGATTGACGGAAGGTCCACGGAGATCCAGAGACTCATTGGCAGATCCCTTCGCGCTGGAATCGACCTTGAGGGCCTGGGTTCCAGAACTCTCTGGGTCGATTGCGATGTCCTTCAAGCCGATGGAGGGACACGTACGGCATCCATCACCGGTGCTAGTGTCGCCATTGCTCTTGCCTGTAACAAATTGGTCAGGGAGGGAAAACTCGCCAAGAGCCCCGTGTCGCGACAGATCGCTGCCGTGAGTGTTGGCGTTGTCGGTTCCGAGGTTCTTCTCGATCTGGATTATCCCGAAGATAGGGATGCCGAAGTCGATCTGAATCTCGTGATGACAGGAGATCTGGAGTTTATTGAGTTGCAGGCCTCGGGTGAGGAGAATGTCTTCGGCGATGCCCAGTTGGCCACCATGCTGGATTATGGACGCCGAGGGATCTCCGAGTTGGTCGTCCGGCAGGAAGAAATTCTCGCGGCGACGCTTTCCTAAAGCGAAAATCGCCTCAAAAATCCTTGACCCCGAGGATGACAACTGACCATATCAACACTTCAACTATTTTTCATTATGTCCAGAAAGTGCTCCATTACCGGTTCGCGTCCCGTGCGCGGCTCTAAAATTCACCGCAGAGGTCTCGCCAAGAAAAAAGGTGGTATCGGAATGCATGTCACTGCTGTGACGGCCCGTTATTTCACACCGAACCTTCGTAACAAGCGGATCTGGGTTCCCGAACTCAAGAAATTTGTGTCGGTCAAGGTCACGGCCCGTGCCCTGAAAACCATTTCGAAGAACGGTGCTCACGCCACTCTCTCAAAAGCTGGGCTCATCTAACCAATCACCATCAAACAACCCCCAACCAACGAAAGGACCCAATACCATGTCATTCAGCGCAGTCAGCAAGAAAAGCGGCAAAACCTATTTCCTTCATCAACGCCTCCAGGAGCTTCGTGGCGGTCAGAAAGTGACCCTTTACTACTTTGGTGGTGAAGCCAAGGAAGGTGCTATCGATGCGCTTCCCGCAGGTTATGAAATCTCCGAGAACGAGCGCACTGGTCTTCCTCTCCTGAAGAAGAAGAAATAAGCTTTTTCTATAATTTCCTCCCCGAGGATACGGGCGCCGAAGTAATTCGGCGCCCGTTTTTGTTTCTTGCCAATAGAGGAGGGGGTTTGACCCCATTCCTGTAAGTGTTTAGAAAGATAGGATGAGTATAGACAGTAATTACGCGCATCCGGATGCACTCGTCACAACGTCATGGATGGCCGACCATCTGAAGGATCCTGGTATTCGGATCATCGAGAGCAATGAGGATATCCTTCTTTATGATATGGGGCATATTCCGGGAGCCGTGCATATCGATTGGCAGCGCGATCTGCAGGATCACACGATTCGTGATTACATCCAGCCAGAAGCCTTTGCGGCACTCTGCTCTAGGAATGGGATCACCCCGGAAACAACCTGCATATTCTATGGAGACAAATCCAACTGGTGGTCATGCTATGCCCTTTGGGTTTTCCGCCTTTTTGGTCATGAGAAGGTCAAAATTATGGACGGAGGACGCGACAAGTGGATCGAAGAGGGCAGACCTCTGACCCGTGAAGTTCCCCATTATGAGAAGACGGACTATCCGGCGCCCTCAAAGCGACGTGATGCCGAAATTCGTGCCTTCTATGACGACGCCCTTGCGCAGAGCCGTGGCAACCTTCCTCTCATCGATGTCCGCTCCCCGGGTGAATTCAGGGGACTGGTGACCCATATGCCGGAATATCCCCAGGAGGGTGTGCTACGCGGTGGTCATATTCCGGGAGCCTATGGCATCCCCTGGAAGCAGGCCGTGAATAACGACGCGACTTTCAAGAGTGCCGAGGAACTTCGCAAGATCTACCAGACTGATCTTGGGCTCAAGCCCGATGACCAGATCATCGCGTATTGCAGGATTGGCGAACGATCCAGTCACACGTGGTTCGTGCTGAACTATCTCTTGGGTTTTGATAAAGTGCGCAACTATGACGGCTCCTGGACGGAGTGGGGGAACCGTGTCGGTGCACCAATCGAAAAATCCCTCTAGAGATCCTCGCGATGTCCTATCCTGCGAAGCTGTCCGCGATCATTGAGCTTTTCTCGGGTCTTCCCGATGCGGAGAAACGCGAAACCTTGATCGCCTATGCCGATCAGGCAAAGTCCCAGGAACCGAGGGATGGAGAGACGTTTGATCTTGAGGATGTGCGCAAGGACGAGGAGTGCACCGACACCGTGGCGATCTATCTCCGGCTCGACGAGCGGGGAGGTGCCCACTTCAGGATATCTCTCGGCCCCCAGGTCCAGACCCTGACACGGGCCATGAGTTCAATCCTCTGCAAGGGGCTTGAGGGAGTTTCCCCGACGGACATTCTGGAAATTCCTGCTGATTTTGTTCCTAAGATCGTCGGCGCTGAACTTGTCCGTCTGAGAAGTCAGACCGTTTATTATCTCCTTACGCGCATTAAAAGCGTCTCCAAGGTCTGGTTGCAGCGCCAACGCAACCCGACTGAAGACAATAACGGGTAATCGCCTTTTCACTGAAGGTGCCTCGCTGTTTTATTTTCAAGCCTGACGGGATCGGAGACTTCTTTCTGGCCTCGGGAGTAGTGCGTCTCATGGCGCGGGAATTTGGTGAGGAGAATCTGAGCATTGCGGTACTTCCGCTCTTGGAGTCGGTTGTGAGAGGTCAGTTTCCCAACGCGGAGATCGTGATTCTGCCGATCCGGAAGCAACGGGTCATTCTGAATGTTTTTGTTGCCAATTGCCTTCGCTGTTTCCCCTCGTGGATCAAACTCCTAGGAACACGAGTGGATACTGCGATCTCACTGCGTCATATGCGGGACTATCTGCAGAGCTTTCTTTTCTACAGTATGCGGGCTGGGAGGAGGTTCATGGCCTCGAACCTTCTTTTGGGAAATGGTCGCAGGGTCCGGCGTTGGACGGAGAACTCAATGACTGCCATTTTTTCAACGGAGATTGCGGATTATCCCGAGGCAAGCCCTGGGATTCCGAGCGAGTTAGAAGCACACCGTCTGCTTGTCTCGGCAGCACTTAGCCGAAACGTTGATCCATGTGAGATCTGGCCCGAATTGAAAGCGGTGAATCCTTCCCCGATTGGCTCTCTTTATTCCCCCTACTTCGTCTGTGCACCCTACTCCAGCGACATCTGGAAAAACTTTCCCGAAGATCGCTGGATCGACCTCTTTGTACTGCTCGATGCTCAAGGAAGAGTGCCCAGACTTCAGAACCTCGTGCTGACAGGCTCCGCAGATCAACGCCAATCCTTGGAAGCCTTTGGAGCCATGATCCGAAAGGCCCTTCCTGAGACGAGGATCAAGACGACTGTCCTGATAGCCGAGGATCTGCAGGGATTCATCGATCTCTTGGCCGGTGCGGCCTGTGTTTTAACCGTCGATACCGCCGCAGCCCATGGCGCTACAGCGCTTGATTGCCGAACCTTGATTCTGTTTTCAGGCCTTCATCAGGGTATGTTCGCTCCCTGGACCAGAAGCGATCGTCAGCATTGGGTTCTTCCCAAGAAATCCTCAAGCAATCTGCAATGGCATGACGCCCATTCGACTTCTGAGATCATGATAAGCCTTGAAAAAATTCTTTCGGCTCCATGAGTGGTGCCCGTTTTGCTCTCTTTGGAATGTTTTTTTGATTGCAGCGGGGGATGTGTCGGTGTTTGATTTTTTGTTCCATTGATCCAGCGTAGCTCAGTGGTAGAGCGGTCGGCTGTTAACCGATTGGTCGTAGGTTCAAATCCTACCGCTGGAGCCATTTTTTACACTTTCCATGAACACCCACTACATCGAAGAGGCCTCTAAGGTCATTACAAATAAGCAGCAGCTCGTTAACATGGTAAGCAAGCGTCTGCGCGAGCTTTCCGCCGGAAGCCGCCCCATGATCGAGGTGGACCTTCAGATGGGACTTGCAGACATCGCCCTGGCTGAAATTGCAGCTGGAAAACTCTCCTCGGAGTTTACTTCGGATACGGAAACTTTGCAGGCGGCCTAAAGCATCACCTCGCTGGCATTCGGTGTTATCGAATGCCACATGCTTGGCCCTGAAACGCATGTTTGCCCACTCCTCGCATGGGTTCTGACATCGTCACTAATCGCAAGGCCCTCAGGGATTATCAGATCCTTGAGAAGTTTGAAGCCGGCATTTCTCTCGTCGGAACCGAGGTTAAGTCCCTACGTGCAGGTAAGGCGGATCTTCTCGGATGCTATGCAAAGGTTGAAAAGGGCGGGGTTTTCCTCCATGAGGCCACGATCCAAGTCTATGAGAAGGCCAGTCACTCGACCCACGATCCAAAGCGCCCCAGACAACTTTTGCTCAATAAGGTCGAGATTGCCCGGATGCTTGAGCAGACAACCCGCAAGGGACTGGCTCTGCCCGTGCTTCGCCTCTACTGGAAGAAAGGCCGTGTGAAGGTCGAGATCGGCCTGGGTAAGGGAAAACATGCCGGCGATCAGCGCCAGGATCTCAAAAAGAAAGCCGAGCAGCGGGAGACAGACCGTGAGGTCGCGCACTTCAAGCGCGGGAAATAGAAGCATTTCCTCATTGCACGTCCACTCCGTCGACAGCACCCTTTTTTCAAATGAAGACAGACCGGAAGAATGATTTTCCAGCCTTGAAGGGGGTGTTTCCTTCCGCAGAGGAGTTTGCCGCAGAGGCTGCGACTCATTCCGTTGTGCCTGTGTGGATCGAACTGATTGCCGACAGTGAAACCCCTCTTTCCGTTCTCTCGAAACTTGGTTCCGAGGAATCGTCCTTTCTTCTGGAATCTGCCGAGAAGAGCGATTTGGTGGGACGCTATTCCTTTGTCGGTTCCGGTGCCCGTGCGGTGATCTCCTCCCATGGAGAGACAATAACGCTGACCGATCGCAATGGTACGCGGTCCTGGAAGGCTCCAGATCCTCTTAAGGAACTCGAGACGCTGATGTCGGCATACAAGTGTGAGGTTCATCCGCAGCTTCCGGGATTCACCGGCGGAGCGGTGGGCTATCTGGGATACGAGGCCGTACGAAGATTCGAGCCCTCCGTTCCTGCTGCTTCACAGGATGACCTGGGGGTTCCCGAGATGCTTTTCATGATTGCCGACACCGTGGTGGCCTTTGATCACAAAGGCAGGAGGATCAAAGTGGTGGCGTGTGCCTTTCCGGGTGAACTCGGGGTCGAAGAATCTCGACGTGAAGCCCTGGAGCGGATCTCCGCACTCCTTGCAAAACTTGCCCTGCCGCTCGCGATGTCGCCCTTTCCCGCCGGGGGGGATGCGGAATCCCTGCCCGTTTCCAGCAATATGAGTAGGGAGGATTTTGAAAAGTCGGTCGAGGACGCCAAGGAGTTCATCCGCGCGGGGGATATCTTTCAGATTGTGCTCTCTCAGCGCTTCGCGATCCCTTACGAGGGAGATCCTCTTCATCTCTACAGGGCTCTCCGATTCATCAATCCCTCGCCTTACATGTTTTGCCTGCGACTGCCCGGGGGATTTTCGCTGGTGGGAAGTTCCCCGGAAGTTCATGTCAAGGTCACGGATGGGAATGTCCAGATCCGACCCATTGCCGGGACACGCAAGCGCGGTGCCACGCCGGAAGCCGACGAAGCTCTCTGTCTCGAGCTGCTTGAGGACCCAAAGGAGCGGGCCGAGCATCTCATGCTTGTTGATCTTGCTCGGAACGATGTCGGGCGCATCTCAGAATTTGGCAGCGTGTCCCTCACCGACTTCATGACAGTCGAGCGATATAGTCATGTGATGCATATCGTCTCCAATGTGGTCGGTAAGCTCTCTGAAACTCATTCCCCGCTAGATGTGCTGAGGGCTACTTTCCCTGCCGGTACAGTCAGCGGATCTCCGAAGGTGCGCGCCATGGAGATCATTGCGACGATGGAGCCTACCGCGCGCGGTAGTTATGCAGGGGCAGTGGGATACCTTGGATTCAATGGGGAGCTCGATTCCTGCATCGCCCTGAGGACAGTTCTGCTGAAAGAAGGCATTGCCTATGTCCAGGCCGGTGCCGGTATTGTGGCAGACTCGACGGCTGCGGCTGAGTTTGAGGAAACCGTCAACAAGGCGATGGGAGTCATCCGGGCTGTCGAACTGGCATCATCGACTCTTTCCAACCCCTCATAGTCATGATCCTTGTCATCGATAACTACGATTCCTTCACCTACAACCTTGTCCAATACTTTGGGGAACTCGGTGCGGATCCCATGGTTCGCCGCAACGACCAAATCACGATTTCGGAAATTGAAACACTCGCCCCCGACCGGATCTGCATATCCCCCGGTCCCTGCACTCCGAAGGAAGCCGGCATTAGTTCCGAGGTGATACGGACTCTCGCGGGACGATACCCCATTCTCGGAGTTTGCCTAGGCCACCAGTGCATGGGTGATGTCTATGGAGGTGAAGTGGTGAGGGCAGAACGCCTGATGCATGGCAAGACCTCTCCGATCCTACACAACGGAGAGGATCTCTTCGCCGGGCTTCCGAATCCCTTTGAGGCGACGCGCTACCACAGCCTGCTAGTGAAGAGGGAGACATTCCCGGATTGTCTCGAGATCACGGCTGAAACCGCCGAAGGTGAGATCATGGGACTACGTCACAAGGAGCTTCCCGTCTGGGGTGTCCAGTTCCATCCGGAGTCGATCCTAACAACCCACGGCAAGGAGCTCCTCGCCAATTTCCTTAGACTGAAGATCTGAGGAATCTGGAGATGAATCTCCCGCAGAGGTGCAGTGGCGCGGAGAAGTAATTAATGAAACAATCAGTGTGCAAATCTATGGAGATCCGCAGCTATGTATTTGAAACAGAGGGTGAGTGATTGTGGATATCCACCTGTGGCAAAAGTGTGGAGCAGACTCCCTTGAATTTATTCTTGATCCCCTCCGCGTCTCTGCGCCTTAGCGCGAAACTCTCCCTTTTGCAGTAGCTCGTTGAAGATTTCGGCGACTTCACGGGCGCAGGATTCTACTGTCACGCCGATTGCTCCCTCCGCTTCCAGGGATGTCATCATGACCCCGGGAAGACCGCACGGGGTGATGTGACTGAAGGCGCTCAGATCGCCGCAGATGTTGATCGCAAATCCATGCATCGAGACCCATCGCCGAACACCCACTCCAAGCGATGCGATCTTGCGATCACTCACCCAGACCCCGGTTTTTCCTTCAAGTCGTCCAGCAGGTATGCTGCGGCGTGAAAGGAGAGTAATGAGTACCTCTTCGAGAAATCTCAGGTAGGCATGCAAATCCCGGTTAAAGAGACCCAGATCAAGCACGGGATAGCCGACCAACTGGCCTGGACCGTGATAAGTGGCCTGGCCGCCCCGGTTTGTACGGTGGACCGGGTAGGGGAGAGTGATCTCCATTCTGAGGCTCGATTCATCACGTGTGCGCCCCATCGTGTAGACGGGCTCATGTTCCAATAAAAGCAGGTGGTCCGTGAGGCTTCCCTCTATCTTTTCCTGAACCAAGGATTCCTGAAGAGAGAGTCCCTCCTTATAGGAGAGCCTTCCAAGCCAGCGCGGTTCAATCCTCATGCCCATTTCCTATTTTCGCTTAGGTGATGTGGTCAGTCCTGCTAGGGCAGCCAGATTGGCCTTCGATACTGGTGAAGTCATTGTTCGCAGGTGAGTCAGTCCGATTGCAATTGCATCCGCGGCATCACTGGGGGGCGTTTCCGTGAGTCCGAGAAGTGCGCGGATCATGAAGGCCACCTGCTCTTTTGCAGCAGCACCCTTACCCACCACCGCTTGTTTCACGCGCTTGGGTGGATATTCATGGACTGAGAGTCCTCTTTGAGCGGCGGCTAGAACAGCAACTCCACGGGCAGCACCCAGAATGATCGCCGTGGCGTAACTCTGGACAAAAATGACTTTTTCGATCGCAAGCGCCGTGGGAGAGTGGCGCTCAATAACGCTCCCAAGTTTCTCATAAATGGCAATAAGGCATCCTTCCTGTGAAAGGGAGGGATGATTTTTGATCACGGAATACTCGAGACAACGGGTTGTTCTTCCGGACTCCTCGAGAATGGCAAATCCAGTGCCGCGAAGGGATGGATCGACTGCTAAAATGCGCATGGTTCGTGATCTGCGATTAGCTCAGTCTGAACTGTCCGCTTCAACTATCATAAGAAGTACCCTGCGTGCAGGAAGGTGCAGTAGAGTCTGCAGGGTTAAATCAATGACCGCCCTGAGGCATGAAGCCACCCAAGGCGCCCGACCCCTCCCAGCTTGCCGGCTTATTCCAAGGGATAGCGCTCACTGCTGAACTTTCGGGTGTCGTGATATCAGTACTCGGGGGTGTCGCGCATCCTGCGAGAAGAAGCGTGAAGAGAATCAGGAAAATCCCAAATTTTTTCATAGATTCAGTTTATTGTCAGAGGAATCATCACCCGGGCCTGAGTAGATGACAGTGTCACCGGGTTGAACACTCAATCCGGCACGGACGCTGTTGACGACGATGTCGGCGATTGAGGTGGAGGGCTCCACGGAGGTGATTCGCACCTTGCCAATTAACTGGGATCCGCGCTTGATGAGCATTTCGGCACTGTTCACCACGCCATTGCGGTCCCCAAGGCTCAGGACCACGAAATTCCAGGAGGGATTCACAGCCAGAATGCGTCCTTCCAGACCACTTCGCATCGACTTGCTGCGGCGCTGGGACTCCCTCTCCTTGAGAGCTCCCAGTTGGCTCTCCTGATCTTTGAGTTTAGCTTGAAGGCTCGTGGTCAGGATATCCTTTTCCTCAAGCTGCCTCTTGAGGTCATCGGAAGCCGATGCAACCGGCTTGGCCGTGGAATTTTCTTTCGCTTCCAGTTCTGTGATATGGGCATCCTTTGCTGCCATATCAGTCTTCTGCTGTGCGATTGCAGCATCCCTGTCTGCCAGCTGCTTCTGAACATCGGTGACTGCACTTGTGGACTTTGCGACTTCGGCCTTGAGATCCGTGTTCTCGGCGAAAAGTTTCTCTTGGTCGGTACTGATCAGCGCTAGCTTTTCAGTCTTCGTCTTTGCATCTGCCAAGGCAATTGTCAAACTCTTGTTTGTCTTATCAGCTTGTTGCTTGCAGGTGTCGACATCGTTCTTTGCGGAAATAATCTTGCCGTGGTTCAGGTATCCAAGTGCTGCAGCGGCAAGCGAGAAAACTGCCGTCAGAATGATGAGGATCTTTTGCATTTCGGGGGACGAAGAGCGAATATCTTTAGGGTGTTTGAATTCATTTCTCAAGAAGCAAAAAGATGTTTCCTTGATTGTTATAGCTTCTCCTTTGGAGTGTACTACGAGGGTCAGGGGCTATGGATGAAAGACCGGCGAACCCCGCCAGGGCAGGAATGCAGCAACGGCAGCCAGCTCTCTCTTGCCGTAGTTCCCTGACACCTTTTTTTGTGTCTCTTCGGGTTTCTAGGATTCTTGCTTTCGATCTCATTAAAAACAGCTAGAAACAGGGAATGCGTCACGGTCGTTTCGAAGAATCCATGTCCAACCTCCTCAGGGATTACGGGGAATCTGTCTCGTTTGATTGGAGGCTATACCACCACGACATCTTGGGAAGCATCGCCCATGCGCGGGCCCTGATGAAGGCAGGGTATCTCACTGGAGACGAGTTTACATCCATTGAGACCGGATTGAAAAAAATCGGGGAAGAGATTTCGGCAGGCGAGTTCAGCTTCTCTGTCGATCTTGAGGATATCCACATGAACATCGAGAAGGAGCTTACATCCCG
>JBAXXS010000004.1:0-45738 GCA_037127835.1 Verrucomicrobiota bacterium | reverse complement strand
TTCCTCTCGCGTCACACAGACAGGGTATGCGGAGTGGAACTGGGCTATTTCAAAAATACGTTTTACGACGGGTTGGAGTGAAAAAACGGCCATGCTTCCCTCCGCCCGTGTCAATTCATGTCCAAGGTAGAAGAATTCCCGAAATCCGGAACTGCTGACATAGTCCAATTCGGCGAGGTCAAAGACGAAATATTTGCCCTCACCCGATTTAATCTTCAGATCTACCGCATCCCTCATCAGATTCTGATGGGTTGCGTCGATCCGGCCTTTGAGGGTGACCACGAGTATCATCTCGGCTTTTTCGAAAGTAATTTCCATGAGGGGTAGATAAGTGGCTATCTCTCATCTCAGTCAACCCCTCCCTGCCCGCTATGTATAAAGCCCTGATGTCAGCAAGCGTCTCTCTTAAAAAAAGAATCTAGGTGTCTTTTGAAGGTGCTTCAGTTCCGATCATGCAGCGTCAGCCGACTCCTGGTCACTCCCGAGAGTTAGGCCCAGTTGGCGCATGAGCCAGACGGCGCGTTCAAAGAGTGTGGTAGCGTAGAAAAGCGTGGATTGGTCCTCCGGGCTCATGGAGTTCTCCTCCGCACGAAAGTTCTTCCGGAGTTTCTCCATCATTCCGCTCCTGTCGTCAGTGAGCTGAAGCAGAAAACTAAGCTCCTGAGGATCCCCATTCATCCATGCCTCGAGAGCAGTAAGCATGATCAGGCTCATCGACTCAAGCAGTCCCGCCATCACAAGTTGACGTTCGCTTCCCGACTTACTGTCAAGAGTTCCACGGACGAGTCCGAGCAAACACTCCTCAAGGGGTCCGAGGATCTCCTGTCGGCGCTTCAGATTCAGGACCTCGTGCATCGTCTCGGAATCAAGTGGTCTGGAGATCAGCTCTTCCGAATATTCCGTAATCTCCTTATTCAGTCCCCTTGCACCCCCGTGATAGACTGCGACGTTCTCCGACATACCCATGGCACCCTCCTCCCGGGCTGTATCGAGCAGGGCGATGCAGAGTTCAAGGAATCGCCGCTGTTCACAGTCCACGAGGGAAGTCGCCGTTTCGGGGATGGCGAGGGCCTCATCAAGTAAGAATTCAGGGCGTGACAGGTCACTCTCGACATCCGGGGGTGAAAGTCTTTTGAGAAGAGGCTCGATCCAAGGGAGAATCACTAGGCCTGCGATCATGCAGACTGCCATCATGAGGAAATAGACCCAGGCGATCCGGGCTTCATCGTTACTTGAGAGATGGTCCAGAAGACCGCTCATGAATCGATGGCCACAGAGGGAATCAGCCATAATGGGAATTCCCACGAGGCATCCGGAAAGAAAGTTGATCATTCCCTGATAGATAACGATCTGGCGAGGCGTCCCGTTCAGGTTTCCTGAGAGAAAGATTCCGGAGAGGGCCACTCCTGGGCCCGTGCCGCAGATCAGAATCATCGCCTGCGTCTCGTCAAACAGCCCTCCGTGCTGAAGGGTCATCGCAATCACACCGATCGCGGAGGACGACTGGATGAACATCCGCATTGCCATCCCGAGAATGAAGGGCGCCAGCGGCCACTCCTTGATGAACATGGCCAAGGACTCGAACCACTCACAGTCAGGCAGAGGAAGGAAGGACTTCTTCATCAGGTCAAGCCCAAGAAAGAGCAACCCTATGGAGAAAAGCGATCCAATGAGGGCTCCGTGCCGCTCGCTGATCCGGAAGGAGATCATCAGGCCGGTCACTCCGATCAGGTAAAGAATAGCCACATGGATGTTGATCGCCGCAAGGAAGACTAGGAGCGCTGTGCCGATGTGGGTGGCCGCGACAACCGGCAGAGCCCGCCTGAGCGGAATCAGACCCGTGGCCACCAGTCCCGATAGAATGAAAGAGACCGCTGAGGAACTCTGGGTGACGGCACCGGAAAATACACCCAACAGCACAGCGATGACGGGGTTCTTTGTGAAGCGCGCCAGAACGTTCCGGAGGCGGCGTCCGCTGGCCTGCTGTAGTTTTTCACGGACACCGTTGACGCCGTAAAAGAAGAGGCTTAACCCCGCCAGAAATAAGGCTGCAGCTTCCATTTAGCGGCACAGAAAAGGAGCCTTTCCAGCAACTTGGCGCGTGAACGGGCAAACCTTGGGGGAGCCCTCAGCTGAGGCTTCAGGAAACTCTTTGTAACTCTTCAATGACATTTCATAGGCCCTAAAGGCAATTCGCTCAATCATCGCAATGTTACCATTTCGACACATTCCGATTTCATATTTCCCCGGAACAAAGCCCGGATTTCAAAGGTCACGTCCTTCGAAAAAACATGTTTTTCCAGACAAACACACTGATCAGCACGAGAATCCCTAGCGTCATTAACGTGATGGTCAACCTCACGGAGCGGTAGCGATTCTGCGCTTCCTGTTTCAGGCGCTCCATCAGTGAGAACTGGGTATCCATGACCTGTAACGCCACCAGATCAATCCTCTGGTTGAGCGTCTGGTCGATTCCGCGCACTGACTTATCCACCGAAAAGACCGTTTCCGATCCCCCATAATGTTCAAAAGCCTTCCTGTAATTGGGCAGAACTGCAGCGTGGTCTCTAAGAATTGAAGCGATCTCCTGCTTGAGATCACCCGGAAGTGAGGGCGAATTTAGCACGGCTTCAAGGGTCTTTTGAACCGCCTCGCTGCTTTCGGATAATGCCCCGAGATACTTTTCCCTATCCTCGGAATTCTGTCCGCGGAGGAGAAGATTCTTCCAGTTCTGGACCTGAATCTTGAAGTTCACTTGGGCCATCCTGGCCTGATCAAGCAGGAGGCTTTCTCTTATGGCTATTTTCATGGCCTTTTCGCCCTGATCATTGGCGAAGTAGACCGAAAAAAGCGAATACCCCGCGAGGAGAAGCACCGCAAAGGAAAGGTATCCAATCAAGTTGCTTTTCTTGGTCTGTGGATTCCCTGATTCGGAGTGAGGGTGTGTTTTGAAGGTCATGGGTTTTGTGAACCTCAGGTGGCTGAGACGTGGATTTACTGCCGGTTGGGCCCCTTTCTTATTTTGCTCACGGAAATTGGATGCGCACGAGCGAGAAGTCGTCATCCAATGGTCCTGGTCCGTTGAAGGTTTTCAGCCATGCAAGGAGGCGCACGAAGGCGTCTGGCTTAGCCCCGTTGAGCGCCATGAATTCCTTGAACTCATCAAACTCCAGCAGGGTTCCGTCCGGCTTGGTGACCTCGTAGGTCCCGTCGCAGATGACGATCAGGCGTGCGCCGAGCGGAATCTCGAGCGAAGAGGACTCATAGACAGTATCCGGCATGAATCCCGTGATCATTCCTGGCTCGTTGACCTCCTTGATCCCCTGTTCGGGGTGCAGAAGGAGTGCAGGGGGATGACCGGCGCTTGCATGGCGTAGCGTGCGGGTCGGGGCATGATAAACCCCGTACCAAATGGTAAAATACATGTCGTTGTTCCGCTCCATCGGGAAGGCCTTATTAAGCCCTCCGAGAACGGCGCCGGGATCGCGGAAGTCGACACCCTTGATTCCGGAGGTCCTGATCGCATTGATGGCACTGACCGAGAGGAGCGCCGCACCCACGCCGTGGCCGCAGACATCGAGCAGGTAGATGGCGAGGTGGTCCTCATCGATCTGGTGATAGCCAAAGGAATCACCCGCCAACTCTCCCGTCGGCTCATAATGCCAATCGATGGTATTGGGCAGTGCCACTGGGTCGGGAAGGATGCTCCGCACATAGAGCGCGGCATCATTGAGTTCTTTGTCCAGGCGACGTTGCGTCCGCTCCAGGTTTTCCTTCTCTGCCTGAAGCTGCGCGAAACGAAGCCGGTCGAGATCCCGGAGCCTCTTCTTCTCCAGGGAGGTGGTAACGCGAGCCCGAAGCAGAGTGGGGTTGGGTGGCTTGGTGAGATAATCCTCCGCTCCCGCCTCGATGCACTCGACGGCCCTTTCCGTCTGCTCTGCACCCGAGATCACGATGACCGGCAACCCGCTGAGCAGTGGGTTGGCTTTGATTGCGGCCAACACCTCCATCCCGTTCATCTCGGGCATCTCCATATCGAGAAGCATGAGGTCGAAAGATTTGGCCTGAACGGCCTCCAGTGCCTGACGCCCGTCGTTAGCCTCGGTGATGTTGTGAAAGCCAAGGCCGTTGAGTGCACGGATGAGGGCCAACCTCATCGTGCGGCTGTCATCCACCACCAGAACCTCTGCCCGCAGGATGGATTTATCAGGGGCGTCGGGGGACTCGTCTAATGCAACTGGATTCGTGTTCAAGTAGGCTTCGCTCATCGGATGATTCTGGTTGGGGATGCTGTGCGGTTTGTTACTAGATATAGGAGAGGATGGTATGAACTTCGGGTTTGAAGGAATTCTCGGGGAGAGATCACTCATTCTCCCCATCCTGCCGGCGCTCCAAGATGATGAGTCGGGAGGCTTTTGCCAGTAACTGATCCTCGTTGAATGGCTTGGTGATGTAATCTCGCACGCCGAGACGCGCTACGGTGGAGATTATTTCGGTGCTCGAATCGGCAGTCAGCATGATCACCGGCGTCTTCTTCAGATCCTCATCCTCCCGCAAAAGGCGCAACATCGTGACCCCGTCCATTACCGGCATGTTGTAGTCGAGGATGATCAGGCTCGGCTTTTCATGTCCGGCCACCGCCAGGGCTTCCTCCCCGTTTCCGGCCTCGTGGAGTTCGCATACAAAGGGCCTGAAAAGACGGGCCAGTATCATCCGGATTGTCTTGCTGTCGTCAACGGTGAGGATTTTCGGGATCATGCCGTGGAATGGGGATGGCTGAGTTGGATCTGGAGGGAGAGCAGGTGGCCCTCGCAGGACCATTCAGTGGTGCAAAGTTCGGAATCAGCCGGGGCATGCAGTGTGATGCGGGATCCAAGGGTCACAGTGGGAGTGCCCAGCGTCCCGTGGTATCCCGCAGAAGAGAGTTCCCCTTTTACCAATCCGGAGATCATGTTGCCAAGTTCTCCGGTGACATCCTTGGAATCATCGGACTCCGCATCGCTGCCGAGCAGCTGTTCCGCAACCTTAGTGGCAAACTCCACGGGAACTTGGAATAGCACCGCCCCGATAATCCTTTCACCGGTCAGCGTCACGGTGGCATGAAGGTGATGCCCCGTCGCCTTCTTCAGGCGTTCATCTCCGGGAGTGAGCGGTATCGCAACACGCTTGAGTTGTACGGCTAGCACCTCCGTGATGGCACGGGTGGCGATGGGGGTCAGATCCTCGGAAGAAAGTTTCGGTTTCATGGTCAAGGCGCTTTGGGTCTGTCTTTTTTGTGTAAGCCAGATCTTTTTTCCACGACTGCTTCGAGAATGGCCTGTGGGATGCCGCTTAACGGAACCACACGGTCAGCCGCACCCAACTTGATCGCGGCCTGCGGCATCCCGTACACCACGCAACTCTCCTCAGACTCGGCGAGTGTGTGCGATCCCGCGGCCTGCAGAGCTTGCAGTCCGAGAGCGCCGTCCACACCCATACCTGTGAGGAGTGCGGCCACGGCATGCGATCCAGCATGCACTGCCGCGGAATGGAACATTACATCGACCGCTGGACGGCAATGGTGAACGGGTGGCGACTTGGTCAGACGGACTTTGTAGCCCATGCCCGAAGGAAGCAGGGCAAGGTGGAAATCCCCGGGAGCCACCACGCACATGCCGGGTCTCAACTCCTGAGCGTTCGTCGCCTCGCTCACCGTGAAGGGGCATAATTCGTCCAGATGCTGCGCCATGATCCGCGAGAAATTCGCGGGAATGTGCTGCACCACGACGATCGGTGGAAGACCCGCGGGAAGACGGGGCAGGATATGTCGAAGCGCCTCCACTCCGCCGGTAGAGGCCCCGATAAGAATCACCTGACGCAGAGAAAAACTGCCCGTCGGGAAGATTTTTGATGGTTCTTTGGCAGTTGGTGTGGCCGGTTCCCTTCCCTCCTTTCGGCGTCGTGATCGGGCCGCCGCTTTCACATGGTAGGCGAGTTCGTTGGCGATCTCCGAGAAGTTCCTGCTTCCGTCGGGCTTGCCCAGGACGTCGATTGCGCCGGCTTGAAGCGCCTCCAGTGCCTTTGAGGACCCCGTCTGGGTGAGCGAGCTGACAACGACAACGGGGATAGGATGATGCTCCTGTAGGATTTTCAGGAAGGTAATGCCGTCCATGCGGGGCATCTCCAGGTCAAGAGTAATAACGTCGGGCTCCAGTTCGAGGATCTTCTCCCTCGCAATGTAGGGATCGGAGGCCCCCCCGATCACCTCGATTTCCGGATCCCTGAGGAGCGCATCCGTTATGGCGCGTCGCGCCAAGGCCGAATCATCCACGACGAGCACTCGGACTTTTTCCCCGGTAGTCATGGCTTTTGGTAGACCCCTTGCTTGACGGATACAAGTCCATGATTGACCCCCAGGAGGCTCTCGGAGTGACCCACAATGAGATAGCCTCCAGGAGCGAGATATTTGGAGAGACGCTTCACCGCTGCTTCTCGGGATGGGACATCGAAGTAGATCATCACGTTCCGGCAGAAGATCACGTGCTGGTTGAACGCCACGGGATATTCCGGTTGGAAGAGGTTCACCCTCTCGAATCGGACTTTCTCCTTCAGTTCCGGCCTCACCCGGCAGTACCCCTCATACTCCCCGACACCCTTTTGGAAGTAGCGCTTGAGAAGTTCAGGTGGCACGGGTTCCACAGCATCCATCCGGTAAATTGCCTTTTCGGCCTTCTCCAGGATTCCCCTCGAGATGTCGGAGGCCTCGATCTTCCACGTCACAGCGGGGTGCGCCCTTAGGAATTCGGAAAGAATGATCGCCAGCGTGTAGGGCTCCTCTCCGGAGGAGGAGGCCGCGGACCAGATCCTTAGCGGCGCGGATAAGGCCAAGAGTCCAGGAATTAAGGCTGGCAGAATATTGCCGGTGAGAAAACTGAAATGATCCGGCTCCCGGTAGAATCTCGTGTGGTTGGTGGAGATGAGATCCACCAGATGCTCAACCTCATCGTGGGCTCCGGGCACTTCCAAGCGGTGGCAATACTCGTCGTAAGAGGTGATGCTGAGCTGCAGAAGGCGCTTCCTGAGCCTGTTGGCCAGGAGGGTCTGTTTGTCATCGCCCAGCCTGATCCTGCTGTGCCGGTAAACCAGGTCCACGATAGTCCTGTAAGCCTGGGGGGACAGGGTCGCATCCTGCAATGAGTCCGAGGGAATCATTTTCTAAGCCGCAACAACAACCGTTAAAAATTTCGGAAGCTACCCTCTTCATCGGATCTGAAAACGGCATCCCCGGGCATCGGGATCGCGTTGCGTGATTTCGGATTCCCAGAAGAGACGGGTGTGGATTTGGGTACTTGGAGTTCCGCAGCCTGCGTGCTGGGAGATCCGGTCTCAGTGGCGGCCTGACTTCCAACGAGTTCACGGAGTTGGACCACCAGATCCTTCATGGTCTCGGCCTGGGCATCGAGTTCCTCTGCGGCACTGGCGCTCTCCTCGGCGCTCGCCGCATTACTCTGGGTGACTTTCTCCATCTGGCTCATGGCATGGTTGACCTGCTCGATTCCCTGCGCCTGCTCCGTGGCCGCAGAGGCGATTTCGGCGACGAGCGCATCGGTTGAGTTGACCTTCTCGGCGATCTGCTTGAGCGACTGACTGACCCTTGCGGAACACTCAAAACCACTCCTGCTGCTCGCGATGGCGGCCTCGATCTTGTCGGCAGTTTCCTTGGCAGCCGCGGCACTGCGCTGGGCTAGGGAACGCACCTCGTCGGCAACGACGGCAAAACCTGCTCCCACCTCACCCGCACGGGCGGCCTCCACAGCAGCGTTCAGGGCTAGGATGTTAGTCTGGAAGGCGATTTCGTCGATATTCTTGACGATCTTCGCGACCTCCCCGCTAGAGGTGCCGATGGCTGTCATCGCCTGCACCATCTCGGCCATGGTGAGTGTGCCCGCGTCGGCCACCGTCCGGGCATCGGAGGCAAGTGCCTTGGCCTTTTGGGCGTTATCCGCAGTCGCGCGGATCATGCTCGACATCTCCTCAAGCGAGGTACTGGTCTCCTCCACGGAGGAGGCCTGTTCGCTCGCTCCCGAGGAGAGTTGGTTGCTCGACATGGAGACCTGTCGTGCAGCGGATGCCGTGTGGAGGGCGCTGCGGTCAAGGTTGGCCGTGACCCCTGCGACGGTATTCATGATCCGCTGAAACTCGTTGCTGATTTCCTCCATGGCCAACCTGGTGTTCCGGATGACGTCCCAACTGAAAAATCCGACTACAAGGGCTCCTAGCACGATGATTGCCAAGAGCAGCACGGTCCACATGCGTGCTTCCCTTTCACTGGATTTCTCCAGAAGTTGACTCGACTCAGTGGCCAATGCAACCACATGATCGATCGCCTTGCGATGAGCAAGATACTCCTCCTTGAGTTTTCCATAGGCTAGGGTGTTGGCAAATGCATTGTCATGAATCTGGAGCGCTGGCAAAAATTCCTTTTGGAGAGTTTCAAAAAATTCTTGCGCCGGTTTCCGGGAATCCTCAGCCAAAATCTTGGCCTGTGGTAAACCCGCCAGGTGTTTGGCCCAGTACGCATCCTTCTTCATAAAATCCTCCTTGAGGGATTGGATCTTCGTGATTTCCTCCGCGATTTTGGCTTGGTCGCTCTCCCCTAACAACTGCAGGGCAGTCAAGTATGTCTCGATGACATAAAGGGGGGGGGGTAGAATGTCTGCCAAAAGATCTTTCTCGGAGATAATTTCATCGTACAGAGGACCGTTAATTTTAAGCCTGCTCAGGCTCTGGAGAGAGAGCCCCACAGTGAGGACCGCCACACCGAGAAAGATGCCGATGAGTCGGTAGTTTTTGGAAGCGACACTGGTGGATGCGGATGTTTTTTTTTCCATTTGGAGTGGGCGGGGATGATTTTTTGTTTCTGGTTTTTTCGATGGACTCTTTTTGGGATCTTTGTGCTCTTGTATTCTGCTTGGATTAGAAGTTTCTAAAGCTGGAATCCTCAACTCCATAGGCGCCCTTCGCCGGGATGGAGTCACCCGGCATGGGTATACCCTTTCCTCTGGAGACGCCTCTTGTTGGGACGCTTCTTAGTGAAGGTGCATCCTCGGAGGAAGGGACCGCCTTGGGAGAGGGAGACTCAGAGGAGTTTCCCCCGACAAGCAGCCGAAGCCGATCCACCAGACCCTTCAGGGCATCGGCCTGGGCGTCCAGCTCCTCAGCGGCGCTAGCGCTCTCCTCGGCGCTTGTAGCGTTTCCTTGGGTGACCTTGTCCAGTTGGACCATGGCTCCGTTGATCTGTTCGATTCCTTGGGACTGCTCGGAGGCTCCCCGAGCGATATCCGCCACAAGGAGATCCGTGGACTTCACCTTTTCGGCAATCTGCTTCAGGGCCTCCCCCACACGAGCGGAGCACTCGAATCCGCTCCTGCTGCTCGCAATGGCGGCCTCGATCTTGGCAGCGGTCTCCTTGGCCGCTGCGGCACTGCGCTGGGCCAGGGATCGCACCTCGTCGGCGACGACAGCGAATCCAGCCCCAGCCTCACCCGCGCGGGCGGCCTCAACGGCTGCGTTCAGCGCCAGAATATTGGTCTGGAAGGCGATCTCGTCGATATTCTTAACGATCTTGGCGACCTCTGCGCTGGAAGTACCGATGGCGTTCATCGATTCGATCATTTCGTCCATGGCTAGCGAAGCCCCCTCGACCACCGAGCGTGTCTCGGAAGCAAGGGAGGTGGCATTCCTTGCATTCTCCGCCGTGATGCGGGTCATGCTCGACATCTCCTCCAGAGAGGCGCTGGTCTCCTCAACCGAGGAAGCCTGTTCGCTCGCTCCGGACGACAATGAGTGGCTTGAAACGGCAAGATGGGAAGAGGCCATCTCGAGTTCGTGACTCGTGTTGAAAAGCTCCTCCATCATCACGCCGCTCGGGCGGATCACTTTCCTAAAGATGGAAACATAGAGGCATCCCACCGTCAGGATGGCGAGGCTGATGACGCCCAGAAGAAGATAAAACATGCGGTAGCTGCTCCGAAGAAGGACCTCCACCTCACCACGGGTTCTCTGTTCAAGCACGGTGAAAAACTCATCGATGGGCTTCATAATTTTGGCCTTGTCGGCGTGGTACTCCGTGCTGTGCATCAGTTTTCTGGCCAGCTCCGGATCCGGTTCCCCCTTGCGTGTGAAATTGCCGTTTCCGTCGTCAAAAAGACCCTTAATGGCATTCATCGCGACGGTCTCAATGCGGACCAAACCGTCGGAGTTTGATTGTGCTTCCTTCAGGAGGGCGAACTCACGGTCCGTGAACCCCTGCTCCTTCATCAATTGCTGCAGTGGCACTGTCCTGCCATCCGGACGGGGTTTGACTCCCTCAACAGCCATGAAATCCCAGTAGATTCGCTCGTAATTCAGCGGCCTTGGGGCCTGACCGTTCCTGATCGCCAGAATCGTCCAGTATTGCGCCTCGTATTTCAAGTCGCCGGTGACCACGTAGGTGCGGGCCAGACGCGTCAAGTCATCGGAGCTCTGACGGAGCTCGTCCGCCAGCAGATAGGACTGGTAACGCCGTTCCTGAGCGGCGGTGATTTCCTTCTGGTTGGTCAGGATCCTTCCCGTGAGCCCACCGATCACAAGCAGGAAGAGGATCACGCTTGCCAGCGCCACGAACGTCCTGTCCCCGAGTTTTCCTCTGCTTCTCATGACACGGCTATTTGACCGGCTCCTCGGAGGAGGACGACGCCCCCACCAGTTGACGGAGTTGGGCAACCAGATCCTTCAGGGTCTCAGCCTGGGCCTCGAGTTCCTCGGCGGCACTGGCGCTCTCCTCGGCACTGGAGGCTGTGCTTTGGGTCACCTTGTCCATCTGCGCCATCGCGCCGTTGATCTGCTCGATCCCTTGGGACTGCTCGGAGGCAGCCCTGGCAATATCCGCCACGAGCAGGTCCGCGGCCTTCACTTTCTCCGTGATCTGGCTCAATGCATCACCGACCTTGGATGAGCATTGGGATCCGTTCCTGCTGCTGACAATCGCGGCCTCGATCTTCTCGGCGGTTTCCTTGGCCGCAGCGGCACTCCGCAGCGCCAGGGAGCGGACCTCGTCGGCCACGACGGCGAATCCGGCACCAGCCTCGCCTGCGCGGGCTGCCTCGACGGCGGCGTTCAGGGCCAGGATGTTGGTCTGGAAGGCGATCTCGTCGATGTTCTTGACGATCTTGGCCACCTCCGCGCTGGAGGTGCCGATGGCCGTCATCGCCTGCACCATCTCGCCCATGGTGTGAGTGCTTGTATCAGCCACTTCCCGTGCCTCAGAGGCGAGTGCTGTGGCCTTCCGGGCATTTTCCGCGGTGGCGCGTATCATGCTGGACATCTCCTCGAGTGCGGTACTGGTCTCCTCGACGGAGGAGGCCTGTTGACTGGCTCCGGAAGAGAGGGAGTTGCTGGACATCGAGACCTGACGCGCCGCGGAGGCGGTCTGGAGGGAACCTCTGTCCAGGTTGGAAGCAAGGTACCGGAGGGTTCTGTTGGTATTGCGGGTAACTTGCCATGCCAGGAGCAGGGAAATAACCAGGGCCACCCCCATGAGGATGGCAATCAGGATCTGACTGCTCCGGGCTTCCTCAGTACCTGTTTTACCGGCAGCTTGGCCAAGTTGTTTGTTGTAATCGACGGAAGCCTGGAGGGCTGAGAGCACCTTCTCAAGCGAGGGGACAAGGGTGCCGGTAAAATAGCTCTGTGCCTCCTCCATTTTGTTTTGATGCAGCAGATCAAACCAGTGCGATCGGGCCTCGGCCATTTTTGCATACAATTGCTTGGCTTCAGAAATTAGCCGCCCGTCCTCGGAGTCCGCAATGAGCGAAGTGATGTACTTGTTGAACAACTCTTCAACGTGTGTTTTTTTCAGCGCTATCTTCTGCTCGAAATCCAAGTATTGGCTTGGGTCGGCGGCGCTCATCTTCAGAACATTGTTAAAATTGCTGTAGGCCAATGCGTTGATCTCGTTAAGGACAAGGACACTCGGAAGAATGTTTTCAGCGAGATCGTTAATCCTGTTGTTGAGTGCAGAAATCCGCCAGAGGGCAAATCCCCCAAGTGTGGCGGTGATGATTAGTATCAAGGCAAATCCGGTGATAATCCGGCGGCCAATACTCCAGTTGTTCATGTGTT
Organism: Verrucomicrobiota bacterium; assembly: GCA_037127835.1. GTDB lineage: Bacteria > Verrucomicrobiota > Verrucomicrobiia > Chthoniobacterales > UBA6821 > UBA6821. The sequence continues at coordinate 33,597 of JBAXXS010000004.1, read as the reverse complement.
TTTAAAGTTGGTGGTTGGAGTGCATCAGGCCTGATGCGTGGGGGAATCGAGCTTCAGCGAGGTTGTCTGTGTCACGGAGCGCTGCTCTAGGAAGGTCTTTTCCAGCGTGACCCGCATCACGTCCTGCACCGGAGATCCGGCCTCGAGGGACTGTTGGAGCACGGCTTCCTGGAGGAAGATCCGCTCGATATTGAGCAGTGTCTTGACCCCACCCTGTGCCGTGGCCACACCCAGGATGTATTGGGTATCCGGTGCCCCGCCGAAGTCAGGGGGCGGTTCGATCGTTTCCTGGCCGATTTGGATCACCTCCTCCACGGCATCGACGATGGCACCCATGAGGATCTTGTTGCCCGAGGGGGAGCTGAGTTGGACGACGATGATGCAGGCACGGTCGCCGTAGTCACCTGTTGAAAGCTGAAATTTCGCCCTCAGGTCGACCACGGCGATGACGGATCCACGCAAGTTAATGACCCCCTTGATATGGGTTGGCATCGTGGGGACGGGCGTGATCGGGCAGATACGGATGATTTCGCGAACATTGAGCACCGGCAGCCCGTAGGACTCGTTGCCCAGTGTAAAGGTTAGGAAGCGGCCCGGTTTGGCGGCAGGCAGTGTCATTGGCGAGGTCGATGTGCTCATGTGCGGGTGGTGGGGAGTATTGTTAAGAAGAGGGTTGCTGTTCCAGCCTTACCAGAGTGTCCACATCCAAGATGATGGCAACACGGCCGTCACCCAGGACTGCTGCACCGGCAAGGAGGTTCTGGTTACTGAATGTCTCACCGAGGCTCTTGATGACGACCTCCTGCTTTCCGATGAGTTCGTCCACAAGAATGGCGCGGTTGGCCTCCCCGGACTCCACCACGACAAGAATCCCCTCCTCGGGCTCCCTGGCCTTTCCCTCGGTTCCCAGGTATCTGCCAAGCCGGAGGATCGGTGTCTGCTTGCCGCGCACGCTGACCACCTCTCCCCTCTCGTGGATGGTAGTGACCATGCCGGGGAGTGGCCGGAAGGATTCCCTGACGGACATCGTCGGGATGATGTAGCGGTCATTGCCCACCCCGACCAGCAAGCCGTCGATGATGGCGAGGGTGAGAGGGAGGATGATAGTGATGGTGGTGCCCACCCCAAGGAGTGACTGGATCTCGATCTTGCCGCGCAGCGCCTCGATATTGCGCCGCACGACATCCATCCCGACGCCCCGTCCGGAAAGGTCTGTGACCGCCTCGGCTGTGGAGAAGCCAGGCATGAAGATGAGGTTGAATATCTCAGATTCGGTCGGCTCCGCGTTCGGGGCAACCAGCCCGCGCTCGATCCCCTTGGCCAGGATGCGCTGAGCGTTGAGTCCCTTCCCGTCATCCTGGATCCGGATGACGATGCCACCACGCTGATGGGAAGCCGTCAGCCTGATCGATCCGAGCGACGGCTTGCCGCATGCCACGCGCTCATCAGGAAACTCGATCCCGTGATCGACCGAGTTACGGATCATGTGGATAAGAGGGTCGCCGAGCTTTTCTACGATGTTGCGGTCGAGTTCGGTCTCCTCTCCCTCCATGACGAGCTGAACATGTTTGTTCTGCTGCGCCGCGATGTCACGCACGAGGCGGGTCATCTTCTGGAAAGCGCCGCGGATGGGAACCATGCGCAGCGACATGGCGTTGCGCTGAAGTTCTGAGGTGGTCCGGCTCAGCTGTCGCAGGCTACGCTCCAGCGTGCGGCTGACAAGATTCTGAACATCCGGATCCTGCACGACCATCGACTGGGCAATGACAAGCTCACCGACGAGATCGACGAGGGCATCCAGTTTCCAGGTTTCGAGTTTCACGAACCCCGAAGCTAGGTCTGCGATGGCCAGGGTTTTCCGGGAAGCGCTGTTGGCGGGGGGGTGGGGTACGGTGGAGAGGAGTGCTTTCATCTCCTCCAGGGACTGGGAGAGTTCCCCGTCCGCAATATTGATAGCGAACTCCACTGGAATCGAGGGGGGCATCACCTCTCCATTAAGGGCCGCCTGTGCACGGCGGATAAGTTCGCTGGTCGGAACGACGATCGGTGCGCCTGCATCCGCACCCTGCAACTGAAGCCCGATTCCTTGGGTAAACTGTTTGAGCGCATCGGCACCCGCGAGAATCAGGTCGATGGTGTCGGAGGTGATCCGGAGTTTTGACTTCCGCGCGGCGTCGAGTACGGACTCCAGTTCGTGTGCCAGGTCCTGCAGTGCCTTGAGGTGCAGGAACCCTGCCCCGCCCTTGAAGGTATGAAAGGCCCGGAAGATGGAGTTGATCGTCTCCGCGTCCGTGGGATTCTCCTCCAGGACAAGGACACCCTGCTCAATGTTTTGCAGCAGTTCCTGTGACTCCCCGTGAAACTCGTGCAGGAGTTCGGCGTCATCCGCAAGGTTCAGTGTGATGGCCGCTTCCTCCTTGCCGGACGAGACCAGCGCGGCGGATAACGAGGCTAACTTTACCAGGGCAGGTGCGGGGGTCACTGCCAGAGTTGGTTTTACTGAAGCCGCAGGGATAGTCGCGACCGCTGGGGCCGTGGAGGATTCATTCATCCCGACCCAAGCGGCCGGCTGAGCAGGGATTTCGTCACCCACCGCCCAATCGCTCAATGCTGAGCTTATCCAGGAATGCCACTGGTTGAAGTTGCTGATTGAATCCGGAGTGAACTTACCGGTTCCATCCAGGATCAGGTCCATCCAACCACGCGCGACCGAAAGAGCTGAGGCCAAAGCCCGAGGAGTCTCTTTCCCGGTGAGTTCCTCCAGGTCCATGAGAAGGCTGTTGAGTGGGAGCAGTCCCGTGTCCTGGTCGGGCAGGATGAACGCCATTTCAAGGGCGATCTTCCCGAGAAGATCGAGGAACTTCGCGGCGGTAGTTGCTCTGTATTCTGCAGATTCCATAGATTGCTAATGGGTCAGATTGAAGCAAATGTGCGGCCAAACAAGCAGGATCACCCGTCATTAAACAATAGTTTTCCAAAGCACCCAACTGGAGCGCCCATGGCAAGCAAGATGCCCCTACTGAGAGGATCCAGTCAGGCTTGCGCGGGCTCTTGATCACACCAATGAACTAGGACAAGATTTTCAACATCTCTCCCCGTCATCGGAATAGCAGCTCTGGTTGCCTTCGCTCTCTTCTTCCTTGCTCCGAATGTCTCCAATGTCCGCGTTACCGCAGGCTACGCGAGCTACATCAACTCCAAGCCGATCTTGGACAAAGGAGAGTTCAAGGAAGTGATCTTCGGCCCCGCCTCCACGGGCATGCGCTGGCGCCTCTGGGGGCAGGCCTTCTCCATCACCCCCCCCCACCTACTCCGAGGCCTTTGATGCCGACAGTGCCATTCTGGCCAAGGAGAAGCTCCCCCTCTCCAGCCGGGCCCATATCGTCTAGCGCCTGAAGGCTGACGAGAAATCGGCACGCCGCTTCATAGATGAGTTCGGAGGCCGGCGCGCGCTCTGCTGCAGAAGCAGTCGAACTAATCTCGACCGCCGAAAAGCCGCCCTTCATGTAAACGAACTCATCGTCCTTACTCAGGAAGGCTTTGCATCCAATGTTGAGTTTTTTGGAAAAACAGGACTCCGGCCGCTGAGATTCTATCAGCGGGCAGAGAACAGGCCCAAGGCATCACCCAAGTCAACACCGCCATGAAGCAGATAAACCGGGTTACCCAGAGCAAAGCCGATCATGCCCTAGGATTTCCTTGTGTCGAAATTGTAACCCAAGGCCGTGAAATCAGACTCCCCAAATTTATCCTCAGCAATTATCTTGAGGAAATGCATCTTCTTTTAGCTGATTTCGCATCTGTAGGGCTTGGAACTTGGGCACTCCTTGGTTTCGCTCTTTTGCTGGCACTGGCCTTTGAGTTCGTCAACGGATTCCATGATACCGCCAACGCGGTAGCCACGGTCATCTACACCCATACGCTTCCTGCGGTGCCGGCTGTGATCTGGTCCGGGTTTTTCAATTTCCTCGGCGTTCTCACTTCGACGGGAGCCGTGGCCTTCAGCATCGTGAATCTCCTGCCCGTGGAGTTGGTGATCCATGTCGGATCGGCTGCGGGATTCGCGATGGTCTTCTCTCTCCTTGTCTCGGCGATCATCTGGAATGTCGGCACCTGGTACTTCGGACTCCCGGCGTCCAGCTCACATACTTTGATAGGCTCCATCATAGGAGTCGGTGTCGCCAATGCGCTGATGAGCGACTCCCATTACTGGGGCGACGGGGTGAATTGGTCCAAGGCGAAGGACGTCGGCCTGGGACTGATGATTTCACCTGTTATCGGTTTCACCATGGCGGCCCTCCTGCTGATCATGATGAAGATCCTCATCAAGAACCCAAAACTCTATGAGGCTCCCGATGCCAGCCATCCGCCACCGGGGTGGATACGGGCTCTGCTCATGTTCACCTGCACCGGGGTGAGCTTTGCCCATGGATCCAACGACGGCCAGAAGGGAATGGGTCTGATCATGCTGATTCTCGTAGGCATCCTTCCTGCAACCTACGCCCTCAAGAGCGAGAGTACGGAAAACGAACTCAATACCCTCCGCCAGCAGTTACAGGCCTGCGCCACCTACTGCAGTAATCAGGAGAAGGGTTCCGATCCTGACTATGTGAAAGACGATCCCTCCAATGTCATCACGACATTCCTTCGCGGTCATCACTCTACATCACCTGAGCTGTTTCAGTCCGTGGAAACGATAGCAACCAGAAGCCTCAAGGAGCTTGGAAACATTAACTCCCTAAACCAAGTTCCGGAAAAAGATCGCGGCTCTCTCAGAGCAGATCTTTATCTCCTCTCTTCCGTCTCATCAAAGCTGGCAAAGAACCATCAACTCGGCTCTGCCAATGAGGAAAAAGAAGCTAAGAAACTCTCCTCAACAATCAGTAGCGTGACCAATTTCATTCCTGTCTGGGTGAAGGTGGCCGTGGCTCTCGCGCTGGGTTGCGGAACGATGATTGGCTGGAAGCGCATCGTGGTGACGGTGGGCGAAAAGATCGGCAAAACTCACATGACCTATGGACAGGGCGCAGCCGCCGAACTCGTCGCCATGATTACGATCAGCATAGCGGACATACTTGGCCTGCCTGTCAGCACCACTCATGTCCTCTCCTCGGGAGTCGCGGGAACCATGGCAGCCAATGGCTCGGGTCTTCAGATGGCGACCGTGCGGAACATTCTCATGGCCTGGGTCTTGACTCTTCCTGTCTGTGTCTTCCTCGGAGCAGGCCTCTTCGCGCTCGGTCTCAATCTGATCGCAAGGCTCGGATTCCAGTAAAAGCCATTACACCATCCGTTTTTCAGAAGCTGCTTGATTGCGGCTTTTGAACCGCTTGCATTGGTTTTCTAGGAAGCTTTATAGACGTCAAAAAATACATAACCTCGCGCGGAGGCGCGGAGAACGCAGAGTTTTTCCCAAGGGTAATCTGTAAGGATAGCCTGCTCACAACCCATACATTGACGAATAAAGATCGTTATACCTCTATCTTTATCCTCTGCGTTCTCCGCGTCTCTACGCGATATATTCCGATTCTTTCTTTCTGAAATGTTTCAGAGTAATTCAAACATGCTTTAAATGCCTACAGTTTCAGAAATCGCCCTAGAAATCCTGCTTGATCAAGCATCTATCCAGCGCCGAGTTGGAGAACTCGGAGTTAAGATTTCCGAGGATTTCGCAGATGCAGACCTCTGCGTCATGCCGGTCATGGATGGTGGGATGATCTTCGCGGCCGATCTCGTGAGGGAAATTCACCTTCCTCTCACCATCAAGCCGATCAAGGCCTCCAGCTACGGAGAGGCGACCACCAGTTCAGGCATTATCTCCCTCCCATGGGGAATACCCGAAGGAATCGCAGGAAAGGATCTACTCCTCGTCGATGATATCTTAGACACCGGACTGACACTAAACGTCTTGAAGGAACAATTGATGGAGAAGGGAGCGAGGAGCGTCCGTAGCTGCGTGTTGCTCCGCAAGGAATCCTCTGTCCTACGTGCCGCAGATTACATGGGATTTGAAATCCCCGATAAATTCGTCGTCGGATATGGGCTCGACTACGCCGGCCTCTATCGGAATCTTCCAGATATCGGAGTAGTTTCCCGAACAACCGGATAAGCCAATTTCCTGTCTATTATTTTCCGTTCACGCCGATCACTTTCCCCCCGTAGCCAGTCAGCTCCAGATACCCCTCGGCAGTCACGGGATTAGTTCCACACTTCCCCTCACCTCGCACGGCTCCCTCCCAATAGGCGAACGGCGACAAGACAAGCTCCTGATCCTGGAGCTTGGGAGTAAGAGAAAGTGTAAGATTTCTTGAGGGGATGCTGACTTCAATACTTGCGGGGTAGAGACCACCGGTATGAGGACTCTTCCAGTTTCCTTGAGGTGTTATTTCCAAATCGTTAAGATCAGTGACTAGACCTTGCTGGTTGCGGAGCGTGCCTGATAAGAAAACGGTCCTTCCCTCCGAATTCCTGATCCGGAAGAGCATGAGATCGTCGCCGTTGCTCAGGTGCAGTCCTGACCAATCCCAACCGGCTTCTCCGGATTCCAGCGAGTTCGTCGCCCACTCGTGATCGAACCAGACAAGACCCTTCACGCGATGCTGCTTGCCATCCAGTGTCACGGAACCCGAGGCCCTGAGTCTGGTGAGCGAATAGTAGTGGGAGGCATGACCGGGCACTGATGACTTGGGACTGATTCCATTCGCACCATGGATGAGCGGGGGACGCTCCTGGGTGAGGATCAGGTCCACCGATCGCTCCACGCCTGCTTCAGTCACTCCCTCGGACTTGAGGTGGAACGATCCGTCGGAAAGCTGCTCCAACAACCAATTCTCCATCCAAGCCATGCGGCCCTCGGCTTTGTCAGGTGTTCCAAAGCCAGCCTCTCCGAAGGCACCCCGCGAGGATCGCTGGTAGTACCGGAAGGTCTTTCCCGAGACATCGGTGAAAGCAAAATGGGCAAAAGGAAGATCCATCACCCGGAAGCGGGAGGAACCGGTTGGCTTCTTGCCCGGATGGATTCCCTGGCGGAAAAAGGTCAACTGAAAGCCGTACTCATGTCCCTGCTCATCGGTGAGATTCCCCGTGGCATACCACCACTCGGTCTTGAAGTCGCGATGCGGCCCATGATCCCTAGGGAACTCGTAGTTCCATCCGGGTTGGGCACTTTTCCACGCCTCAACCCGCGTCCCTTCCTGAGCACGAAGCGGGAAAGAGGCGATGAATGCTAGTAGACAAAGGGCTCTGACGGAGCAGGACATTCCTCAACCTTGGTTGCATTAAGCACGGCCGTGCGTCTTCCACCCTCCATAGGGAAGGTCGGCTTGCCTGTGATCTTCACCCAACCCATCTCTGAGACCTTGAGAGGCTTCGGGTACTCAACGGTGACTCCGACCGGCTTGGCATCGGCGGCGCAGCAAGTGATAAACATCCGGATGGCCTGGAAGCGGTCCCCTTTCGGATTGCCTGTCGTCATGGGAATATATTGACCAATCAATTCCACCTCCTTGCCCTCGAACTCCTCACGGTAGGAGGGCATCTGGACAGCATAAAGCATATCGATGACCTGAAGCGGCATCGGGCCACCGGAAGAAGCAAGTGCAGAGGACGAAGCATCACTCGTCGCAACAGTTGTGACGGATGCCGTAGATTTCGCAAAGGGGGCAGCCGATGCCGCCGCTGCGGCTCCAGCTTTTGCCGAAGGAAGCTTATTGATGTTATCGACGACTCCCCTGTTATAAATCGTGGTGATCGAGTAGGCAGTCGCCTTGCCGGAAACAATGATCGCTAGCGGGAGAAGAAGCAGGATGGTCTTGAAGATCATAGCTCCCATCCCATCAACCGCTCCGTGGTGCTGATGCTCCTTGGCTTGCTCAGCATGATCATGACCCAGATGATTGCCACAGCATTCGTGGTGCCCGTGGTGTTCATGATGCTCGTGCGTCACCTGTAGCGTGAACAGGGAGCGGAATCCGAAAAAAGCGAGTAGCAGGAAGATGACTCCTGCGGCGCTCGTGTAGGGCTGGAGCGAAGGATGCAGGTAGGTGGAAAGTTGCCCTGAAAAGGATAGCCAGAGAACAAAGACTCCCCAGAGAAGGAGCAGCAGGGAGTCGCGTAGACCTTGAAGGAAAGTTGAGTTCTTCATGTTTCAGTCACCATGCGAGATTCAACGAAGAGATCCTCCAGCAGAGAAGTCCGATCACCACGAAAAGACCGAGCGCCAGCGAGAGAATGAAGCGCTTGGAGAAGGCCGCCCCGTACAGGAAGAGCAACTTGAAATCGAGCATCGGGCCGAAGACGAGGAATGCGAGCTTCGCAGCCATCGGGAAAGTGGTGAGTGTCGCCGCGATGAAGGCATCTGTCGTGCTGCAGACCGAGAGGATGGTGGCCAGTCCCATGAGGGAGACGATGGCCAACGGGGGATTCGCCGCAAGAGGCAGGATGATTTCCTGATTCACTGCGGTACTGAAGAGAGAGGCGGCAGCAGCACCGATCACGAAGTAGACGGCGACATCTAGGAAATCACGTGTGGCCACGGAAGCGGTGCTCTGCAGGCGGTCGACCATGCCGCCAGATCCGCTGTGATCGTGCTCATGATCATTCTCTGGAGCAAGCAGACCGGGTCGCAAGATCGAGAAGGGGGCAAAGTAACTCACGATCCATCCCGCCATGATGGCCACCGTAAACCCCAGACCAAAACGAAGGATGGTCATCTCCCATGCCCCCTGTCCGCGAAAGGCGGCAAGAGTACTCAGAATGACCAGAGGATTCACGATCGGGGCGGCAAGCATGTAGGTGATGCCGCAGGAGACAGGCAAGCCCTTCTTCAACAGGCGCCTCACAACCGGTACAATGCCGCATTCGCAGACCGGAAAAATCACCCCGAGTAGTCCGCTGACAATGATAGCTGTGCGAGGGTTTTTCGGCAGAAGGCTGGTCATGAGCGACTGGGGCAGAAACTCCTCCAAGAGACCTGAGAGAATCGCCCCTCCCAAGAGAAAGGGAAGCCCCTCCAGCAGTATGCTGAGAAAGGCATACTGGAAATCCGAAAAACTGAAATGGAACCAAGCCGTCGATAGGGTCACGGGAGAACTATATCCACGAAATGGAGAAAGTCACCCTGTTGAAAAGCAAAAAGCCCCAACGGATCACTCCGGTGGGGCTTTTTGAAAAGGAGAACTAGCGGATTAGATAGACTGGGCGGTCTTGACCACATTCTCTACGGTCATGCCGAGTTCCTTGAGGACTGTACCCCCGGGTGCGCTCAGTCCAAAGCGGTCGATAGCCACGGTCTTCCCATCCAAACCGACATAACGGAACCAAGGATCGGAGATGCCGGCCTCGATAGAAACACGCTTGCGGCATGATGAAGGAAGGACCTCCTCACGATAAGCAGCATCCTGACGTTCGAAGCGCTCCATGCAGGGCATGGAGACAACACGGGCACCGGCACCAAGGGTCTTGGCGGCATCCAGGGCCACGTTCAACTCACTGCCGGATGCAAGGATGATGACCTCCAGAGCAGCGGTCTCCTTGCGGGCAATGTACCCACCCTTGAAGACACCCTGACGACGCACATCGACGGGGATCTCACTCAGGTTCGGAAGGTTCTGGCGGCAGAGCGCCAGAAGCGTCGGGCCGTCCGTGTGCTCCAGTGCCGCGGCGAAGGCACCAGCAGTCTCTTCGGGATCGGCAGGTCGGATGACATCCAGGCCCGGGATCGCACGAAGTGCAGCGACGGTCTCAACCGGCTCGTGAGTCGGTCCATCCTCGCCGACAGCTACGGAATCGTGAGTGAAGATATAGGTGGTGGGCAGCTTGGAAAGCGCGGCAACTCGGATGGAAGGACGGCCGTAATCGCTGAAGACCAAGAAGGTAGCTCCGGCGATGCGGAAAATACCATCGTAGGTATAGCCGTTCATGATCGCGCACATGGCATGCTCGCGGATGCCGAAGTGGATGTTGCGCCCCTCACGGTTCTGATCGGTAAAGTCTCCTCCACCCTCAATGTAGTTGAGCGTAGAACCGAAGAGATCCGCACTACCGCTGACCAGCAGGGGCATAGCCTTGGCGATCGGCTGAAGAACGATGCTTCCGGCCTTGCGGGTGGCAATCGCCTCGTCTGGCTTGAAAGGAGGGATGAGTGAGAGAATGTCCGGTATCTTCTGCTCGATGCCGGCATCCAGAAGGTCGGCCAGTTCGGCATTGGCAGAGCGCCAGGCAGCAAACTCCGTTTGCCAGATAGCATGCGCCTCGACACGCTTTGACTTGAGATCTGCGAAGTATGCAGTGACCTCGGGAGCGATGAAGAACTTCTCATCAGGAAGACCAAGTCCCTTGCGGGCCTCATCGGAGAACTTCACACCTGCCTCGCCGTGAGCCTTGTTGGTGCCTTCGACCTCGGGGATTCCCTTTCCGATAATCGTCTTACAGATGATCATGTGGGGCTTGCCCTTGGTGGACTTGGCCTTATTAAAGGCTGCGAGGATCTCGTCCAGGTTATGGCCATCGATCATCTGGACATGCCAGCCGTAGGCGGCATAGCGAGCGCCGACATCCTCGCTCTGGCTGACATTCAGCATGGCGTCGAGGGTGACGTTGTTGGAATCGAAGAAAACGATGAGATTATCGAGACCGAGGTGACCGGCAAGAGAGGAGGCCTCTGCCGAGACACCTTCCTGAAGACAACCATCGCCGCAGAGAACGACGACATGGTTGTTGAAGATAGTGTGCTGGGGAGTGTTGAAGCGAGCGGCAGCCATCTTCTGAGACATCGCGAATCCCACGCCATTGGCCACACCCTGGCCGAGAGGACCAGTGGTCGCCTCGACTCCGGGAGTCTCATGGAACTCAGGGTGTCCGGGAGTAATGCTGTGGAGCTGACGGAATTTCTTCACCTGATCGAGAGGAAGGTCGAAGCCGGAAAGGTGCAGCCAGGCGTAGAGGAACATGCTACCGTGACCTGCGGAGAGGATGAACCGGTCTCGGTTGATCCAGCGAGGAGCCGCGGGGTCGATCTGGAGTGCCTCACCGAAGAGAACGGCACCGATGTCAGCCGAACCGAGGGGAAGGCCGAGATGTCCGGACTTGCAGGCAGTGACGGCGTCGATGGCGAGTCCGCGGGCATCGCGGGCAGCTAGTTGGAGGATTGCTTTATTCATAAGTAATTCTATTAGAACAAACATCCGAACAGGCTTTTGCAAGCATCCATCCGATACATTTTCGCCAAAAAAGGATTTCCGATGACTAAGCGGGCTGCTGTTGAGTCAGGCAATGGAAAGCCCCCAGTCCCCAGATCAACTCACGGCAATCGATCGGCCGGATCATGCGTGTGGGAAAAAGCTCCGCGAGGATCTCCACGGACTCCACATCGGAATCACCCCCAAACGAGGGCATCAGCACCGATTCGTTGGCGATGTAGAAGTTGGCATGACTAGCCGGCAAGCGGATCCCCTCACGGTCGATTCGGGGCGGCATCGGCATCTCGATCACCTTCAGCGGAGTTCCGTCGTACAGCTTCATGCCGCGAAGACGTTCGAGGTTTTCCTTTAAGGGTAGGTGGTTGGGATCAGCCTGATTTGGCTCAACGACGGTGATAACGGTGTCACGGGAGACAAAGCGGGTGATGTCGTCAACATGACCATCCGTGTCGTCACCTTCGATGCCGTCACCGAGCCAGATGATTTGCTCCACCCCGAGGTAATCCCTTAATCCCTGCTCGATCTGATCGCGGGACATCGAGGGATTGCGGTTGGGGTTCAGAAGGCAGGACTCCGTGGTGAGTAAGGCACCCGCTCCATTGGGATCAACGGACCCCCCCTCGAGGATGAATGGTGGTTCGAACAGCGGGAAACCGAAATGGCGTGCGATCCGGGTAGGGACGATATCATCGGCATCGAAGGGAGGATACTTGTTACCCCACGCATTGTATCCGAAGTCGTTGACCGCAAGTTGGGGTGCCGAAGCACGCTTCACAAAGATCGGACCATGGTCCCGGCACCAGGGTTCATGGGTCGGATTGTTGTGAAACTCGATCCGCTCCATGGGAGCGACTGCCGAGAGAAGCCCCCTCACCTCACTCTGCTGTTCGGAGTTGGAAATATTGATTCTCAGGATTTCAGACTCGGCAAGAACCGAGGCCATTTTCACAAGAGTTGGAACGACACGGTGGTAACTCTCGGGAAAGCTCTGACCATCGATATGCGGCCAAGAAATCCAGGTGGCCTCATGTATCTCCCACTCAGCGGGCATCGAGTAACCCAAGGAACGAGGCGTTGCGGCGAAGTCCATCACTCGAACCGATATGGAGATGAAGGGGGAAGCTGAAGCCTCTGCCAATTAGGCTCAGGCAATGGTACAATTAGGCAACCTGGAGCTTCTCCAGGAGAGCAGTCTTGGAGGAAAGACCTGTCATACGCTCGGCTAGGACTCCATTGCGGAAAATCATCAGCGTCGGGATGGCGGTGATCTGATGGGTCTGAGACACACCGGGCGCCTCATCGACATTCACCTTGGACACGATCACCTTGCCCGCAAGCTCCTTGCCGAGTTCCTCAATGACCGGGGCTATCATACGGCAAGGTCCGCACCACGGCGCCCAAAAATCAACAAGTAGGACGGGCGATGAGGCAACGGTCTGATCGAAAGTTGCATCATTGAGTTCAAGAACGTGTTCGGAAGCCATATTAAATATTAAGTAGGTATTGGTGAGTAAAAGAATACTAAGACAGGAGGAATGTCCAAAGCTGAATGCCAAAAGCCACGAGGGCAAGAGCCGCAACTGAAATCATTAAGGGAAGCGGTAACTCGGAGGAAGAGACGGCCTCTTTTTCAACCTCATCAGGAGACTCGGAGAGATTCAGATTTTCAGGAAGGTCACCTACGGCTTTGCCCGAAATCATGGCAGGCGGTGAAGGTGGCGTGGCGGTCGCAGATATAGCTGACTCTCCGATCTTGCGGGCAGCTGCGGCAGGTGCTGGCTGGAGCTTGATCGTCGCCTGAGGCATGGACTTGGTTTCTGCAACACTCGGAGTCACGGGCTCCGGCTTAAGAGCCGTAGAGGAAGCGGCTGACGCAGGTGCAGGTGCCGGTTGCAGTTTGATTGTAGGCTGGGGCGCTGGATTGGTTGCGCCCGCAGTCGGAGTAACGGACTCCGGTTTGAGAGCCCTAGGAGCAGCGATAGGGGCACCTACAGGGGCGGGAGCTGTGGGTTTTGGAACCGCAATGGAAGGATTGGGTGCACCGGCAGATGAAGGAGGGGCAGAGGGGATTGGCGGGGATGAAGAGGGAGAGGCCCCGGGGGGTCTTAACGCAGATAGGGAAGCCGGAGGGACAGGTGGCTTAAGAGATCCAGGAGTGAAAGAGGAAGGCACAGATCCGACCTGCGCCGCTGTGGAGGGAATAGGCAATCCTGCTGCAGGAATAGGCTTAGGAGGGAGCTTCAACGGAGGAAGCTTCAGGGGAGAAGGTGAACCGGCTGGCAAATCGGACACCGGAGGGGGATTCGGGGATGGGGTTTCGTTCACAACACTTCGAAGAATAAGGGCAAAAATTATGGTCCGAAAACACTCGTGTCAATCATGCTCCCAAAAACAAACAAATAAGCTTTGGTGCGGGTGCTGAAATCTGTGTGAAAGAAACGTGTTTTATTACCCCCCTTGGGCCGTTTTTGCCGTGTGAAGGTTCTGCATGTCGGAAGTCAAATCTTGGATAATATTGATGGCCTCGTGACGGATGGGATCGGGTGTATGGGCAACATCGGCATCATCCTCCTCGGCATCAGGATCTTTGGGCTCCTTTTCCCTGGCAGGTTTTTTCTTGAGAGTGACTTTGGGGAGAGCGGGTTTGTCGAGCGTGTCGAGCGTTACCTCGTAGGCCGCAGGTTCCTGCGCGGGATGAAGTTTACGCTCCTTCTTACGGTCCTGCTTGCGGGCTTTTTCCTGAGCGAGCTCTTCCTTGCGGATCTTTTCATTGAGCGAAAGCTGATTCAGGTCGAGTTTCTCACGAAAGCGCTTCATGTCCTCGGTGATGTACCGGAACTCGGGATCCTTGGAGACACGGTCAGCAGAACGCTGCTTGAGACTCTCGAGAAATGGTGAGGTAAAGGCGAATTTATTGACGGGCTGCGGGTCAACTTCGTCGTAGGCAAGAGGGTTGGGAAGAGAACTCTCGCCGATCTCCGGAGTATCCGTGGGCGACGGGAGGACGATGTCGGAAAGCACACCCCTGTGCTGGGTAGACCCACCCGAGACGCGATAGAACTTCTGGATCGTGAGCTTAAGCGATCCAGCCTTCGAACCCTCATCATGAAAAAGTGGCATGAACTTGCCGACATCCAGAAGTGTCTGGACTGTTCCCTTACCGAAGCTGCGCTGGTCGCCGACAATCACAGCCCGCCCGTAATCCTGGAGAGCTGCTGCAAAAATCTCACTGGCAGAGGCACTGAGGCGGTTCGCCAGCACAACAACGGGACCTGTGTAGAAAGGCTCTCCCTCCTCATCCTTCGCTATGGTAACTTTCCCATTGGCATCCTTGGCCTGCACGACAGGGCCGCTGCCTACAAAAAGCCCCGTCAGGTTGATCGCCTCTTCGAGGGAGCCGCCGCCGTCGCGCCTCAGGTCGATGACAAGTCCCTCGATTCCCTCCTTCTTCATGCGGTCGACAATCCGGCGGACATCCTTGGTGGTGCTCTTCGCATCCCCAGCGCCGTGCTTGTCCATCTCGGCATAGAACGAAGGAACGGTGAGCCATCCGACCTTCACTTTCTTGCCTTCGGGATTGGTGGAATCGATCACCTCACCCTTGGCCTCGGACTCCTTGAGTTTCACTTCTTCGCGTGTGATTTCGATGACATGACGCTTCGAGGGATCCGTGGCAGTGGCGGGGATGACCTGAATGCGCACCTGGCTCCCCTTAGCCCCGCGGATCTTCTCCACGACCTTGTCCAGCTTCATGTCTACCACATCCTCGAAGGGTTCCTTGCCCTGAGCAACGGCCGCGATCCGATCATTGGCCTTCAGTCTGCCATCCTTGTCAGCGGGCCCTCCCGGGACGACCTCCACGATTTTCGCATAGCCGTCGTCGGTTCGGAGAACGGCCCCGATCCCCACCAATGAGAGCCTCATCTGGATATTGAAATTCTCCATGTCCGAGGGGCTCATGTACTCGGAATGCGGATCGTAGCTCTGAGAAAGCGCCACAAGGAATGTCTTGATCACGTCCTCGTCGCTCTGCTCATTGACGCTCTTGAGGAACTGGTCATACCGTTTACTGACAACTTTGGCGGGAGGATTCAGGGGATGCTCATTGAGACTTTCCTGAAGAAGTTCAGCTTCGATCCGATCCGACCAGAGCCGGTCGGCCTCCTGAAGATCGGAGGGCCAAGGGGCTTTCTTGCGGTCAATCTCGACGCTCTTAGAACCGGCAAAGTCGTGGGGGGCCAAGGCTAGGCTTTTGTCCTTAGCCACACGGTCCTCAACTCTCTGGCGAAATCTCGTGAAGATCTCGCGTGGAGCCGCCAGTTCACCACGGAGGATATCTGAGGCGAGTGTTGGGGAAAAGCGCTGGATGAACTCATCGATATCCCCCTTGGTGAAATAGAGGTGAGTGTAATCGAGGATATTGAAATAGTTTTTCAGAACCCGCTCCGACATCGTATCTGGCGGCTCGGACTCAAGACGCGGAGGATTCTTTTCAGAAAGGGAGAGTGGGTGGAGGTAATGACCCTGTTCCAGCATCCGTGCTACGGTAGCAGCAACAGGAGACATGTCCGTCGAGGCAGTCTCGTTGGTGGCATTGGTCGGAGAGGCATCAATCCTAGAAACCAGCAATAGGAGCAGCAGCGGCAACAACTTCTTTGTCAGGAAACTCATCAAACAGAACCGTTGCAGAGAGATGAAGGAAAAGCAAACATCATGAAATGGATAAAACTCAGACACACGAGGGCCTGAAAATGTTCACCGGAGGAGCGCTTCAGACCAACTCTTATTTGGTCGCCTGCCCGGAAGGAAACATCCTGATCGATGCCCCCGAAGGTTCCGCCGAGGCATTCCGGGATATTCCGATCTCCATGCTTCTGCTCACCCACGGCCACTATGACCATGTCTGGGATGCAGCCACCGTGGCACTCCATCATCGTTGTACGGTGGCTATGCACCCCGTCACCGAGACAATGCTGGCAGATAGGAATCTCCTGAGAAGGTTCGGAATCGATCTTGAGGTGGAGCCAGTGACTGCCGATCTGAAACTCCTCGAGGGTTCAGGGCAGCGCCTCCTGGGCAGATCCTTCGACCTCTTCGAGGTTCCCGGTCATTGCCCGGGCAGTCTCTGCATCCACGATGCGTCATCGAATCTGTTGTTCGGCGGAGACGTTCTCTTCGCCGGCGGGGTGGGACGTTGGGATCTGCCTGGGGGTGACCGCGATCTCCTCCTCTCCGGCATCTCCACAAAACTGCTTCCCCTGCCCGGCCAGACCGTCGTTCTTCCGGGGCATGGTCCTTCCACAACGATCGCCGAGGAAAAAGCGAACAATCCCTACCTTGCGGGAGTGTGATCCGGCGGCTTTGGGAACCGTGGGCTTTTCCTATCTCAGTTGATCTCAGCTCGACAGGTTGATTCCCATTGAAGTAGTCAAGTGGGATGCCCTCCTTTGCGTACGTAGCCCTTGATGCCCAGGGACAACAGATCAGTGACTATATCGATGCCGCCAGCCAATCCGAGGCGGTCAACTCCCTGAGAGGCCAGGGACTCTTTCCTACAAGCGTTAAGGAGCAGGCCCGAACCACCAAGGCCAAGGCGGGGAAGGGAGCGAAAACCGCCAAGAGTGCCTCCGCCAAAGGGAAGAGCATTACCATTCCCTTCCTCGAAAAAAAGACAATCAAGAGTGCCACACTCATGGTTTTTACCAGGCAGTTAGCTACGCTTATCGATGCTGGCTTACCACTTCTTAGGGGTCTTACAGTTCTTGGAAAGCAGGAACCCGATCCAGTGCTCAAAAAGACCATCACCCAGCTTGCCGAGGCAGTCCAAGGGGGGGGAACTTTCAGTGACGGCCTCAATTCTCATCCCAAGATCTTTAACAAACTCTATGTGAACATGGTCAAGGCGGGAGAACTCGGCGGCGTGCTGGAGGTGGTTCTTAACCGGCTTGCGGAATTTCAAGAAAAAGCGCAGAAGGTGAAGGGCAAGGTGAAATCTGCCATGATGTACCCGGCCATCGTCATGGTGATTGCCATCATTATCATGGGATTCCTCCTGGTGTTCATTGTTCCGAAATTCGAGCAGATTTTCGCCGACATGCTCGGTGGCAAACCCCTTCCCCTTCTAACTCAGATTGTCATTGGGGCAAGCCGGGGTGTTCAACATCACTTTATCGAACTTGGTCTTGGTATAGGCGCGGTCTTCTTCGGGATGAAGTATCTGACTTCAACACCGAAGGGAGCAGTGATGTTCGATCAATTCATGCTCAAGGCACCTCTTTTCGGTGACCTGACCCGCAAGAATGGAATCTCCAGGTTCACCCGCACACTCGGAACCCTCGTGACCAGCGGCGTCCCCATCCTTCAGGCCCTTAACATCACGAAGGAAACGGCTGGTAACGCCGTCATTTCCACTGCGATCTCCAAGATCCATGACGCGGTCAAGGAAGGTGAATCCATCGTTCGTCCGATGGAGGCGAGTGGCGTCTTCCCGGCGATGGTCATCAGCATGGTGGACGTCGGCGAGGAAACGGGCCAACTTCCCGAGATGCTCCTGAAGGTAGCTGATCTCTACGATGACGAGGTCGACAGCGCCGTTGCGGGACTCACCTCCATGATGGAACCGATCATGATCGTCTTCCTCGCCGTGGTGGTCGGAGCCATTGTCATCGCGCTCTTCCTTCCGCTCATCAGTATCATCAGCGGCATGCAGCAATAAAAAACATGATCACCCCTCACAAAAAAACTTTCTCCGGAGGTTTCACTCTGATCGAACTGCTGATTGTTATCGCCATCATAGCGATCTTGGCCTCATTGGTTCTGGCCGCGGCCGGTAGCGTCCAGAAAAAGGGAGCCCGTTCGCGTGCCGAGGGTGAAATCGCGGCACTGGGAGCAGCCCTGGAAAGCTACAAGGCTGACAATGGCGATTATCCCAGTAACAGCGTCACCGGCAACTCTGCCTGCCTCGTGACCAATCTCATGCCAACCAACGGGACCAAGGTCTATTATGAGTTCAAGACCAAATCGGTCGATTCCTCAGGTTATTTGGATCCCTTTGGCTACTCCTATAAGTACATCTACACGAACGGATCACCGAATAACGGGACCAATAATTACGATCTCTGGTCAACGGCAGGTAACTCAGGCAGTACTAATACTTGGATCAAGAACTGGTAGCAGCTAGTTTCGCGCTGGCAAAAAATCAGCCGATCGTCCTGAGGTTTCCCCAACCTTCCAGCACGAGTTGGGACCAGCTTTCCAGCTGATCGTTGCGCTCCGCCAGTTCCTCACGGCTGAGAAATCCAAGTTCGGCAATCGCCTCTTCGTTGGCCGTTACCTCGGGTTCAGCAAGATGGCATTGATGCACGATACCCAGGTGAACTGCTCCCACCGGATTCGTGTCGTCATTGAGGAGGGCCAGCGGACGCTCGATAAAGGCGCTGCCTAGGGAAAGCTCTTCCTGTAGTTCGCGCATGAGGGCTCGCTGATAGGCTGCCGAATCAAAGGCCTCGCCCAACCCGTCCCCATCATTGATATGACCGCCGATGCCGACGGAGCCCTTTTTAAGCAGACGCGTCTCCCCCGAACCACTCCCGCGACGGTAATGGAGGATCTTATCACCGGAGGTCACGACCACATAGGGAATCAATTGCTTTAGCGACGGATCCTCCTCCGCCTCGCCGCGGGGAACAAAGAAATGATTACCCGGTTGCAGGAAGACAGGAAGGTATCGGCTGATCTCGGGATTGAGGCCGTGAAAGGAACCAAGCTCATCAAAAAGAGAGCGACGGACAACAAGGACGTGTTCGGTGGAAGACATAATCAGTCTGATAGACTGAATGCTGAAAGCCGATAGGCAAGCGCCAAAAACTCACCCTTCCAAATAGGGTCCCAGCTTCTCCCTAAGAGTGTTGCGGGCGCGGAAAAGAAGGCTCTTTACGGCAGGAAGACTCATCGCAAGCACGGTGGCTATCTCTTCGTACGGCATGTTCTCGTAACGCCGCAGGATAACGGCAAGACGCTCCTTCTCAGGCAGGAATGCAAGGGCCTGTTCAATCGCTTCATGCAGTTCCTTCTCGAGGATCTGCTGATCAGGCCCTGGAGTCCCATCGGGATGATCCGGCCCCTCCTCATCCGGATCCCGTGACTGGGGAATCAACCGAGCGCGACTCCGTCTGCGAGATTCGTTAAAGACCAGACGCTTCGCGATGGTCAGGAGCCAGGTGGTGAATCGGGCCTCCGGTCGCCATCGCGGGGCGGATTTCCAGACATTCAGGAAGACCTGCTGGGCAAGATCTTCCGCATCAGACATTCCGATCATCCGTGCAATGGTTGCAACAACAAGATTCTCGTAACGCTCAACGAGCCTGCGGAATGCATCATCATCACCCAGCGCCACTAGTCGCATCAAGACCTCGTCGGATTCCTGAAATTCACAGGACTCTGGGGGAATCTCCGTCACATTGGAATCCTGACTTCAACTCTTCAACTTTTCAACTCTTGACGGCACTTGCCTCCCTTTAACCCTTTAACCTCTTCACAGCAATCCTCCCGATGGGATCTCCCTTCTCCCTGAAAATCGTCTCAAACTCGGTAACGGGCCTATGCAGATCGTCCTCCCATGAGGTCTCGATCCATCCTCCGTGCAAGCTGAGTTGATCCTTCATGGAAGCAAAATACCCGAGGTGATCCGTCTGAAGTCTAAGAATGCCCTCCGGTTTTAATTTGGTAACGGCTACTTCCAGAAAAGAGATATTCACTAATCTCCGGAACCAATGACGTCGCTTCGGCCAGGGATCTGGAAAGGAGACATGGAGGGTGTCCAGAAATCCAGCGGGAATAAGGTCATCGAGTGATTCTTTCCCCCACCCCCTCCATAGAGCAGCATTGGGAATCCCTAGGCGCTCGATCTTCCTATTGCCTCGCTTCACTCGGTCGGAAATGCCTTCGATTCCCGCAAAAAAAACCGATGGATTCAGCAGGGCGCTCTCGGATAAAAATTTCCCCTTGGAAGCTCCAAAATCGCATTCCACCATCTGGAAGGATCGTGATTTGAGAATCAGCTCCTCCCTTGCTGCCCGTAGATCCTGATTGGGCGCCATCCGCCCGGGGGTCGGAATCACCTCGAGATCAGCCTTCCTGACCACGGAATTAAGCAGCGTCCTTTTCCTGACGACGTCGGATCAGAGCGGATTTCCGCCCTTCGACCACGGCGCGGTTGAGAGTTACTCCGGCAAAATCCTCGCGATCAGGAGCCTCGTACATGACATCCAACATAATCTTCTCGAGAAGCGAGCGGAGGGCACGGGCGCCCGTCCCCTTTTTAAGAGCCGACTCAGCAAGGGCACTAAGCGCATCCTTGGTGACCGTGAGTGAAAGATCATCCATGGCAAGCAGTTTGGTGAACTGTTTGACCAGGGCATTTCTAGGCTCGGTGAGAATACGCACCAGTTCCTCTGCGTTGAGCTGTTGGAGGGTCGTCAGTACCGGAAGACGACCGATGAACTCTGGGATCATGCCGAAGGCAAGAAGATCCTCGGGTTCGACGGACTCAAGAATCTTGAGCTCATCCATCGGCCCTTCGAGATCATTTGCCTTAGCATGGAAGCCGAGGGTCTTCCCTCCGGTGCGTTTCTGGATGATCTTGTCGAGTCCCACGAAAGCACCACCGCAGATGAAGAGGATATTCTGTGTGTTGAGCTGGATATATTCCTGTTGCGGATGCTTGCGTCCGCCCTGAGGGGGGACGTTGCACGTGGTGGCCTCGAGGATCTTCAGGAGTGCCTGCTGGACTCCCTCGCCCGAGACATCGCGCGTGATGGAGACGTTGTCGGTTTTACGGCCGATTTTGTCGATTTCGTCAATGTAGACGATACCGATCTCAGCCTTCTTCACGTCGTAGTCCGCATTCTGAAGCAGGCGCAGAACGATATTCTCGACATCCTCACCGACATATCCGGCCTCGGTCAGTGTCGTGGCATCGGCGATGCAGAAGGGAACATCTAGGATGCGGGCCAGCGTGCGGGCAAGCAGGGTCTTTCCTGAACCGGTCGGACCGATCAGAAGCACATTGCTCTTCTCGACCTCCACATCGGCCAGTCCCTCGGAGAGGAGTCCCGGTGAGAATCCGTCACGTTCCATCGCGATTCGCTTGTAGTGGTTGTGAACGGCAACCGAGAGAGTGCGCTTGGCAAGGTCCTGGCCAATGACATGAGCGTCCAGTTCCCGGCGGATCTCGGATGGTTTCGGAACCCTCAGTTCGAGAGCCCTATGATCGCCACCACCCTCGACTGTTTCCTTGTCCAGGATTCCCTTGCAGATCGTGATGCAACTGTCGCAGATGTAGACACCGGGCCCAGCAATGAGCTTGCGTACCTCGGCATGGCTCTTTCCGCAGAAAGAGCACATCGTGAGATTACTGGTTCTCGCCATGAAGAGGATCTCCCCTGATAAAATAGATTAAGGTTACTCGACGGAATCCTTAGCCTTCTCGGGAGGATTCTTGAGTTCTTTGCGGGACTTAACCACCTCATCAACGATGCCGTACTCCTTCGCCTCATCAGCGGTCATGTAGTAATCACGATCAGCATCCTTCCGGACCTGCTCCTCTGTCTTGCCGGTGTTCTCAGCGATGATGCGGGCCAAACGGCGGTTCAGCTTGTACATGAACTCGACACTGCGCTCCACGTCACTGGCAGTACCCTGAGCACCCCCGGAGACCTGATGGATCATGATGTCCGAATTAGGCAGGGCAAACCTCTTTCCCTTGGTTCCGGAACAGAGCAGAAAAGCTCCCATACTGGCAGCCATCCCCATGCAGTAGGTGTTCACATCACAGGTGACAAACTGCATCGTATCATAGATCGCTAGCCCCGCCGTGACGGAGCCGCCTGGAGAGTTGATATAGATATGGATGTCCTTCTTGGCATCCTCCATCTGAAGGAAAAGTAGCTGAGCGATTACCAGATTAGAGACATAGTCATCAATGCCTGATCCGATGAAGATGATCCTATCCTTGAGAAGACGGGAGTAGATGTCGTAGCTCCGCTCGCCACGCCCGGTCTGCTCGACCACCATTGGAACGAGCATTGAGGATTGAGGATGGGAATTGGACATCATACTAGTGGTCATGCCCGCAACCGGGGCCATGGACATGGGGTTCTTCATCATGGGAATGGGTGTTTTCAGGGTTGGTTGCGGTAGGTTTTGGATCTTCTCCATTTACTCTAGCATGAGAGACGACCACATCAAGGGCCTTACCAAGAGAAATCTCTTCCTCAATCCCCGCGATGGCACGATGCTTCTGAAGCTCCTTCAGAAGCTTCTGAGGAGTCATCTGATAACGCTCGGCCATGTTGGTAATGCGCCAGGCGAGTTCCTCACGGGAAACCCTGATATCTTCCTTAACGACTATTTCACCCAGAATGAAGTTGAGCTTCACCTTGTCGCCGGCACTCTGGCGGGCAGCCCCGAGAAGCTCTTCCTGATGCGAGCGCAGCTCCTCCTCGCTCACGCCGCGGGACTGGTTCTCCTGAATGATCTCCTTGAGAATCGCGGTGCTCTCCTGCTGAACCATCGAGGACGGAGCATCGAACGAGACCATGGCGAGAAGTTGCTTCACCGCTTCGCCGCGGACCGAGCTGGCAAAATTCTGATTCGCATTCACGGTCAGACGCTCGCGGACCTGCCCTCGGATCTGCTCCAGCGTACTTCCGGGGCTGAGCTTTGCGGCAAAGGCGTCATCGATCGGAGGCAACTCGCGCTCCTTAATCTCGTGAAGGGTCACCTTGTAGGTCACCTTGTAGCCTCGCAGCTTTTCCTCGCCGAAATCTGTCGGGAAACTGACCGTGCAATCACGCATCTCGCCGGTCTTCAATCCAACCATCGCGGCAGCGAGTCCCGGGATGGGACGATCCTCCTCGAGCTTGATCCAGAAATTCTTGCGGCCGAGATAGGTCGGCTGGAGATCAGGATAGGTGTCCGCTAGGGCCTTTCCCTCAATGGAGCCTTCGTAGTCGAGAACTGCAAAATCCCCCATGGCCAGATCGCGTCCCTCGACGGTCTTGAACTCCGCCATATCCCCGCGCAAACCATCCAGGAACTGAGCAACTTGTTCCTCATCGACCGCAGGCTTTTCGACAGTGATGACGAGGCCCTTGTAATCGGGGAGATTCACAGGAGGACGCACCACTACCGTAGCGGTGAAGCTCAGGGAGCGATCCCCCTCCAGCTTCACGTCATGGACATTCGGACTCTGGACAGGGGAGAGTTTCTGCTCATTGAGCACCTCACGCACGGCGGCATCGAGCAACTTGCGGGTTACTTCCTGCTCAATATCGGGCCCATACTTCTTCTCGACGATGGCGAGGGGGGCCTTGCCCTTGCGGAAGCCCGGAAGGTTGGCTTGACGGCGGTATTCGTTCCCGACCTCCTTCCATTCAGACTGAAACCTCTCGGGCGGAAGTTCAATGTGTAGGTCGACGATGCAGGTCTCTTTCTGTTCAGTGGTGACTTTCATGATGAACGGAGAAGCAAAGCAGGGAGTCCCTCACCGAACAATCTCCAAAGGTGACTTTTTAGAGGTCTGAATTGGATTCTGATTTTTAATCTGGAACTCAGGAACTCAGGAACAGAAAAGAGTATGTCTTCAAATTCGAAGTACGCTTTCACTATCGAGCATCTCTTCTCTGGCCTAACAGCCTAAAAGCCTTTTACTTCCCTAATGCGTTCCATCCGTCTCTTTCTTTACGGAATTCCGATTACGCTGATCCTGCTGCTCGTGGGGGCCTTCGTGAACGCCTCCTTCCTCTCCGTGGCGAAGAAGAACGAGATGTCGATCGGCACCATCGGTGAACCCTCTACCTTGAATCCGATCCAGCAGGCTGACTCCGCCTCAGGTCAGGTCGCGGGACTCATGTTCAATGGTCTTCTGAAGTACAATCAAGATCTCGAATTAGTCGGTGATCTTGCCACAACATGGGATCTTTCACAGGAGACCACGTTTCAATTCGGAAGCGACGAGGAGGCAAAGAAAGCCGATGCGACCCTCCACGGGATTTGCTGGTTTGTTCCCTTAAAAACAACACTCGCGGGCAAGTTGTTGATCATCCAACTAGAGGAGCCAGGCCTGAAGCAATCAGATGAACTTAAAAAAATTCTCCTTGAAAAGGACCTTCATCCCCTCCCCTTCCCCACTCTTGAAAAAGGAGGAAAGGAGCGTCCATTCAAGGCGGAGCCGATCATTCGGTTCACCCTAAGGAAGGATATCCGATGGCATGACGGGGTTCCCTTCACCTCCGCGGATGTCGCGTTCACCTACCATGCGATCATGGACGCGAGGGTCGCATCACCCCGCAGTTCCGACTTCGAGCTGATCTCATCGCTCCAGACACCCGATCCCTATTCCGTTGTCGTTCACTACAAAAAGCCCTTCTCCCCCGCTCTGCTGAGTTGGATGCAGAGTGTCCTCCCCTCCCATCTTCTCGAGAAGGTGGAACCGGCCAAGTGGTCCGAGATCTACAACCGGCACCCGATCGGAACTGGTCCCTTTAAGTTCGGAACCTGGAAAACCAATGAGTTCATCCGTCTCATAAAAAACCCCGATTACTTCCGGGGTTCCCCCTGGCTCGACTCCGTTGTCTTCCGCGTCCTGCCCGATCCCCTCACCCTGCAGCTTGCCTTCCAGACCAAGCAGGTCGATTTCTGGGCGGTCGATCCGTGGGCTGTGAAAAGCTTCGAGAAAGACAAGCGCTTCGACTTATTCAGCTCGGCTGGCAATATGTATAACTATATCGGTTGGAACCTCCGCAGGCCCATGTTCCAGGATCTCAGGGTACGTAAAGCACTCGCTGAGGCCGTAAATATACCTCAGATGATCAAATACATCATCTACGGACACGGCGTGCAGTCGAACGGCATCTTCACTCCGAAGATGTGGTTCTATGACCCGAAGATACAGCCTCTGCCCTATGATCCCAAAGCCGCCGCGGCCCTTCTCGACGAGGCGGGCTGGAAGCCGGGCCCCGACGGGATCCGCATGAAAGATGGCAAGAGGCTTTCTTTCACGCTTTTGGCGAATAATGGTAACGAGGTCCGCCGCGACATCGCCACCTTGGTTCAGGATGACCTCAAGAAGATCGGAGTCGAGGTGAAGGTCGAGATCTACGAGTGGTCGGTGCTGCTCAAGCGCTTTGTGAACAAAGGGGAGTTCGATGCCATCGTCTTGGGCTGGGGGCTCGGCAACGACTTCGACCAGTATGCCATCTGGCATTCCAGCCAGACCCATCCGGAAGAGCTCAACTTCGTCGGCTATAACAATACCGAGGTCGACCATCTCCTGACCGATCTACGTCAGGAATATAGCCGTCCAGAGATCATAAGGCTTGCCGCCAAGCTCCAGAAAACGATCTACGAGGATCAGCCCTATACCTTTCTCTTCGTGCCCGAGGGAACCTCCGTGATGTGGAAGAACAGCTATCGCATCCGCCGCCCCGGATCCAAGCCGGGCGAGTGGATCGATTCACCCGTGACCATGACCAAGGCCGGCTGGGATTACGATATGGAGTGGTTCTATCGGCCCGAATACACTCCGAAGATTCCGGCTACGCAGACGATTAAGTAAACACGAACTGACGCCATGATTTCTTTCATCATCCGCCGTCTCGCCCTCAGCGTGGTGCTGCTCTTCATCATCAGCATCATTTCGTTTTTCATCGTGACCCTCACTCCGGGAAGCCCCTACCCGTGGGGTGAGCTTAATCCCAAGATCTCTGCCGAGGTGAAGGCCAACTTCCGGAAGAAGTTCCATCTCGACCGCCCCCTTCACGAGCAGTACGCGCTCATCATGCGCGATCTCTTCACCGGAAATTTGCGCAGTATCAAGGATGATCGCCCCGTGATTTCGAGAATCCTGGAGCGTCTTCCTGCGACTGTGGCACTGAATCTGACTGCAATTGTGATTTCCCTCTCCTTCGGAACTTTGCTCGGCGTCTATGCAGCGCGCTACAACGGGCATTGGCAGGATGCCCTGGGCTCCTTCATTGCCTTTCTCTTCATCGCGCTACCGGGCTTCTGGATCACCTACATGGTGGTGATCGCCCTGGTGAAGGGATTCGGCGTACCTATCCTTGGCACCCACAGCTACGGCATCGAGTTTCCGAACAGCTTTGCCTCGGGGCTCGATACCCTTTGGCATCTCCTTCTTCCGGCAACCATTCTGGCACTGGGGGGCATCGCCTCCCAGTCGCGCTACCTCCGGGCCACGATGATCGAATCCCTGCGGGAAGATTATATCCGCACCGCTCGATCCAAGGGGCTCTCCGAGGAGATCGTTCTCTACAAACACGCACTCCGCAATTCCATTCGCCCCATCATTGCCGGGATCGGCATGGTCTTGCCGGCCTTGATCGGAGGGGCCGTTGTCATCGAGACGATCTTTGCCTATCCGGGCATGGGTCGTCTCGGATATGAAGCCGTGCTGGAGCGCGACTACCCCACACTCGTTGCGCTGAACTTCGTCGTTGCAGCCTTGGTGCTCCTCGGCAATCTCATTTCCGATCTTCTCTCGGCGGCCGTCGACCCACGCGTACGCCTCGAATAAAACCATGCAAGGCGTCACGACATCTTCTTCCGAGTCCCCCTCTTTCAGGGTATTGCGGCGCTTTCGGAGTAATCCGGTCGCGATCATCTCGGTCATGGTTATTGTATTTTTTGCTCTCATTGCGGGAGGCTCTCTTCTCCTCTCGGCAACCGGCCATGACTGGCCCTGTGACCCGAACCTCACGAATCTGGAACTGAAGCTACTCCCTCCCTCGCCGCAGCATTGGCTCGGAACGGATAATCTCGGCCGTGATGTCCTCTCACGAATGATGCACGGAGCTTCGATCTCCTTGACCGTGGGACTGATCGCCGTGGCAGTGTCGCTCGGCATCGGCATGGTGGTGGGTGCTATTGCGGGCTACTTTGGAGGCATCATAGACCAGATCCTGATGCGCGCGGTCGATGCACTGCTCTGCTTCCCAACCTTCTTTCTTATCCTCACCGTGGTGGCACTACTAGGACCGAGCCTCCTGAATATCGTCATCGTGATCGGCCTCGTGAGCTGGACCGGGACTGCCCGTCTTGTCCGGAGCGAGTTTCTGACGTTAAGGGAAACCGAATACGTGAAGGGAGCCCGAGTCCTGGGCCAGAATGCCTGGCACATCATCACGCGCCATATCCTGCCCAATGCCGCCGCGCCGATTCTCGTGACGGCCGTACTCGGGATTCCCGATGCGATCCTTCAGGAAGCTGGACTCAGTTTCCTCGGCTTCGGTGTCCAACCACCACAAGCGACCTGGGGGAACATCATCGCTGACGGGAAGACCTACCTACTCGACGCTTGGTGGCTGAACCTCTTCCCGGGACTCGCCATCCTAATCGCCTCACTGTCATTCTACCTCGCAGGCGATGCACTCCGTGAAGCAGCCGAATCCAGAAGCTGATTTTATATGTTAAAGATCAAAGACCTCCAAATCGGTTTCTCCACTCCTGCCGGAATAGCTCCTGCTCTCAAGGGCGTCTCGCTGGAAATCGGCCGTGGAGAGACCCTCGCGATCGTCGGTGAGAGCGGCAGTGGTAAGAGTGTCACCGCCCTAGCTATCACGCGCCTCCTGCCGACACCCCCCGCAATTTATCAGGGCGGAAGCATTACGTTTGAGGGCCGAGATTTGCTCACGGCCTCCGATGCCGAGCTGCGCAAAGTACGCGGGGGCAAGATCGCCTATATCTTTCAGGAACCTTCTACATCACTGAACCCCGTCTATTCGATCCGCAGCCAGATGGCCGAGATGATCCAGCTCCACCGCCCTGACGTGACGGATATCAATGCCGAGATCATCCGATGGCTCGATGCCGTCGGCATTGTTGATCCTGCTACCCGACTGAACGACTACCCCCATCAACTTAGCGGAGGGATGCAGCAACGCGTCATGATCGCTATGGCCCTCTCGGCCCGACCAGATCTTCTGATCGCCGACGAGCCCACCACCGCTCTGGATGTTACGATTCAGAAGCAGATCCTCGAAAAACTACGCGAACTCCAGCGCGACCTCAATATGGCGGTAATGCTCATCACTCATAATTTCGCCATCATCAGAGGTCTGGCTCGCAACGTCGCTGTGATGTATCGAGGTGAGATCGTCGAGTATGGAGAGACCGAACAAGTGCTCAGCAATCCCCAACACTCCTATACCAAGGCCTTGATCGCCTGTATCCCGAGACTAGGTGACCACAGGCATAGACTTCCGACCATTGAGTCAAACCCCTAGGAATGATACCACATTACAATGATCTTGCCGCCAACGAGCGGACCTATCTGGCCTGGATGCGGACGGCCCTGGCCCTCATTGCCTTCGGATTCTTGCTTGAACGCTTTGACCTGCTGGTCCGTTATTTCGCTAAGAGCATGAGCGGAGGCAATATCCTCCTTACTCCTCCCGGCTCCCTTATCGGCCGCGAAGCAGGGATTATCCTGGCGGCACTGGGACTCCTGCTCATGCTTATCTCCACATGGCGCTTCGTCATCACCACCCTCAGACTTAAAAGCGATAAGGAAGAAACTTATAATATCCTCAGCGTCCTAATCACGGGCGGAATTTTCATCCTCCTCGCCGTTTTCGTTCTCCTCTACATCAGCAGGTTTCTGAATCTTGCGTGAGAAAAAGGCGTAAAAAGACACAGTCTTTCCAATGGTGAATTTTTCTGGGTAAAATCTACCCATGTTTAAACTAGTCCTAATCCGTCATGGCGAAAGCACCTGGAACCAAGAAAATCGTTTCACCGGTTGGACCGATGTTGATCTGAATGCCAAAGGTCTCGGTGAGGCCAAATCCGCGGGTCAGCTTCTCAAGAAAGAAGGTTACACCTTCGATCGTTCTTTTGTCTCCGTATTGAAACGCGCCCTCCGCACCAACTGGATGATTCTAGATGAGCTGGATGAACTCTGGATTCCCGTTCAACTTTCCTGGCGCCTGAATGAGCGTCACTACGGATCCCTACAGGGTCTGAATAAAGCGGAAACAGCTGCTAAGTTCGGCGAAGACCAGGTCCATATCTGGCGCCGTAGCTACGATGTGCCTCCTCCAGCCCTGGAGAAGAGCGACGAGCGCTTCCCCGGCCATGATCTCCGCTACAAGGATGTGCCCGAGGCGGAACTCCCCCTTACCGAGTGCCTCAAGGATACGGTGGACCGTGTTCTGCCCTACTGGCACAACGAGATCTCTCCTGCGGTGAAGCGCGGCGAGAAGGTTCTTGTAACCGCTCATGGGAATACCCTCCGCGCACTAGTGAAGTACTTCGATAATCTCAGCGAGGAAGAGGTGTTGGCCCTGAATATCCCAACCGGTATCCCGCTTGTCTACGAACTGGACGACAATCTGAAGCCAATCCGCCATTACTATCTCGGCGACCAGGAGGCTATTGCTGCTGCGGCTGCGGCCGTTGCGTCTCAGGGTAAGGCTCAGAAGTAACAGCTGATGTCTCTCATCACCGGCAGAAGTCATCGGGTCGCATGGATCGCCGATCTCACGGGAGATTCGCAGATCTCCACGCTCAAAAGTCGTGCCGAAGTCCCTGCCGCTGACACCTGGGATCTGAAACTCATTTTTCCCGATGACACGGCCTGGGAGGCCGAGTTCTCTGATCTCGCCTCACGCTTCGAAGAGATCAATGCCTTCAAGGGAACCCTAGCCAAAAGCGCAGGGGATCTAGCCAAGGCCCTCGAGTTTGAATCGTCTCTAGATCGCTCCAGTGAGAGCCTGAACCAATATGCCGGACTGCGTCTTTCCGAGGATAGTGCAAATGATGATGCCTTGGACCGCGACGGGCGCCTCGCATCGCTCTGTGCCAAGATCAGCGAGACCAGCTCCTGGATCGCCCCGGAGATCCAAGAGATTCCCGATGCAATGTTCGAGGAGTTTCTAGCCGATCCGCTGCTTGCCGACTGGCAGATCTCCCTGCAAAACCTCCGTCGTCTCAAGCCCCATATTCTGAGCAACAAGGAGGAGCGCCTGATCTCCCTCTCGATGCCGGCCCTCGGAGGTCATCACGAGACCTTCTCCCAGCTCACGAATGTCGACATGACCTTCGGTACGGTGCACGACGACCGGGGTCAGGAGATTGAGCTGACCCAGAGCAGCTTCTCCTCCCTGCTCCAACGTCCTGACCGCACAGTCCGTAAAGAGGCCTTCCAGAAATTCTATACGGAGTTCACAGCCCACCGCTACACGCTGGCCAGTTCACTCGCCAGCTCGATCAAGGGTGATGTCTTCCTTGCCAAGGCCCGCCATTATTCGTCAGCGCGCGAGGCCTCACTCTTCGCCGACAATGTCCCGGTAGCCGTCTATGACAGTCTCATCGAGGCTGTCCGCTCACGACTTCCCGTCCTTCACAAGTACTACGGCCTGCGTCAGCAGCTTTTCAATCTCCCTGATCTGCATGTCTACGACACCTATGCCCCGCTAGTATCGGCGGTTCAGAGCGATGTTCCGTTCGACCAGGCGATCGACATGGTGGTGAAATCGCTTCACCCGCTAGGCTCGGAATATAAGGAGACGCTTTCGCGCGGTCTGCGCGAGGAACGCTGGTGCGACCGCTACGAGAACAAGGGCAAGCGCAGCGGCGCCTTCTCCTACGGGACTTATCAAGGACCTCCCTACATCCTGATGAACTACAAACAGGATGTCTTCTCCGACATCTACACGCTGGCCCATGAGGCAGGTCACTCAATGCACACTTGGTACTCTCGGAGAAACCAGAGTTTCCAGAATTACCATTACCCGATCTTTCTCGCTGAAGTGGCCTCCACCTTCAACGAGATCCTGCTTACCGAGCATCTGCTCTCCGAGACCAAGGATCGCTCCATGAGGGCTTACCTGATCAACCGTCAGATCGATGACCTGCGCGGCACTCTTTTCCGGCAGACGATGTTCGCGGAATTCGAGAAGATTTCCCATGCAGCCGAGGAATCGGGAGCTGCCCTGACACTCGAGACCTTCCGCAGGATGTACCGCTCACTTCTGGATACCTACTTTGGAACCAGTGTTGTGATCGACGAGGAACTGGAGTTGGAGTGCCTACGCATCCCGCATTTCTACAGTGCGTTCTATGTTTACAAGTACGCCACCGGCATCTCGGCTGCAATCACTCTGGCCAATCAGGTTCTGAAGACAGGGAATACAGAGCGCTACTTCGGATTCCTGAAGAGTGGCGGCAGCAAGTTCCCGATCGAAACCCTGGAACAGGCGGGGGTGGACATGCGCTCACCTGAACCGGTTAATGCGGCGCTGGCCCTCTTCGAACGCAGGGTTGCGGAACTCGAGGAGCTTCTCACAGTTCCCAACAAAACCAACTGATGAACGCCGGATTCATCGACAGGCTTGTCGAGCGGATCCGTTTCGTCGAACCGGCCGACATCGGCCACTACCTCCAGATCCTCTCCAAGGAGAAGGGATTCCTAGAGACCATCTTCAACGCCATTCTGGAGGGGGTCATCGTCACCGATCCGCGGGATCACATCATCTACATGAACAAGGCCACCTGTTCCTTCTTCGGGATGAACGGCGCCGAACATATCGGCAGGAGCTTGGCGGATGCCATTCCTGGACTGGAGCTCAAGTCGGTGGCGCGTCCCGGAGATGTCATGACTCGTGATCTGGAAGTCTTCTATCCGGAACACCGCTTTCTGAACTTCTATGTAAGTCCGTTAATGAGCGACGAGAAAGAGATAGCTGAGCGAGAGTTGGTGGGTCGTGCCATTATTCTCCGCGATATCACCGAAGAGCGCCTAGAGACCCAGGAGACAATCGAGAGTGAGCGTCTCTCTGCCGTGACGCTTCTTGCAGCGGGTGTGGCTCACGAGATCGGAAATCCCCTCAACTCGCTCGACATTCAACTCCAACTTCTGGAGCGTCGCCTGAACAAGTCCCCTCTTTCCGAGAATGATCAGAAGGAGCTGGCTGACTCAGTCTCCGTGGCCCGCGGTGAAGTGAAGCGTCTGGACCAGATCATCACGCAATTCCTCAAAGCAGTCCGGCCGGCTCCCCTGGAATGTAAACCAACGAATTTCAATGATCTAATCATGGAGGCCGTCGAGTTCCTCCGCAACGAGGTGGAGGATCGGGGCATCACGGTGGATCTCTTTCCCAGTAAACATCTCCCCCAGGTCTCGCTCGACCCGGATCAATTCCGACAGGCTCTCTACAACGTGATCCGGAACAGCTTTCAGGCCATGGGAAGCAAGGGACATCTGCGCATCGGCACGGCCTGCGATGACTCCCATGTATGGGTCAGCATCGGAGACACAGGAGGGGGGATCGATCCCGCCAGTGTCGGCGCGATTTTCCAACCCTACTACACCACCAAGGAAAACGGCTCGGGCCTGGGGCTCCATATCGTTCAACGCATCGTCAGGGCTCATGGCGGCGAAATCATGATCCAGAGCGCGATGGGTCAGGGGATGCTCTTCACGATACGTCTTCCCAGAGACGACCGCCGCGTCCGGTTCCTTCCTCCCATCACGGAGGAATCAAAGAATTGAAGATTTTATCGCGCAGAGACGCAGAGGCGCAGAGAAATCGTAGTATACAATCCCTTACATCCCCTTAATCCCTGTGAATTTATTCCTCCTCAGCGTCTCTGCGCCTCTGCGCGAGATTTCTTTCCCGTCTTTCTGATTTCCACATTAAACACCACCAACCAATCCAACCCCATGAGCACATCACTCCATGTCGGCGACAAGGCCCCTTCCTTCACCACTACCGCTGTTGGCGGAGAATATGGAACAGGCACTCCGCTAAAACTCACAGATCTGACAGGACGTTCCGTGGTCCTTTACTTCTACCCGAAGGATGACACGCCGGGCTGCACCACGCAGGCCTGCGGGATTCGCGATGAATGGAAAGAGATCCAGTCGACAGGGGCTGCACTGTTCGGTGTCAGCATCGATCCGGTGAAGTCCCATGAGAAGTTCATCACCAAGTTCGACCTCCCCTTCCCCCTGTTGAGCGACACCGCTAAGTCGATAGTCGAGGCTTATGGAGTCTGGGTGGAGAAGTCGATGTACGGAAAGAAGTACATGGGCACGGAGCGCACCACCTTCGTTATCGATCCTAAGGGCAAGATCGCAGCCATCTTCCCCAAGGTGAAACCGGCCGAGCACGCCGGTCTTGTGATGACCGCACTGAAAGAGCTGAGGGATTAAAGATTTTCTCGCGCAGAGGCGCAGAGGCGCAGAGAGGTCGTAGCATTTCTCAATGGAGTCATCTTGCAGCGTAGAGCAATCCCTTTCATCCCCTTAATCCTTGTGAATGTATTCCTCCTCAGCGTCTCTGCGCCTCTGCGGGATAATTTCATCCGCCCTTTTCAG
>JBAXXS010000003.1:0-47682 GCA_037127835.1 Verrucomicrobiota bacterium | reverse complement strand
ATTTATTCTGACGCTCTGAAAATGAATGCGATGAGGGAATGAATATGGAACTCAGCCGTAACGGCTGCGAAGCAACGGCCGGGCTAGCCAACTCAGGAAATGAATGAGACTGGAGAAGTGTCGTGCCGGCGATGAACGAGCCGAGGACTCCATGGATATTGCGTTCTTTCCTCTGTGCCCCAGGGTCATGTGTGGATTTCTCTCCTAAAAGAGATCGCCACTCTCCTTGGCTTACTTTCCATTCTGCAGTCCCTTTCGTTCTGCATTTCCCTTCCTGAGTTCCTGAGTTCCAGATTAATCATGCAGTCTCCCCTCAATCGACAGATTGACTAGAAGCTGCTCTAGGCCCCGATGGCAGCGGTCAGGGCAGTGGCGATCCGATCTGCAGCCGTATTGATCATCACCTCGTCGCGCCCTTCGATCAGCAGGCGGACTTTCGGCTCGGTGCCGGAGTAGCGCAAAAGGACGCGGCCTTTTCCTGCGAGCGTTCTTTCCGTCTCTGAAACAAGTGCAGCTACAGCCGTCAATGAATCGAGCGGCGGCTTCTCCTTCACACGAAGGTTACGCTGAGCCTGTGGGTATTTCTTGAGACAACGACGCAGTTCACTCAGCGGCTTTCCACTTTCGGTCATGATTCGCAGCACCTGCAGAGCAGCAATAAGACCATCTCCTGTTGTGCCGTGATCGCGGAAGATCAAGTGGCCGCTCTGCTCACCGCCGATCGAGAAATTCCCCGCACGCATCGCTTCGACCACATAGCGGTCACCAACGGCCGTTCTGATCACAGTGCCGCCAGCCTCAGCGATCGATTCATCGAGTCCAAAATTGCTCATCACCGTGGCGACCAGCGTTTTCCCGGCAAGCGTTCCGCGACGGAGGGTATCCAGCGCCGTCATGGCCAGAATCTCATCTCCGTCGACGATCTCCCCCTTTTCGTCACACAGAACAAGCCGGTCGGCATCCCCATCGTGCGAGATGCCGATTTGAGCGCCTGTCTCTTTTACCAACCGACTGATCTCATCTGCATGAGTGCTTCCGCATCGGTCATTGATATTCATGCCGTCGGGCTTCGCATGGAAAACTGAGAGAGTTGCCCCGAGATCCTTCAGCACCTGGGGGGTCGTCTGAAACGAGGCTCCATTGGCACAATCAATTGCGATCTTCAGGCCATGAAGGGACATTCCGGGGACGCTCGCCTTGGCCATCGCCCCGTAACGCACCGCGGCATCATAAATATTCGATGTGATCCCGAGCGCCACACCTAGCGAGCGCTCGTGATCAATCTCATCGGTCAGAATAAGAGCCTCCAAGCGTTCTTCCAAAGAGTCATCCAGCTTATAGCCGTTAGCTCCGAAAAGTTTGATCCCATTGTCCCCCGCAGGATTATGGGAGGCGGAGATGACAATCCCTCCGGCGGCAGAGAACTCCGTGACCAAACAAGCGACGGCAGGAGTCGGGATCACTCCTGTAAGCAGGATATCGGCACCGACTGAGTTGAGACCTGCGATAAGAGCTGACTCGAGCATCCCGCCGGAGCGCCGGGTATCGCGTCCGATCACGAAACGGCAACGCCCCTCACCTTTTCCCTTCATCAGGTAGCCGGCGGCTCGACCCAATCTCAGCGCAATCTCGGGGGTGATGGGATAGCGGTTCGCGGTTCCGCGGATTCCATCCGTTCCAAAAAGCTTTCTGACTGCCATAAGAAAGAAGCGTTATTTTTTCGAGCTGTGGCTCTTGTGCTCCACGTGAGACATGCCGGCCTTCTCCTCAGAGTTCTGAGAGTTCTCCGCGTTGCGCGTCTTGTGTTGCGGGAGAGGGCCGAGGTTTTGATGAATGAGATACCAGAGCGCCCCCCCCAAGAGCAGGCAGACCAGTTTCTCTTTCCAGTTGTGAAGCAGGATCTTTCGCATGATTTTCTTCACGGAGCAGAAGCTGTGACAGGCGCTTTCTGAACCGCTCGACATTGAGGTTGCGCTCGATGGCACCCGAGTGACAAATCGAAACTTGTCCGCTCTCTTCGGAAACCACCAGGACGATGGTGTCACTCTCTTCAGAAAGCCCAAGTGCCGCACGATGCCGCAACCCGATCGTTCGGTCGAGATCATCACGCTGGGTCAGGGGAAAAATGCAACCCGCTGCCACGATCCGGTCACCGCTCAGGATCACCCCGCCGTCATGGAGGACCGTCTTGGGATGAAAAATCGTGAGCAGCAGTTCCTTGGAGAATTCGGCATCGATCTCGACTCCGCTCTCGGCAACAGACTTCAGGCTTAGGTCGCGCTCGAGAGCGATCAGGGCACCGAATCCCTTGCTTGAGAGATCGAAGACCATATCCGTGATCTCCTCAATGGCCTCCCGCCGCTGAAGAGCCGTGGTAAAAAAGCGGTGGCTGCCCAACTCGTTCAGCGCACGGCGAAGTTCGGGCTGGAAGAGCACCACCAGAGCGATCGCCATGAAGACTGAGAAGCTTCGGAGCAGCCATCCGAGCACGGCCAGATCTAACATTTGGGAGATGAAGGTGAGCGTTAGGAAGACCAGCGCAAGGCCGATCAGGATTCGCGCCCCGTGCGTGCCGCGCAGATAGAGATAAATATAATAGAGGATCGTCGAGAGGATCAGGATCTCGAGTCCGGAGGTCCAATACGCCGCAATCAGCGAAAGAGTCCTGTGAATGAAATCAGTCATGACATCAGCGGTTCCCTGCCAGAGCCTCGGCCATGCGGAGAGCCTCAAGGTGAGGTCCGACTTCATGCACTCGGAAGAGGCGCGCACCAAGTGAACGCGCCAATGCCGTCAAAGTCAGCCCCGCCGCAAGACGCGTCTCCTTCTTTGGGAAACTATCACCCTCGACTCCCAGCGCTTTTCCAAGAAACGACTTTCTGGAATGTCCAAGCAGAATCGGGGAGCCGCTTTCGATCAACCGGGGAATACCACGGATTAACGCCAGGTTGTGCGCCACGGTTTTTCCGAAACCAAGGCCGGGATCGAGAATGATAGCGGCGGAATCCACGCCACAGCCTAGGGCCGCTTGACGGCGCCCTGAAAGATATTTTGCCACCTCGGTCACCACATCATCCTGCGGATAGGAGGGATCGGCTTGCATGGTTTGAGGAGATCCCTGCATGTGCATAAGGACCAGTCCGGCACGGGCCTCAGCAACTATCTTTCCCATCCCGGAATCACCTGACAAGGCTGTTACATCGTTGATGATGTCCACCCCTTCGCCAAGACAGGCCTTGGCGACAGCGGCCTTGGAAGTATCGATCGAGATGGGGGCATCGGTCCGCGCTCTCAACGCCTTGATCACAGGCAAGACACGCCGCAGTTCCTCCTCCGCGGAGACAGGAAGTGCTCCAGGGCGGGTCGATTCGCCACCGACATCAAGCAGTAAAGCTCCCTCCTCGAGAAGCTTCAGCCCATGTTCACAAGCTGCCTGCGGATCCAGGAATACGCCACCATCAGAGAAGGAATCTGGTGTTACGTTGACAATCCCCATGACCTCGCCCCGTAAGGAGAGATCCATCTCACGCCCGCGGAATCTCCAGATCATAAGTAGGGGTTTAAGCCGTAGGCTATTGGACTGTTAGATCTGAGCCCGAGAATTACAGACTTAATCAGATGAGAAGCCTTAGATTCGTAAGTTTTCAGCCTTTATTCTATTTTCCTAGCCGAAGGCTGACCGAACGCCCATGGGCATCGAGCCCTTCGATTTCGCAAAAGGTCTCGATGATCGGAAGGGACTTTTTGAGTGACGAAGCATCGTATCGGACGATGCTGGTCCGGCGCTGGAACTGCTCCGCTGTGAGTCCGGCAAAGGCCTTCCCGGCACCCCCCGTGGGCAGTTCGTGACTTGGTCCGGCCAGGAAGTCCCCGGCAGCAACAGGGGAGATGTCGCCCAGGAAGATGCCCCCGGCCGAATTCAGTTTGGTTGCCAGCAACTCCGGCTTACGGACAGCCAAGGAGACATGCTCCGCGGAGAATCCGTTGGCTATCTCCACCGCCTGACTCAGGTCACGAACATGGACAAGCACGGCATTGGCCATGGCCTTGGCAAGATGTTCGGGACGACTGGAGAGCCGGGACTGGCTCGTGATCTCCTTTTGCACAGAGGAGATGAGCTTCGTGGAATCACTCAGCAGCACGACCACACTTCCGGCACCATGCTCCGATTGGGCCAGCAGATCGGCGGCCACCCAGGCAGGATTAGCCTTAGCGTCAGCAATCACAAGGACCTCGCTAGGTCCCGGGAGCAGGTCGATGCCGACACGTCCGAAAACCTGACGCTTCGCCTCCACGACATATGCATTTCCCGGTCCGAAAATCTTGGTGACGGGGCAGATTATTTTTGTTCCGTAGGCCAGTGCTGCGATCGCCTGGGCTCCACCCACGCGGTAGATTTCCGTAGCACCGCAGAGATCAAGCGCGGCCAGTAGGGCGGGAGCGACTGTTCCATCGGCCGCAGCGGGTGTCACTGCCACGATTTCAGGAACACCGGCCGCTTTAGCGAAGCCACACGTCATGATCGCGCTCGAGACAAGCGCGGCCGTACCCCCGGGAATGTAAAGTCCCACCCGGGGAAGCGGATCGAAGCGTTCCCCCACAAGCGCCCCCTGCGCGTTCTTCATCGACCAGTTCTTGCGGAGGCTTTTCTTGGCAAAGGCGGTGACATTCGTGATCGATGCGGCCAACGCTTTTTTGACCCCGGGAGTCAAAGAAGCCCGCGCTTTTTTGATCTCCTCTGGAGTGACTTGGATCTTGGAGGCGGTGATTTTTGGTCCGCCGAATTTCAGCGTGTAAGCGAGAAGGGCCGCATCACCCTTCTTCCGAATATCGGTAATGATTTCCGCGACTGTCTCGCGCACCTCGGCACGCGGTTCGGCCTGGCGGTTCAATTCTGCCAGGGATCGGTCAAAGCCGCGGTCTTTGTAGGAAATCAAGCGCATCCCGTGATACTAACGCGAGAATCCTCTGGGGTCAAAACCCGTGCGCGCGGTCACGCCTCACTTTTATTTCCAAACTGGCCGACCGATCCAGAAGGGATTGGCTACGTTGTCGCGGTAAGCCTTCAGGGAGGCGCGGGAGGAATTCACCCGCAGATTGCTGTAAGAGCCGTCATCGTTCTGCCAGCGCTCATGCCAGAAGATCGCAGCTTTGAGCCTCGGATATTTGGCGGCGTTTCCCATCTCGCGGAAGGCTTCCGCTATCCAGGCGCCCTTCTCCTCATTGGGCAGATGGGATTCCGCGACACCCCACTCCGCCATCATGATCGGCTTGTCGGGATCGAGGGCGCACATCTCGGCATAGGGCCACTCGAGCAGGCTGGTAAAGCCGCTCCATTTGTCATCCTCCTGACTGTTGGTCTGCTTGCCGTAGACGCTGAGTCCGAGCCAGTCGACATACTTCGCCCCGGGATAGTAAGCCGCCGGTTGGTTCCATGACATGTAACCGGGAGGGTCGGAGTAGTTGTTGGGCTGAAAGACCCAGAGGATGTTGGTCGCACCGCGGGAACGCACGCGATCGACGACATGCCTCCATGCTTTCTTGAAGGTCTCCGGTCCTTCCCAGGTGGAGGGGTTCTTGATATCTCCCTTGCCGAACCAACTGTTCACGGAGTCGTCATCCGCACCAGTAAGCTTGGCCAAGGCGCTTGAGGGAGTTGTGTTTTCGGGATTCTTCGGCTTGACCGGATCACGGGGGCCCTTGCCATAAAACCATCCCGACCAGGGAAACCAAGTGCCGTTCATTTCGCAGGCAAAGGAGACAAAGAACTGGCATGGAACTTTGGCCGCCTCGTCTGCCCATCGGTCGATGTAGGCATCCCATTTCCCGGCAATAATCTCGGTAAGGGCGAATTTATCGGGCCCTCGTTTCTCATCATAGGGAGCATCCCAAGGAGACCAGAATAGAAGCGGCACAGCCCCGTAGGAGCGGACACGCTGCACCTGCTCGGTTGGAAAAGCTCCCCTTC
Organism: Verrucomicrobiota bacterium; assembly: GCA_037127835.1. Lineage (GTDB taxonomy): Bacteria > Verrucomicrobiota > Verrucomicrobiia > Chthoniobacterales > UBA6821 > UBA6821. Next base: position 41,714 of record JBAXXS010000003.1, on the reverse strand, counting down.
CCCAGAAGGAACCAAGGGCTACAAGTGCCATCGGTTTGCCTGTGAGTTGTTGGAAGTTTTCAAGGGCCTCGTAGGTGACTTGATCCTCCCCGTCGCTGAAATCGCAGTAGGCACCCGTGTAGGCACCCTTCTCGGGAATCTGAAGTTGCTGGTACGGTGGGGCGGCGCTCAGGACCGATGTAGCCGCGCCTAGCAGTAACACGGAAAGAGGGATGTTGATGGAGCTATACTTCATGCGTCGGGTGAAAGGTGCTGGTCGGTCTTGGCGGAGGCACCGGGAGATATTGGAGTCCGTTGTTCCTTCTGAAGGATTGCAGCGGCCGTGCGGTCGAGCTTAGACCAGCGCACCCAGCTTCCGCCGAGAGCCTTAAGAATGCATTTCCAGACGACATAGCCGAGCAGGGGTCTGTAAAGAAGCCTCATCGGGGCGCTCCGCCATGCTATCCGCAGTGGCCGTCCAGCCATCGAGAGCGCTATGACGGCAAGGAGGACATCCAGGAGTAGCGAGGCGATAAAATAGGGCCAGATCGCAACGCCCCGGCCAAGCCAGAGTGACCAGAGCACGATCAGATCCAGCACAGGAGTCAGCGCCACCACACCCATTTGAAAGACCCAAACCGAGGGAAGGGCAAACCAACCAAGCCAGCCGGAGCTTGGATTGAAGGTCAAGTCGCCGTGCTTCCAGAGGCACTGAAGCGTTCCGAAGGCCCAGCGGAAGCGCTGTGAAACGAGGGCCTTGACGCTCTCGGGTGCCTCTGTATCGGCAAAAGCCTTCGAGGCAAAAACAACCTTCCATCCTAGACGATGGAGCTGAAGGGTGAGGTCTGTGTCCTCGGCCAGCGTCTCGTTGGTGATGGGTCCCGCTTCCAGCAGCGCCTTGCGGCGGAAGGCGCTGAGTGCTCCCGGCGCCACCGTGATGCAGCCGAGGAAATCTTGTGCACGGCGGTCGATCTCGAAGGCGGCCGTATACTCCAGATCCTGAAAACTACCCAACCAGTGCTTTGTATTGCCGACACGGATGTAGCCGGACACCCCGCCCACTTGCGGATCGGAGAGACAGGTCACCAGCTGGCGGATACCGTCAGGGGCGACCATGGTGTCCGCATCGATCATGACGATAGTCTCATGACTCGCGAGGCCCAGGGCATGATCGAGAGCCGAGGCTTTGCCCCCGTTCTGCTGGCTTATTAAGCGGACGCGCGGCTCAGTCGCCGCGATCGCTCCCACCACTTCCGCCGTGCGATCCTTCGACCCATCATCCACAACGATGATCTCGATCGGCGCGGGGTAATCGGAATCCAGCAGATGCCGGATGGTAGAGGCGATCACCCGTTCCTCGTTGTAGGCCGCCAGGAGGACGCTGACCGGCGGATAGGAAGCCGGCGGGGGCTGCGGATGCAATCTCTCGCTGAATTGCTCCCGCTGGCGTTGACGGCGGGCACAGAGGCAGTAGAAGAAAACACGGAGCAGCGCGAGCAGTGTGACGATGACAAGGAGGGTCCAGGCGGCATTCTCGAGAAAACGCATGACCGAGAAGGCCCCATAGACATAACGGGCTGAGAGTGGCTGGTTCTCCTCGCGTAGCGGAGGCATGACGGTATCGCGAGGAAGGTTGATAATATCACCGAGCGGCACGATCACGTCGCCGCGGCTTCGGAGCCAGTCGATGATCTCTGGAAGAGCCTCCACGGTCTGGGAGCGATCGCCCCCGCCGTCATGCATCAGGATCACCGATCCCGTGGCCCGCTGATTCTTGACCCTGTCGAAGATGGCCTGAGCACCCGGCCTCTCCCAGTCATCGGGATCGATGGATTCGGCAACAGTTAGATACCCGAGATCCCGGACCACCCTCAGAGACCGGACCTCACCGGGCTGGCTGGGGGTTCCGTCAATGCCAAAGGGCGGGCGAAAGTATGCCGTGGAACGGCCCGTTACCGCCTCGATCAGACGGGTCGTGGCGTTGAGCTCCAGCTCGATCTGCTCGTCGCTCTCCTCGGCGATATTCTGATGGGTATAGGTGTGGTTGCCGACCTCATGTCCGTCACGCACAATCTGCTCCAGCAGATCAGGATAATGCTGGGCCTGCGTTCCGAGGACAAAGAACGAGGCGGGGGCTTTCTTCTCCTTCAGAATCTCCAGGATTTTGGGAGTCCATTTCGGGTCAGGACCGTCGTCGAAGGTCAGCGCCACTTTGTGCAGCCCCGGATCACCCTGACGCGTGATACTCTCGGGCATAGGCAGCTTACTGTACTGCTCCACCACTTCTCCGTCGGAGTGGATCTCCAGATGTCGGTCTCCCACATGGGCCTCGCCGCCGACAGAGATAAAGTCTCCGTTGCCGCTGGAGGCGATGAACTCATCGAGATTGAGCTGGGAGAGCTTGGCCAGGGACTGGAGATCAGGCGGCTTCTCAGGATTCATTCTCAGGGCATCCCAGACCGCGGGATCTTCTTGCCCGAGCCGGTACAGACCGATGCCGCCGGGGTGGAACGGAGCAATCAGGCGGCGCTGATTGAAGAGTGTGACCGCATCGAGGAACCAGAGCTCGTGCTCCTCATTCTGATCAGGGCCAGAGAGATAGTTGAAATCCGGCGAATCTTCCTCGCAATCCACTCCCTTCACTGGATCGATCCCCGCCAGCGAGGCCCGAGCCATGGCATCGGTGAAGCCAACCTGCTCGACAGTATGGTTATCCTTCCTCCAGTCGTTGGCATAGGTGCCAAGACCGATCACCCATTGGGAAGGTTCGCCATAGACCATCATCGTTTTCAGCCAGCCTTGGAACCAATCGCTGCTGGCAAGTGGGCCCGGGTCGTCGGGTTCCGAGTTCTCGTCGTAGAGCGCGGCTACCAATCTGTCGACGGAATCGGCAATGGCATTCAGATCAAAGGCATCAAAGTCAGCTCCCGTGGGAGCAGCAAACCAGAGCTCCTTCCCCGCAGCGTGAAGCTGGTCGGCCATTTCCTTGATCAGTCGTGAATACTCATCCTTGTAAGTTGGATCGAGCTGGCTGAGTTCCAGAATCAGTCCAGTGGCGCCCGGCGGCAGACGGTTCACAAGCCGCTCAAGGAAGGCGCCACGCTCGGCCTCAGGCTGGTGGGCCAGTTCCTCCACCGCCTCGGGTTGCCATGCATCCCCATCCAGGTTACGGAGAATCGGCAGGAATCCGAGGCCCTTCCGCACGCAGAGAAGCCGCGCCTTGTCGCTTGCATCCTCCTTGAGCGTTCCTTCCACACCGGTGAGCGCGAACCAATCGGCCGCCACATGGGTCATCTGGTCGGCATGACGCTCCAGGGAAAGAAGTGAGGCTGGATCCCAGGGTGAGACATAGCCGAGCACGATGCCTGTATTCTTGGGAACGCTAGGCAAGGCCGATTGGCCGCGATCTTTCTGTCCAAGCTGGATGCGCCTCCAGTCATCCTTGGCACCGCGAAGAGGGATTTTGGCGGGAGGAAGTGCTTTGAACCGCGCGTGGAACTCCCTCACCACTGCGGGAAGCTGCAGCTGAGGCCCGATCAACAGGCCCCAGATGAAATAGCTGGTGGCACCGATGAGGAAGAGCCCACCCACAAAAGCCGTGAGCTGAAGTACCCGACGCCTTATCCCCTTAGGATCGGCAAAAACACTCTGTTCCTGATCAGGAGGCACCTTCAATCAATGGCTGGAGATCGCCGTTTGCGGCTTCCGATCTGAAAAAGAGCATCTTTATACAGTATCATGAGGTATCCCCATGAGTATAGGAGAAGCACCCAACATGAGCACCCCCCGAGGAAATATGAAATCAGTTCCAGTTCTATTTGAAACCGCCCGAAGAGGCGGGTGCAGGAGGAAGGATCGGTGGTTCCGGCAAAGGGGTCGGGGTCGGCGCTGGGGGAGGGTTGGCGAAAGCAGGGCTGTTGTTTCCCGTAGAATTCCCCGTTGTCGTCGTAGATTGGCTCGGCGCGGGTTGAGTCGGTTGGGCGCTTTGGGCAGAAGTCGCTGCCCGCTCCACCTGAGCCGCCACGGCAACAGCAACCTGTTGGGCAACTTGCTGCGCCACCTGCATGGCAACTTGAGAAGCCACCTGCCCCGCAACTTGTCCGGCGACCTGTCCTGCCACTTGTCCAGCGACCTGCCCTGCCCCTTGACCTGCGGCAGCAGTTGCATCCTGTTGGGCCGGTGTCTGGGAGGCAGCCTGGATGGTGGGATCGTTGGCCAGAACAGTAGCGATGTTCTGGGCCTCTGCGGCACAATCCTTCTGCGCTATGGCCACAGCTTGTGTAATCACCTCCGGAGCAACCCCTGCAGCCGCACAGGCGTCCAGAAGAGAGGACATGAGAGTCTTGGTAATCGAGACGGCATTCTCTACCGTATCCATCGGTAGCGACTTGCTGGTGTCCAGAGTTCCATTTTGCTTGCTGATAGCCGTTGCTGCCGCTTGGACAGCAGCATCTCGCACCACCGAGGTCGTAATAGCGCTAATCACCTGTGCTAAAAGATCAGGATACTTAGCAGCAGCGGGACCTAGACCCTCAATGGCGCCTAAAGCGACAGCTGAGACCGTGGACTGGTAACTAGCCGTCGACGTCACCGCCAAGGCGGCGGGTAAAGAGGCCAACTGGGCTGGAGTAGTAGAGTTAGGCAGTGCCAACCCCTGACTTGCGGCATCCTTTGCCGCTTGAGAGATTCCGGCCATCACCTGAGAGACGATCTGGGGAGCAGCGTAGGGGGCGGATGCCGAGGATTGCTGGACAATATTCTGGATGACTTTTGATGCTTGTGCACCAGTAAGCCCCCCCTCCTCCGAGAGGGCATAGGAAGCTGCTGCTGCTGCGATGATCGGAGCGGAGGGACAGGAGGAGACCGACCCGAGGCCACCGCCATCTTGGGCGAGCAAAGCCGTCACCATCACGGAGGCCATCACCAAGGTTCCCAAGGAGCGTGTAAGAAGGTTCATTGCTCTGGGTCCTTTGGTTAGAAATTGATGAGGGAAACGATCAGCAGGCCGCCATCGTTCAGGTCGTCGATTGACGCGGTGGGCAGGGAGTTGCCCAGCACGCCTCCCTTGCTGACATTGATCGCCTGCATCACTCCATCCTGCTTAGCCAGGATCGGGACAGTTTTCCCATCGACAAGCAGAGTGACGATTTTTTCCCCTCTGCGGACATAATCCCCAGGATGCTTGTGAACCGCGACAACCTTTGATCCCATGGGGGCGGCTAGCGGATGCTGGATGCTATTATCGGTAATAACTTTGCGAAGCGAGGCCGCTAGAGCCTTGTTACTCGTGAGTTGGCCATGCTCATGGAGATGTTGCATTGCTGCAATCATCTGTGCGGCAGCCAGGTAGTTCTGCGTCTGCATGGCTCCTGTAGGCATGGCTCCGGCAGTGGGAGCAGCAGGGGCTGGTACCGCAGCAGGCATTGCCGGAGAAGGCTGAGCGGGCTGAGGAGGCATGGTGCCGGTAGTGGGTACCACAGGAGCAGGTTGTGCAGGCAACCCAGCCGCTGCAGGAGCGGCAGGAAGTGCGCTAGGGACAGCTGGAGCGGCTGGAACCGCCTGTGTCGGAGGTGCCGTATTCTGAGCCTTCAGAGCCAACGGCATCAGGAGGGCCAGCAATACAATCGCTGAACCTAACCAAATGATACCGGCTCTCCTCGACAAGATCATCGTGACATTACCTTCCAACGGTCCTCAAGGCCGCGCAAGCAGGAAAAGCCCTGCACATGTGACATTTTTGACGCAATTGTCACAATGAGGCGATTGATTTTCGGACATTCTTTATCTGAAGTGATCAGGTTTTTCCGGAACAGACTTCTATGATAAAAATTAGTCTAGGTTGCCTAGCCCTCCTTTTCTCCGGCCTTCTTACAGCGTCCCCATTAGCCCGCTATGGCTTGGATGGGAATGCCTTGGACTCATCCGGCCACGGGATGGATGGATCCCTTCAGGTGACATCCCATGCCATGGACAGAAGCTCACACCAAGAAGGCGCTCTCAGCTTCAGTGCTCACTCCAAAGCCATTTTTCCAGTTATTTTCACCTCGTCCAAAGAAATCACGATCTCCGTTTGGGTATGGAGACAGTCGGCGGACAATAGCTTCTTTATTATCAACGATGGGTGGATGAAGGGTGTCATTCTAGCACTTGAACCCATGCACGCCCCTGCCCATCAGGAGCGAGTTGCGCTTTTGGCGGGAAATGGCATGGAGTGGTTCAAGGCGGTTACTCTGGCGGAGTTGCCGGTTCGCTCATGGTTTCATCTGATTGGCACGATCGATACCAAAGGGAAGATGGTGGTTTACCTTGATGGTAAACCATTGGCTTCCGGATCCATGCAGACTCCGCTGACTTTCGAACCAGGCAATCCCACCTCAATGGTCTTCGGCAGCTCTCAACATGCTGTCCTAGAAGCTGAATTGGGAAGGGTAAATGACTTGGCTTTCTATGATAAAGCTCTCACGCCCACTGATGTTCAGAAGTTGTACAGGTCTGAGTTGGCAGGGACTGCTCATTCATTTATTTTCTGGATGGGGGCGGCACGAGTGATTGGCTTGGCTTTAATGGGGTGGGGTATCTCGGTTTATTTGACCCTGTGGATGAGAAAACAATTGAGTGAACACAAAGAGGGGGTAGCCAGACAGAGGGAAAAGGATTTATTAAAAAATCTCCTGTCAACCCCTACTGAGGTTAGAAGGCCGTGATTCGCGGATGAGAGCTCTTTTAAAAAAAGGCGGCTTTACCTGGGCTGGTCCAACAGAGAAGATCGAAGGCTGATTTATGAAGACGATCGGCATCGGATTGGCCGGCTTCGGCACCGTGGGTGCCGGGGTCTATGAGAATCTGGAACACCACCGTGAACTGATCACGGAGCGTTCCGGGTACGCATTTGACGTGCGTCGGATCGTCGTGCGCGATCTGCAGAAACAGCGCGATGTCTCGGCACCAGCTTCGCTCTTCTACAGCCGGTGGCAGGACCTGCTGGAGGATCCTGAAATCAAGATCATCGTCGAACTGATCGGAGGGACGACGGAGGCCTTCGACCTGACGATGGCGGCGATCCGCTCGGGACGCATCGTCGTCACAGGCAACAAGGCCCTTCTGGCAGAGCGCGGAGCTGAGATTTTTGCCCTGGCTAGCGAGTGCAAGATCCCCGTTTTCTTCGAGGCGGCGGTGGCCGGTGGCATTCCGATCATCCAGTCGCTCCGCGATGCCTTCGTCGGCAACCGCATCGAGTCAGTTCACGGCATCCTCAACGGCACGAGCAACTATATCCTGACCCGCATGCAGGAGGCCGGGCTCGACTACCCCGAGGCCCTTGCTGAGGCGGTAAAGCTGGGCTATGCGGAGGCCGACCCCACGCTCGATATCAACGGATGGGATGCCGGACACAAAGCAATCATCCTGGCCGCCCTCGCCTACGGATTCTGGGTCGATCCCGCCACGATCCGCGTCGAGGGGATAGACCGCGTGAGCGCGGCAGACATTCATTTCGCCAAGAGCCTAGGATACTGCATCAAGCTGCTCGGCTCGATTCGTGAGAATCAAGGCAAAGTCGAGGTCGGCGTGGCCCCAACGCTCATTCCTCTCGGGAATGTCCTTGCCTCGGTGAACGGGGTCTTCAATGCCGTTGCCGTCCGCGGCGATCTCGTCGGCGACAGTCTGTTCTACGGACGCGGTGCGGGACGCGGCCCGACATCCACCTCGGTGATCGGCGATCTCGTGGAGGCGGCCCATGTGCTCGATGCTCCCAGAGGCACTTTCGGATTCGCTCCCCATGCGCTCTATGGAAGCAGCCGATCGTCACCCGAGATCGTCGGCTCCTACTACCTGCGCCTCTCGGTGGATGACAAACCGGGTGTCTTGGCTCTTATCGCCGGGGTCCTCGGTGAGGCAGGCATCGGCATCTCTTCGGTTGTCCAGCCTGAGTTGATTGCCGGGGTTGAGACTCCTCTCGTGCTGATGATCCACGAGGCCGCCTATGGAGCCATGTGCGCCGCCCTTGCGAAGATCACCACCCTCGGCTGCGTGAAGGGAGAGCCTGTACTCTTCAACGTGGAGACTTTTTCTTGATTTCCTGATGCCCGTCCCGATGAACAAGACCTTCAATGATTGCGGCGTGATCGAGCGCTACCGCGAGTTCCTGTCAGTCAGCGATGCCACGCCCGTCATCTCTCTGGGCGAGGGTTCCACGCCCCTGATTCATTCGCCCAAGCTGAGTGAGATCACCGGCGGTGAGGTCTATGTCAAGTACGAGGGGCTGAATCCGACAGGCTCCTTCAAGGACCGAGGTATGACCATGGCCATCTCCAAGGCCGCCGAGGAGGGAGCCCACACCGTCCTCTGTGCCTCCACCGGGAATACCTCCGCCGCCGCGGCCGCCTATGCGGCGCGCGCCGGGATGAAGTGTGCCGTATTGCTTCCAGCCGGTCGCATCGCGGGAGGCAAGATGGTCCAGGCCTATATCTACGGTGCAACCGTCGTTGCTATCCGTGGCAACTTTGACGACGCCCTGCGTCTCGTGCGCGAACTGGGTGAGACGGGCGACTTCGCCATCGTCAATTCGATCAACCCTTACCGGATCGAGGGCCAGAAGACCGCCGCCTTCGAGATCATCGAGGAGCTAGGCAACGCACCCGACATCCACATCCTGCCTGTCGGGAATGCCGGCAACATCACCGCCTACTGGAAGGGATACAAAGAGTTCAAGGATCTAGGCCGTAGCCACAAGCTTCCAAGGATGCTCGGCGTTCAGGCGGCCGGTGCTTCACCGCTCTATCACGGCGCTCCGATGGATAATCCGGAGACGGTAGCCACGGCCATTCGGATCGGACGTCCGGCCAGTTGGGATGGGGCCATCAATGCCGTCTCCGAATCGGGTGGTTGTTTTGAGATCGTCGAGGACTCCGAGATCCTGGCCGCCCAGAAGTGGCTCGCCTCCAACGAAGGAATTTTTGTTGAGCCAGCCAGCGCCGCACCCGTGGCCGCGCTTTTCAAATGCTTCAACCGCAGCGGAAAGACCACCCAGTGCGAATGCTGCCCATTCCGCCAGATCCAGCCCGGAGCCAAGGTGGTACTCACGGTCACAGGTCACGGGCTTAAGGATCCTGATACGGCGAAGCATGCTGTTACCGCACCAATCGAGACCGAGGCCACAGCATCAGCCGTCCGTGAGGCCCTGGCCAAGCTAGACAACTGATCATGCAGACCACCCGGACTTTTGGGCTATTGGACTATCGGCATCCGAATTCAGATGCAGTCTCAGACCCAACAACCTAAAAGCCTAAACCGCTAACAGTCTCTTCCTCATGCCCCTCATCGTCCAGAAATACGGCGGCACTTCGGTCGGTAATCCCGAGCGCATCATGAATGTCGCCCGTCGACTGCTGGAAACCCAGCGCGAGGGGAATTCCGTCGTCGCTGTTGTTTCCGCGATGTCGGGGGTCACCGATTCCCTGATCAAGCTGGCCAAAGAAGTCTCCTCCAATCCCTCCAAGCCAACTGAGCGCGAAATGGATGTTCTACTCTCCACGGGTGAGCAGACCACGATGGCTCTTACCGCCATGGCGATCCAGAGTTTGGGAGGTAAGGCTGTCTCTCTCACAGGCGCCCAGGCCGGCATCGTCACCAACGGCGTCCATACCAAGGCCAAGATCAGTAATGTCACCCCGGACCAGATCAAGAAGCACCTGGATGAGGGGGCGATTGTGATCGTGGCTGGATTCCAGGGAGAGACCAGCGAAGGGGCCATCACCACGCTCGGCCGCGGCGGCTCCGACCTCACTGCTATAGCGCTTGCCTCCGCTGTGGAGGCTGATGCCTGCCAGATCTTCACCGATGTGGACGGCGTCTACACCTGTGATCCCCGCATCGTCCCGACAGCCCAAAAGATCGAAGCCATCTCCTATGACGAGATGCTCGAGATGGCGAGCAGCGGCTCCAAGGTCATGCAGTCGCGCTCGGTGGAATTCGCTAAGAAATTCGGCGTGACCTTTGAGGTCCGCAGCAGCTTCAACAACAAACCAGGAACAACCGTGAAAGAAGAATCCGAAGGAATGGAACAGGTCGTCGTGCGCGGCGTCAGCGTCGAGCGTAATCAGGCCAAGGTCACTGTCACCCAAGTCCCCGATAAGCCGGGATGCGCAGCCAGGCTCTTCACCGCGCTAGCTGATGCCCATGTCATGATCGACGTCATCGTCCAGAATGTCTCTGCTGCGGGTTCGACCGATATTTCCTTCACGATGAACCGCGACGAACTCGAGAAGATCGGTGATCTCGTCGACCGCGTCGCCGCAGAGATCGGAGCCGGCAAAGTCAGCAAGCAGGATGGCATCGCCAAGCTCAGCGTCGTCGGTATCGGAATGCGCACCCATTCGGGCGTTGCGGCCAAGCTCTTCGAAGCCCTCGCCAAGGGTGGCATCAACATCCAGATGATCTCCACCTCGGAGATCAAGATTGCGGTCATTCTCGATGAAGAAAAAATAGCCGAGGCAGCCAAGCTAGCCCACACGGCCTTCGGATTAGACGCGGCATAGATAGGCGTGACGGGCTAAAGCGTCTTAAGAAAAGATGTAGGCAAATAAAAACACAAAAGGGAAATGTACGGATGACCCTCTTGTAAGTCTTACGTGCACCGCTTAAGAGCAATTAAAAACCCTGTGCATTCTGTGCATCTTGTGGCAATGACTCATTTTAAACCGATCCAACCGATCAGCGCTTGATCCCCACAAAAGAAAAAGCCCCGGATTACTCCGGGGCTTTTCATTGATTGATTGAAGAGGAGTTTTATTCTTCGCTCTTCTTATCTTTCTTCGGAGCGGCCTTCTTTTTAGCAGCTTCGCCTTCGGCTTTCTCTGCCTTAGGGGCTTTAGGGGCCTTCTCAACCTTGGCCTTCTTGGCGGGCTTTTCAGCTGCTTCGGCAACAACCTCGTCTTTCTTAATTTCGATTGCGTAATCAACCCACTCGAGGTAGGCCATCGGCGCGCTGTCACTCTGACGCGCTCCGAGCTTCACAATGCGGGTGTAGCCTCCCTTACGGTCGGCGGCTGCCGGAGCGATCTCGGTGAAGAGCTTCTTCACGATGTCCTTGTGCTTGAGGTAGGAGATCGCGACGCGGCGTGCATGGAGATCTCCTTTCTTACCCAAGGTGAGCATACGCTCGGCCAGAGGCTTGGTGGCCTTGGCTTTGGCCAGGGTAGTTTTGATGCGGCGGTGCTCAATCAGGCTACAGACCTGGTTCGCGAGAAGCGAATCACGGTGTGCCTGGCTACGGCCGAGTTTGACGGTTTTTTTCCGGTGACGCATGGCGTTAGAGTCCTTCTAAGGTTTTTTATTCGGCAACGGGTGCCAGATTGTCGACAAGGCCGGGCTCGAACTTCATGCCAAGGCCCAGACCGAGCTGGACAAGCTTGTCCTTGATCTCGTTCAGCGACTTCTTGCCGAAGTTGCGGTACTTGAGCATCTCGGCCTCGCTCTTGAGAGCGAGCTGTCCGACGGAAGTGATGTTCGCATTGTTGAGGCAGTTCGCGGCGCGGACGGAGAGTTCGATCTCGTTCACGCTCATGGCGAGCAGTTTCTTGAGGCGGTTGTTCTCCTGACTGACCTCGACCGGGGTCTCGTCGAACTCGACCTGCGCGTCGTCGAAGTTGACGAAAACATCAAGGTGATGACGGAGGATCGCCGCAGACTGAAGCAGGGCTTCGTCCGGAGTGAGTCGTCCATCGGTCCAGATGTCGAGGATGAGCTTGTCGTAATCGGTGCGCTGCCCGACACGGGTCTGCTCGACGGCGTACTTGACCTTGGTGACGGGCGAGAAGATGGAGTCGATGGCGATGACGCCGATCGGCTTGTCAACGGCCTTGTTCTCGTCGCCGGTGGCGAAGCCGCGACCGACCTTGACCTCGAACTCGGCCTCGAACTTCATTTTCTTGTCGAGAGTGCAGATGTGCTGATCGGGATTGAGAACCTCGCACTGGGCGGTCGACTGGATGTCACCGGCAGTGACGACACCGGCCTTGTTGACCGAGAGGATCAGGTTGCGGACCTCGTGGTCGTGGGCTTTGAACTTAACCTTCTTCAGGTTAAGGATGATTTCGACCACATCCTCGACGACTCCGGGGATGGCGGTGAATTCATGGGGAGCCCCCTCGATCTTGACCGAGGTGATGGCTGCTCCCTCAAGGGATGAAAGAAGTGTGCGGCGAAGTGAATTGCCGATCGTGTGGCCGTAGCCAGCCTCAAAGGGCTCGGCAACGAACTGCGCGTAGGTTTCTGTAGCGGTTTTCTCGTTCTTGACGAGGGTCTTCGGCATTTCGAAGCGACCGAGGCGGATAGGCATAATGTCTTGTTGTTCTCGTTGCCGGGTTTCCCTTGGCGCGTGTTGATGACCAGCAAGTGCTGATCACCCAAGGACCGACGGCAAATTTTTGATACGCGGTTGGTCACTTTACCCGTCCTTGCCAAAGAGGCAAGGGGTAAAGTGGGGAATGGGGAATAGGCTATCGGGTCTCGGGAAGAGACATGCAGATTTTTGTAACCCCAGATCCCATCACCGATTACCGATCTCCCATCGCGACGGAAAAGAAAAACCGCCACCCCTTTCGGAATGGCGGTTTTCTGAATGATGCTGACCGTCGCTATTACTTGAGCGGAACCGTCTTGATTGTTTGAAGAACGCGGCTGGAGATCTTGTACGGGTCGCCCTGAGAGTTCGGACGCCGATCCTCGAGATATCCCTTGTAATCGTTGTTCACGAAACTGTGAGGAACACGGATCGAGGCTCCGCGGTCGGCAATGCCGTGGCTGAACTTGTCGATCGACTGGGTCTCATGGAGGCCGGTCAGGCGGAAGTGGTTATCGGGTCCGTAGACGGCGATGTGCTCGTCCTTGTACTTGTCGAAGGCCGCCATGAGCTTCTCGAAGTACTTCTTACCACCCTTCTCACGCATGAACTTGGTGGAGAAGTTGCAGTGCATGCCGGAACCGTTCCAGTCGACATCCTTGCCGAGCGGCTTGCAGTGGTATTCGACATCGACGCCGTACTTCTCGCACACGCGCTGGAGCACATAGCGGGCCAGCCAGATTTCGTCGGCGGCCTTCTTGGAGCCCTTACCGAAGATCTGGAATTCCCACTGGCCCTTGGCCACTTCGGCATTGATACCCTCGTGGTTGATGCCCATCTCGAGGCAGATTTCGAGGTGTTCCTCGACGATCTCGCGGGCGATGTCACCGACGTTGGAGAAACCGACGCCGCAATAGAACTTGCCCTGGCCTTCGGCCGGGAATCCGCCCTTGGGGAAACCGAGAGGCGCACCGTCTTTCCAGAGGAAGTACTCCTGCTCGAAACCGAACCAGGTGTCGGGATCGTCATGGATGGTGGCACGGGAGTTGGAAGGATGCGGCTTGCCGTTGGGAAGCAGGACCTCACACATGACGAGATAGCCGTTCTCGCGTGTTGGATCGGGGTAGCTGGCAACTGGCTTAAGAAGGCAATCAGAGCTCTTTCCTTCGGCCTGACGGGTTGAGCTGCCGTCGAAACCCCACATTGGGAGATCCTTCAGAAGGGGGGCCTTGGTGAACTCTTTGATGGCAGTCTTGCTGCGGAGGTTAGCGACGGGTTCGTAACCGTCGAGCCAGATATATTCGAGTTTGTACTTCGCCATGGGATTGGGGTGGTTGTGGTGTGTCCTATGTCCTGTGTCTTTTTTTGATCACCTTCCGCGTTTCGGACGACCGTCGAAAGGTAATGTCCCAACATTAAGATCGAGCACAATAGGATCAAGCAACTTCAATGCCAAAATGATAAAATCTCCGCACGGAGATTTCGAGGCTGTTAGCGGTTTAGGCTGTAGGCTGTTAGGCAAAGACAAAGAAATGGTACCCCTGTCTCTTTAAATTGACTCTTCCATCGTATGCCGGACCTCTGACCTAATAGTCTTCGGCCTAAACACCTTCAGTCTTTTTAATCATGCTCACAGTCAAGGACACCCAGCGCGCCACCGTCCAGGTCTGCTTCGATGGGAGCGTGCGCAAGGCGTTCCATGGACCGAAGGCCAAGGAACGCTTCACCAACGAAGTCCGAGTCCTGCGGTATCTTGAAAAAGCCGGATGCGATTTTGTCCCCCGGGTGATCTCGGCGGAACCGGAGAAACTCCTTCTTGTCACGACGAACTGCGGTTCACGCGTCGACCAGCTTGACCCGAAGCGTTGCAAGGAACTCTTCGCGGAACTCGAACGCTACGGCGTCCGACACGACGATGCCGACCTCCGCAACGTCACCTATCGCCAGCAGGACGGGCGCTTCTGCCTGATCGATTTTGAATTTGCGACAATCCTGAAAAAGGACGGCGTTTCGATCTCGACGCCAATGGAGGTGCCACCATCCCAAAAGCTTTCTCTCACATGGTCAGGGTACTCCCACAGCGGACGCATAAGGTCCAATAACGAGGATGCTTTTCTCGGACTGGCGATCGATGCGGCGGAGGTGCGTCATCTGGGAAAGGTCGGCGCTGCATCCCATGCAGAGGACGATCTGCTGTTTGCCGTCAGCGATGGAATGGGTGGCGCGAATGCGGGTGAATTCGCCAGCCGGATCGTTGTTGATAAAATCACCCGCATGCTCCCCCCGCTGATCCGGCAACGAGCCAGCGGCAAGCCGATCGGCTATGAAGGAGCCTTCGAAGCGCTATTCTCGGAAATTAACAAGGCCCTTCAATATCTGGGCGACAGCTATGAGGAGTGTTGCGGCATGGGAGCCACCCTCAGCCTCTGCTGGTTTTCCGGCGACACGATGCACTTCGCCCATATTGGTGACACCCGCATCTATTACATGCCCAAGGATGGCAAAATCCTCCAACTTACCAACGACGACACTCATGTCGGATGGCTAAAGCGCACCGGACAGATCAGTGAACTGGAGGCGCGGATGCACCCGGCAAAGAACCGCCTGCAAAAGGCGCTTGGGGCTGGCAATCAATTCGTGAACCCGCAGATCGGCGAGATCGCCTGCCGTCCGGGCGACCGCTTTCTGATCTGCTCGGACGGGGTGACCGACGGACTCTCGGATCAACGAATCGCAGAGGGTTTGAAAGAATGTCCAAAGAACCGAACTCCCGCAGAGCATCTCGTAGCTGAAGCCATAGAGTCTTCCGGAAAAGACAATACAACTGCATTGATCGTTTCTATTTCATAGCCACAGGCCGAAGCAGTTTAGAACAAGGACCCGACTCTCGCGCATCCGTTACGGCTGCACGAAACTTTCCTTCATCTACTGCATCGGTTTACCCGACTCGTAGAGTGCTAGTTCTTCAATACGCTTGAGATGGCGCCCACCCTCGAAGGGGGTGGAGAGCCAGAGATCGACCAGGCGCTTAGCGGTCTCGAGCGAGACCATGCGCTCGCCGATCGAGAGGACATTAGCATTGTTGTGCTGGCTGGCCAGCTTGGCGGTCTCATCGCTCCAGGCGATGGCACAACGGATCCCCTTCACCTTGTTGGCCGCGATAGCCTCGCCATTGCCGGATCCGCCGACGACGATGCCCTTCTCGGCTTCACCGCTAGCCACTTTCTCAGCTGCGGGAATGCACCAGAGGGGGTAGTCGGTGGAGTCGGCGGAGTGGGTGCCGCAATCGATGACATCATGCCCCTGCATACGAAGCATCTCGGCCAAGGCCTGCTTGTATTCAAATCCTGCGTGATCGCTACCGAGAGAAATTTTCATGATCAGATGGTATCAAGAGCGAACTCATCAACCCTCGATCGTGTTGATCTCGACCGGTTCGACCTTCACTCCAAGCTCCTCGAGCCATGCGATAGAACGCTTGATCTCGCCGCGCTCGCCGATGAGCTCGAGACAGACAAGGCCGATCTCGTTGGTAACGCTTGCCTGGCGGACATTCGTCGTGACGGAGAATTTGTGTCCCAGTTCGTAGACAAGCGGGCGTGTGATGAGCTTAGCCGGATACATAAGCCAGAGGCGGGTCGTTTCCATAATAGAAAAGATCGGAGGTTAGAGTCGCGAAGGCAAGAGGACTATCAGCAGGGGACTATCGGACTAGCCTCCAGCGATAGCTGGAACAATAGAGACGATATCGGCTTCTTGGATCGGGGTCTCTTTTTCCTGAAGGAAGCGGACATCCTCGTCGTTCACAAAGATATTAACGAAACGGCGGATAATGCCGTTTTCATCAACGATGCGCTCGCTCAGACCGGGATAGGCGGCATTGAGTTCGTCCAGAACGACGGCGAGCGTAGCACCGGAGACCGTGACCTCCTCAAGATTATTGGTCAGCTTGCGGAGTGGGGTGGGGATTCGGACGATGGGCATGGGAATTAGGTAATAGGGTTTGGGTGATAGGTAATGGGTAATGAAGGTTAGCTTTTTGCCGCGACTTCGTCGGCGACCAGGGCTTCGAACTCTCGCAGGCTGGCCCCGATGACGCGAGGCTCTCCGACCTTACCGACGATGGCTTCCTGGGTCTTGAGGCCGTGGCCGGTGATGCAGAGGACAGCGCTCTCATCCCTGGGGATTTTGCCGGACTCGATGAGTTTCCTGGCGCAGGCGACAGTGACGCCGCCGGCCGTCTCGGCAAAGATGCCGGTGGTCTCGGCCAGGAGCTTAATCCCCTCGACGATCTCTTCATCGGTGCAATCCTCACAGCTTCCACCTGTCTCCCGCATGCTGCGGATCGCGTAGTAGCCGTCGGCCGGCGTTCCAATCGCGAGGGACTTGGCGATCGTGTCGGGATTCTGAACGGGCTTCACCATCTCCGAGCCGGCCTTGAAGGCGGTGCTGATCGGGGAGCATCCGGAGGCCTGCGCCCCGTGGATGGTGAAATCGCTCTTCGGGACGATGTCGAGATCGATAAACTCCTTGTAGGCCTTGTGGATCTTAGTGAGCAGCGATCCGGAGGCCATGCAGACCACCGTGTGGCGGGGAAGCTTCCAGCCAAGCTGCTCGGCGATCTCGAAGCCCATGGTCTTGGACCCCTCCGCGTAGTAAGGGCGGAGGTTCACGTTCACGAAACCCCACCCGTACTTGCCAGCGATCTCGGAGCAGAGGCGGTTCACCTGGTCATAGGGGCCTTTGATCGCGATGACGTTGGTTCCATAGACTAGCGAACCGAGTACCTTACCCTGTTCGAGATTCGAGGGGATCAACACATAGCTCTTGAGTCCGGCATTGGCAGCGTTGGCAGCGACCGAGTTAGCCAGATTGCCCGTGGAGGCGCAGGCGACCACCTCGAATCCGAGCTCGCGGGCACGGCTGAGTGCCACGGAGACCACGCGATCCTTGAAGGAAAGAGTCGGGTAATTGACGGAGTCGTTCTTGATCCAGATTTCGCGAATGCCGAGAGCTTTGGCCAGACGGTCGGCCTTCACGAGCGGGGTAAAGCCCACCTGGGTGCCAACGGTCGGCTCGCCATCGATCGGAAGCAGCTCCCGATAGCGCCACATCGTCTGAGGGCGAGACTCGATGAGTTCCCGGGTCAGCACTGCGCGGATCGCCTCGTAGTCATAGGCGGCCTCCAGCGGGCCAAAGTCGAATTCACAGATATGGATCGCCTCTTTCTCGTAGAGACGGCCGCATTCACGGCATTTCAGATTACTGAAAAAGGGTTTCTTGGACATAGGTCTTGGTCGGTTGTTTTCCAATCAAGAGTGCCGAGGAGACCTGGTGCCTCAATCCCTGTGGATCATCGGCTCTGCCAAGTATCTCATCTTTTCCCCGATTGCTCGGAGCTGGATTTGGCACCTGGGCCTACGAAAAATTCCGCAGCGGTTGCCGTGACATCAGCGGGCCAGTCCCTCAGTCACTCTTGATAAGATTGAGTTGTTATCATCAATCTTAAGACTCGTATCGTCAAGAGAAGTTTCAGTAAATGCGTTGACCCATGAGTCGTTCACTGCTTATGGTTTCTCCCCCTAACGCAGCCATAGCTCAATTGGATAGAGCATCTGACTACGGATCAGAAGGTTTGAGGTTCGAC
This sequence comes from Verrucomicrobiota bacterium, assembly GCA_037127835.1. Lineage (GTDB taxonomy): Bacteria > Verrucomicrobiota > Verrucomicrobiia > Chthoniobacterales > UBA6821 > UBA6821. The sequence continues at coordinate 23,748 of JBAXXS010000003.1, read as the reverse complement.
TCCTCATGGCTGCACTCTCTTTTTACTGTTAAGTTGCAGGCCGCTTCGGCATGGCCCTCTTAGTACTCAGTACTAAGTACTAGCGGCATTCCAGTTTAGCCTTTGACTGGATTCACGTCTTGGCTTGAAGTGATTTTATGAAGACTGCTTTCTCCTCATCTTCCACGAAATGGCTTCTTATGATGATTGCCATGCTCTCCTCCCTATTTGCCGGATGTGGGAAGTCGAAGTATGAATCTCCCGACTACAAGGTCGTGGAGAAAGAGGGCTCCTTCGAGATCCGGGATTATCCCGAACTCACTTTAGTCTCCACTCCGATGCAGAAGCGCGGCGAGGACGGATCCTTTATGAGGCTCTTCCGATTTATCTCCGGACGCAACGAGCGCTCCCAGAAGATCTCCATGACCACCCCTGTCCTGATGACGGGAACTGAGTCGGGAGTTATGAGCTTTATCGTGCCGAAGAATGTCGCTCAACAAGGAGTGCCGATGCCGTCCAACCCTGACGTGATGATCAGCACAAAGCCGCCTGCTCGCTACGCCGTCTACTGTTTCTCGGGCCCCAGCAAGCCCGAACCAAGCGAGGCGGCCTCGAAGAAACTCCTGGCCTGGGCCGTAGCCAAGAACCTCCCGGCCACAGGATCGCCGATCTATGCCTACTACAATCCGCCGTGGACACCCGGCTTCATGAGGCGGAACGAAGTATTGTTAAGATTGGATCATTTGTCAGCCAAGACACCTGCCCATCCCTAGAATATAATCCTGAAGTGCCGTGGATCTCTGGCTCTCTCCTCATGACGCCAGAGTCAGGACACTAAAGGAGACCGGCGATTTAGTCTTCGGATTTGCTGAAACACCCTTCGGAGGTTGCGCGATTCTGATTGCTGATCAGCATTTGCTGGCCCTCTATTTTGCGGCGAACAAAGATGCAGGAGCTTCTTTACTTCAAACGAAGTGGCCAGGTTTCGCTCTCCGTCAAACCCCAGAAGCCGATGCCATGATCCCCATTCTTTTCGAGAATCCGGAATCCATGCTGCTCATGGCGATGGGAACGCCGTTCCAACTCGCAGTCTGGGAATACCTGCGCGGCATCCCAAAAGGAACCATTGTCACCTATGGTGACGTGGCCAAGGGAATTGGGCGACCAACTGCTGCGCGCGCCGTAGGACGAGCTGTCGGGGCCAATGAGATTTCCGTTCTCATTCCATGCCACCGGGTCGTTTCCAAAGGAAAACTCACGGGCTACCGCTGGGGACTGGATCGCAAAAGGAATCTCTTGGCCTGGGAGTTGGCCAACCGTGACCCGCTCGAGATGCCGTTCTGATTGCTCCCGGTCAGGCGCCCTTCAAAAGTAGAGCGAGAGAAGCATCGCGGAACCGAGATGCCGAAGAGACGGGGCCTACGCTTTCCCCGAGAGCGAGGAAGAGGTCGATGCGGTTATTAAGCCTGAGGAGACGCGTGTTCATCAGGACGCTCTCAGCGGCCAGCATGCTTCGCTGGGCTTGCAGGAGCGAGACGATGTCGATCTGGCCGGATTTGTATCGGATGGTGGCGATACGGTAGGCTTCGCGCAGTTCCCCGAGCGCCCTCTCCTGAAGTTGTTCGCGGGAGACAAGCGTGGCTTCGTTGGAAAGCGTGTTCTCGACCTCCCGGAATGCTGTGAGTACCTGCTGGGCGTAGGCGGCCGCTGCGGTGTCGCGCTGCGCTTTGGTGAGCTTCACGTTCCCGGAAATCCTGCCCCCGTCGAGAATAGGAGCAGTGAGGTTGGCCGCCACCGTGTAGAGGAAGCTTTTGTCGCTGGTGATATCCTGAAGCAGGACCGAAGGCGTCCCCGCCGTGGAGGTGAGGGCCAGCCTGGGAAGCCTTTCCGTCTTGGCGGAGAAGAGGCGATTTTCCGAAGCGAAGAGATTCCAGTCGGCCGCGCGCAGGTCGGGACGGCGCAGGAGCAATTCCGAGGGCAAACCGGCTGGAACCTCCGGAATGAGGCGTGGGAAGGAGGCGCGCCGGTTCTCCAGCTCGTCGGAGGGATAACGGCCGAGCAGCGTCTCGAGGGAGCGCTTGGCATCGGCGTAGTTCTGCTGTCGCTGGACAAGATTCGCCTCAGCGGTGATCTCGTCCGAACTGCTGAGGTGGACGTCAAACGAGGAAACCGCGCCGTTGTCATAACGTGCCTTGGCCAGATCCCGCGTTTTGCGGAGACTGGCCAACGTCTCCTCGGCGATACGAACCTGCTCGCGACTCTCGATCACGGCGAACCACCCCTTGGCCGCCTGCCCGGCAAGCGAGAGCCGGGCTCCCTCGTAGGTGAATGTCGCGGAGGCTGCAGCTGCCTTGGCGGCTTTGGAAAGGGACCTGAGGCGACCCCAGACATCCAGTTCCCAGCTGAGGGCAAGGTTGAGGGTGTAGTTCCAGTTGCCCGGGTCGGTCTGATAGTTCACCGACCGCGCGCTGTAGAGGGGGGTGTCATTGACAGACGTGCCCGCCCTCACCCCCACCTGGGGATAGAGGTCCGCGGACGCCACGCGGGAATTCGCGACGGCAGCCTGAAGACGGCCTGCCGCAGCCTTCAGGTCGTAGTTATCGGCGAGGACGCTCCTCACCACGGAATCGAGCATCGGGTCGTGGAAGGTGGAGAGCCATCCGGAAGGAGCGAGCGAGGATTTCAGGCCCGTGGCCTTCCATTCCTGCGGAACAGCAACGGGTGATGACGGCTCCTTCTTGCGGGGCGTGGAGCAACTTGGTATGGCGAAGGCAAGCATCAGTGCCGTCAACGAGATGTGTCTGGTCATTGAGCGGTCCATGGGACGACTATTCGGAGCTGAGAGCGACGACGGGATCAAGTCTGGAGGCCTTGCGGGCCGGAAGGAAGCCGAAGAGGACTCCCGTGATAAAAGCGGCTGCGAAGGAGAGTAGGATAGGTCCCAAGGTGAGTACGGGCTTTGTGTCACCGACAACGATAATGCATGATAGAATAGCCCCCAGGGCCACCCCAAGCAACCCTCCCAGCAGACAGACAAGGATGGCCTCGGTCAGGAACTGGAACTGGATGTCTCTGCTCCGCGCACCACAGGCCATCCGGACCCCAATCTCGCGTGTCCGCTCGACCACGTTGACCAGCATGATGTTCATGACACCGATGCCTCCCACCACGAGGGAGACTGAAGCCACGGCACCAAGCAGGAATCGGAATGTATCTTGGGCATGCTTGGTCGCCTCGATCATGGCGGCCTGGTTGAAGATGCGGAAATCCTCTTGCTGTCGTAGCCTATTGAGCCGACTCCTGATCTCGTCTTGAACGGAATCAACATACTTGTATTCGTCAACCTGCACTCTTATCTGAGAGAGATTCTGGCTACGGAAGAGGCGAGCCTCGCCAGTGTTGAGGGGGATGAAGGCGTTGTCATCCTCGCGATCGCGGCCGTCGCCGCTTCCTCCGCGGACGGTCACCACGCCGACTACCATGAAGGGGGCGTTGTTGAGCAGCACATACTTCCCGATCGGATCGACACCAGCGCCGAAAAGCTCGAGATACGGTTTCATGCCCAGGACGACGACGGGGGCTCGCCGTTCCTCATCCTGCTGGTTGAAAAAGGTTCCCATCACAATCAAGCGGTTCTCGGCCTCCGGGTAGTTGGGGGTGACGGCGCCGACGCCGCAGGAGTAAGTCTTGCCGCGGTAGCGCAGGATCTGGCTGGACGTGACGCTCGGGACGATCTGTAGAATATGGCTGAGATTCCTAATGGCCTCGACATCCTGGAGAGTGAGGGCCCCGCCCTGGAGCACGGTCTTGGAGCCAGGTTGAATCATTAGCATGTTCGTTCCCATACGCCCCATCGACTTCATCATGCTCTGTTGGGATCCCTCGCCGATGGAAAGCATCGTAACAACGGAGGCCACGCCGATGATGACGCCCAGCATGGTGAGAAAAGTCCTGAAGAGATTATTCCTGAGGGCACGGGAGGCCATCCGTACAGCCTCCATCAGGTCTGCAAGCAGGATCAGCCGACGCCGTTTTACAGGAACGGGCAAAACGGGAAATGCTGGAATAGTAATTTGCGATCCTTCCAAGACAGGACCGACCTGCTCCTTGTCGGACTTCTCATCCGATAGGATATTTCCGTCCACGATCCTGATCACCCTGGGGGCCTCTGCGGCGATGCTAGGGTCATGGGTGATCAGGATGACAGTGTGACCGGCACGATGCAGGTCGTGGATTTTTAGTATCAGTTCGCGGCCACGGGCGGTATCCAAGGCCCCGGTCGGCTCGTCGGCCAAGATAATGCTGCCCCCGTTCATCAGGGCGCGGGAGACCGCTACCCGCTGCTGCTCTCCTCCCGATAGCTGGGTCGGGCGATTCTGCACGCGATGACCGAGGCCAAGCTCCCCCAGCAGCATGAGGGCGCGTTCGCGTCGTTTGGCAGCGGGCATGCCGATGTAGGAACCGGGAAGCTCCACATTCTCGACCGCCGTCTGGGTGGTGAGCAGATTGTAACGCTGAAAAATGAACCCGAAGAGTCGTCCCCTCGCCTCGGCGCGTTCATCCGGTTTAAGCCGGGAGACATCCCGTCCGTTAAGCTCAAACCGTCCCGAGGTAGGAGAGTCCATCAGTCCCAGAATGTTCATGAGCGTGGTCTTGCCCGAACCCGAGGGGCCGATGATCGCCACGAATTCACCCACCTCAATCCGGAGCGACACCCCGTGCAGCACCGCGATCTCGGTGTCCCCGACGGGATAGCACTTGGTGATTCCCTCCATCAGGATGGCGGGAGGCTTATGATCGGAGGAGGAATTCACGGGCAGGCTATAGGAACGCACTAAGCAGGCGTTGGAAGACGACGGGGGGAAGCTCAGTGGATCATCACCCTGGGCCGTGACTGCGGCCCCAGATCCATCGGTCCGGTGATCACCTCGTCCCCCTCTGAGAGACCCGAGATGACTTCCGCAGAAACCCGGTTACGGATCCCGAGCGTGACCTCGACCACTTCCGCTTTGTCGTTGTCGCCAAGGAAAAATATCTTTGTCTGCTTGGCTTTTTTTCCTTTGGACGACGAGTGCTGCTCCGAAAGCGGCAATTGATGCTTCGCATAATCAAGAGCCGCAAGCGGCATGATCAGGGCATTGGTCCTGGAGACCAGGGGGAAGTAGACCTGGGCCGTCATGTCGGGCAGAAGGGTATGCTTGTCATTGGGAACGTCGAAAATCGTGTTGTAAAAGACCGGGGGAGTGGTGTTGAGCGAGGAGGAAGTGATAACCCCCACCGTACTGTCATGATGGGTGTCGGGATCGCCGAGCGTTGTGAAATAGACGGGCATCCCGGTGTGGATCCGCTCGATATCAGCCTCTGAAACTTGGGCCTGAACTCTCATCGTATCGAGGTTAGCCAACCGGAAGAGAATCGGTGCCGTTTGGCTGGCATTAAGTGTCTGGCCTTCTCGAGCCTGGATCTGGGTCACGCTTCCGTCGATCGGCGCGTAAATCTTGGTGTGATCAAGTTGGGCCTTCGTGGCATCGAGACTACCCTTGGCCTTGTCGATCTGGGCACTCAGGGCTTCGATTTCAGCCTGGGCGCGTGAGTAGTCTGCCTGCGAAGAGTTCAGCTCGTCCTGACTGACTGCATCGCTCTTAAGCAGGTTTTTGTTCCTGGTGAGTCGCTGCTCGGCCAATGTTAGCGTCGCCTTGGCGGCATCCATCTGGGCGTCCAAGTTGTCGAGAGTCGCTTCACCCTGAACGACCTGGGCCTGAAACAGGGTAGGATCGATCTCGGCAAGCAGATCCCCCTTCTTCACAGTCTGGCCGATCTGGATATGGATTTTCTGAAGGATTCCCGAGACCTGAGCGCCGATATCGACATATTCCTTGGCTTGAAGGGTTCCCGTTGCAGAAACAGCGTCCTCAAGGGTGCCCCGTACAATTGTGCCGGTGATGTAGTTCACGGGCGGAGCTGCGCTTTGCCACTTCAGGAAAGTGCCGATCCCGAACAGCAACAGTATCCAAGGCAGCCAACGGAAGATGGAAAAACGAGGGAGCGTCATGGAGGAGATGACATTAGAGTTTATCAGAGAGGGGCGGTCAAACGTGCATTTGACGGTGGTCTTCAACCACATGCCTGCAACCACTGCGCCAGATCCTCAGCAAGGGGTGATATCCAGTTATGGCTCTGCCCCAGATAATCGATCTCCAGTAAGCAGGAGTGCAGCGCGTGGCGTGGTAGCCAGAGCTGAGCTGCCAGTTCCGCAGTCCAGCCGGTCTCGATGAACTTCAAATAACATTCCTCGGAAGGCCCGTAGATCTTGTCGCCCACCACGGGATATCCCGAGTGGGCCAGATGGATCCGGATCTGATGTGTCTTGCCGGTAAAAGGAATGCAATGGATAAGGGCGATGGGGCCGCGTTCGGGATGCGTCATTTTTTTCAGAACCCGAAAGGCCGTATGCGAAGGCGCCCCCCCTGGGTGCACACCGCGCTTAAGCCAGATCCGGGCATCCTGAACTTCGCCCAGCCTGAGGATAGGCTCCCGAATCTCCCATTGATCGATCTCGGGCCATCCCATGACGATGGCCAGGTACTCCTTCTTCACCTCTCCCCGCGCCATCGTCATGCTGCAGACGCGGGCGGCCGCGGCGTTCTTGGCCACGAGCACGATGCCGCTGGTCTCACGGTCGAGCCGGTTGATCAGGGAGACCTGACCTCCTCCGGCGATCTCGTAAGCAAGAAGCTCTTTGAGCCGGTCCCAGAGCGTCACCGGATCGCCCGGCTTGCTGGGATGGATGAGCAGGAAAGGGGGCTTCTCCACGGCCAGCAGATCGGGGGTTTCCCCAAGAATTCGGAAAGCGCCGGACATGGAGGCCGGTATAGAAGCTTGCTCGGACATGGTTGGTCGTTCATTTGTGAACAACATGATCCAACTCGTCAAAGCCTCCCGCTCCTACGGCACACCTCCAGTCACTGCACTCGACTCGGTTTCTCTGGATATCGGGCGCGGTGAATTCCTCGCCATCACCGGGGCAAGCGGTTCTGGCAAAAGCACGTTGCTGAACCTGCTGGGAGGTCTTGACCACCCCACCTCGGGCGAGGTCATCGTGGATGGGATCCACCTGGAGCATGCGAATGACCAAACCCTGACCCAGTACAGGAGGCTAAAGCTGGGGATCGTCTTCCAGTTCTTCAACCTTCTCCCCTCCATGACCGTTGTGGAGAATGTCGAGCTGCCCCTCTTGCTCCGGGGCGATCCCTCCTCGGGAGTCAGGCAGGCCGCCCTGGCCATGCTCGATCAGGTAGGGATGACTCAGCGCTCGATGCACTTCCCCCACCAGCTCAGCGGAGGCGAGATGCAGCGTGCAGCCATTGCCAGGGGACTGGTCCATGGTCCCTCCCTGCTTCTGGCGGATGAACCGACGGGGAATCTGGACAGTGAAAACGCTTCCCAAGTCCTCGATGTGATTGCAAAGATTGCTTCCCGCCGAACCACCACAGTCATTATGGTAACCCACAGCGATTCGGTAGCGGCCCTGGCCGACCGGCGTATCAGGATGAAGGATGGACGCATCACTCCGGATGCCACCTGATTCGTCTCTTCATCATCCTCCTAACACCTTAAGATACAGAAGATTTTCCATGGAACTCCAGCGCACTCTTGCGAAGTCTGCCAGCCTCAGCGGCGCCGCCCTCCACAACGGAGGCAATGTCACTCTCACCATCCATTCCGCTCCAGTCGGCCATGGTTATAAATTCCGCCGGACGGATCTTCCTGATGAGCCGATCGTGGATGCCCTGGTCGAGCATGTGAAGACCGTCGAGCGGTCCACCACTCTCGTACAGGGGAATGCCAAGATCCAGACCGTCGAGCATGTCCTCTCGGCCCTGGCAGGGCTCGGTGTCGATAATGCCCTTATTGAGATGGATGCGAATGAGCCTCCGATAGGCGATGGCAGCGCCGCCCCCTATGTCACACTGATTCAGGAAGCCGGCATCATCGACCAAGAGGCTGTCCGCGCGCCTTTCGAGCTGGGCCAACCGATTCACCTTGAGACTAGCGGCGGCTCCATCATGTCGGTCTTCCCTCATACGGGATTCAAGATTTCCTGCACCCAGGCCAATCACGACGGACGCTTCACCCAGTACCTCTCCCTGGAGATCACCCCGGAGGTCTATGCCCGGGAGATCGCCCCTGCGCGCACTTTCGTTCATTATGAAGATGTGAAGGATCTGATGGAAAAGGGCCTTATCAAGGGTGGCAGTCTGGAGAATGCCCTCGTGATCCGTGGCGAATCCGTTCTCAGCAAAGAACCGCTTCGGTTTCAGGATGAGTTCGTCCGGCATAAGATCCTCGATATCATCGGCGATCTGGCTCTTGCAGGACGTCCCCTGAGAGGTCATGTCGTTGCCGTCCGTCCCGGCCATGGGCCCAATACGGAACTTGCGCGCGCCATCGCCAAGCGCCACAGCGACCTTCTGGCCATGGCTCCCACACCGGTGACCTCGTCGGCACCGGTGATGGATATCAACGAGGTGATGCGTGTCCTACCCCACCGCTATCCCTTCCTGATGGTGGACCGCGTGGTGGAATTCGACGGTGAGACCAAGGCCGTTGGCGTCAAGTGTGTCTCGATCAACGAGCCCTTCTTCCAGGGTCATTTCCCGGGCCACCCCGTGATGCCGGGAGTCCTTCAGCTCGAGGCCATGGCCCAAGTCGCATCCATCGTCATGATGCGCAAGAGCGAGAATACCGGAAAGATCGGTTACTTCATGAGTGCCGACGAGGTGAAGTTCCGTAAGCCCGTTTTCCCCGGTGACACACTCTTCATCCATGTCGAGATGCTCAAGGCGCGAAAGAATCTGGGCAAAGCCTCCTGCAAGTGCGTCGTGAACGGGGATGTGGTGAGCGAAGGCGTTCTCCTCTTCGGCATCATCAATAAATAGAAGTCAGCCGTGGCACGCATTCATCCCACAGCCATTATCGATACGACGGCCAAAATCGGTCAATCAAGCACCGTTGGTCCCTACTGCATCATCGGTGCCGGCGTTGTCATCGGTGAACAATGCGAGTTGAAGGCCCATGTCACCATCGACGGTCCCACGACAGTCGGCAACGGCAACAGATTCTACCCCTACTCCTGCATCGGCCATCGCAGTCAGGATCTCAAATACGCGCGTGAGCCGACCTACCTCGAGATCGGTGACGATAACTGCTTCCGCGAATTCACGACGGTTCACCGGGCCACCGCACCGGACGGCGTCACGCGCATCGGCAGCCGCGGCAACTTCCTGGCATACTCTCACATCGCCCACGACTGCGTGGTCGGGGATGATGTCGTCTTTTCCAATAACGGCACCCTGGCCGGCCATGTTGTTGTCGGGGATCATGCGGTGATCGGCGGACTCAGCGGCGTCCATCAGTTCTGCCGCATCGGCGCCCATGCCATCGTGGGAGGCTGCACCAAGATCGTGCAGGATCTCCCTCCCTTCTTGATCGCCGACGGGAATCCGGCCGAGATCCGCGGGGTGAACCATGTGGGCCTTGAACGCCGTGGGTTCAACCAAGAGGAGATCCGCGAGCTACGCGAGGCCTACAAGGTGATCTTCCGGAGCAATCTCAATACCAGTCAGGGACTGGAAGCGCTCAGGTCTCAGTTCGCTTCCTCGGCGCTTGTCACCCTTCTTGCAGAATTCATCGCGGCAAGCGAACGCGGCATTGTGAGGTAGGTAATAGGGGATCGGAGAGAAGGCCGAGGGTGATAGGGTTGAACCGTTGAAAGGTTAAGAACTAAAGGAGCGGAGGTGTATCTTCGCCTTTTTCTCTCGGGGAGACTGCTTCACGCTTCCACCCTTCCCCAAATCACCCCTTCCAACCAAAGAACTTACGGCTCTTGATGATCTCGGCCACCTTGGGAGGAACCATCTGCTCCCAGCAAGGATCGCCCTCTTGAAGCTTTTTCAGGGCCTGGGCTGAGTCGATGCCCAGATAATCGAGCTTGCAGCCGGCCATCGGAACGATGAAGCGATTCTCAATCAGGTAGGAATACAACGCCCGGAGGCTCGGATCGACCTTGTAGGAGGCGGCTTCGATGATGTGCCCCTTCTCATCCTTGGTGGGATAGACATAGAGACGCACCCCCTTCTTGAAGAGCCGCCCAAGACCCTCGAGAATGCCTCCGTCCAGATTGGTGTAGTATTTCTCGTCGAAGATCTCGTGGAGACTCGGAATGCCTAGCGGCATCCCTATCGCACGGTCAGTGTAGCGTCGCAAATACTGAATCAGACGGTAGAACTCGCCGTAATTGGAAATGAGCACCGTCTGCCCCAGAGCGCCGAGCATGTCGACGCGGTCCAGGAAATCCTGCAGGTCGAGTTCCCCGCCGCTCATCAGATTCCTCATCGTAATTTCCAGGATGATTTCGGGCTTCTCGCCGTTCAGTTCCTCCTCCATCAGGAACATCGAGTGCCCGCACTCGAGCATGTCGTAAGCGACATTGGTGACCGGGCGGAAACTGCCCCGCTCGATGATGAGGGGCTTGTGATAAAAGGCATCCGCCGCCTGCACCACTTCGCCATCGGGACGGAAAAGCACGGCCTGGGCAAGGCCCTGAGTGACCAGTTCCAGACACATGATCCGGTTGTCAACCATCGCGAAATCAGGTCCCGAGAAGCGGATCATGTCGATCTCGATACGCGTTGACTCGAGATCATCCAGGAGTGAAGCGATGAATTTTTTCAGATCCTTGCGAAGGAAAAATGCCCCGTAGATCAGGTTCAGACCGACAATACCCAGTGCCTCCTGCTGCTCGAGGTTATGAGGATCCAGCATACGGACATGCATGATGATTTCATTGGGCTGAGTGCGGGGATGGCCCTGGAAGCGGATTCCCATCCAGCCGTGCGATTCATTCAGCGTCTTGTAGGACCTTGCCGCTACGGTATCGGCAAAGGCAAAGAAGGTGCGCTCCGCTCCGACCTTCTCGTCCAGACGCTCGATCAGCAGATCGTACTCATGGTCCAGCATCTCACCCAAGCGCTGACGACTGACGAAACGCGTGCTCTTCCCGTAGATCGCATCCGAGAAGGTCATGTCATAGGCAGAGATCGTTTTGGCGACAGTCCCAGCGGCACCGCCGACATGGAAGAAACGCCGGGCAACTTCCTGGCCTGCCCCGATCTCGGCGAAGGTGCCATAGATCGTCTTGGACATGTTGATCTCGAAGGCCTTCTTATTTGCTTTCAAGTCGATCGGATTGAGCATGGAGAATTTCTAGAGAAGCCCACCCATTCTGCCTAGCCAATCCGTGTGGCAATTTCGGAACATGGGTCGGCGATTTTTTCTCCGCGCCTCTGCGCCTCTGCGGGAGATTTTCCTGCAGTGAGTTAATTTCATTTTCCTGATTTAAGGAGTTCCTGATTAATCATTGGATTCCTTATCTCCATTCTGCGAAGAAACATTCTCATGAAGCGTCTGTGCTTATTTCTCTTCCTGCTTCTCCCACTCATTCTGGGCGGCTGTCTTCATCCTCTTCCGCGCTACGAACCGCCGCTACGGCGTGCCGCCGTTCAGAAAGTTCGTACCACCGCTTACACCCAGAGCGAGAGTGACCATATCCGTTACGGAGACAAAACAGCGATCGGCACGACGCTGCGTCGCGGCATTGTGAATAGCGCGGCGGCAGACTGGGCACGCTGGCCCTGCGGCACGATCTTCCGGATCAGGGCCACGGGTGAGCTTTATGAAGTCGATGACTACGGCTTCGCCCTCTCGGGTGTGAATACCATCGATCTGTATAAGCCCACAAAAAGGGAAATGCGTGCCTGGGGGGTCCGCCGCGTCACGATTGAGATCCTTCACTGGGGGAATCCTTGGAAGAGCTACCGCAAGATGGTCTGCGTCCGTTCCTACCGACATATTAGGCGCATGATGAACGAGATCAAATCCTGGTTCCGCACCCCGCCACCTGAACCGGTCTTCCCCGCCGGAGGCATTTGTCCCCTGCCACCGGCCTCTCGCTAGAGAAAGAGAGCCTAAGCTGGTTTCTCAACCCACTTGTTGTGCTCTTTAATCAAATCCACCAGGCGATCGACAGCTTCTAATTCGGGAATGTTGAACTTCACGGCTTGCTTGCCGACATAGAGGTTCACCTTGCCGGGAGCTCCGCCGACATAGCCGAAATCGGCGTCTGCCATCTCTCCTGGGCCGTTGACAATGCAGCCCATGACCGCGATTCGAACACCCTTGAGATGAGAGGTCGAGGCCTTGATACGTGCCGTGGTCTCCTGAAGATTGAACAGGGTTCTGCCACAGGAGGGGCAGGCAACATAATCGGTCTTGAAAATACGGACGCCGGCAGCCTGGAGTATGTTGTAGGCGAGTCGAAGCGATTGCCCCGGAGCATCCTCGGTACGCAGCAGAATGGCATCGCCGATCCCGTCGCAAAGCAGTGATCCCAGAACGGTTGCTGAAGTGAGAAGATGATCAATAAATTCACCACCTGAAGTAGGAGTGAATATATCTTTCAGCAGAATGGGATGTCTGGCATCGATCTGTGCAGCAAGCAGTCGGAAAGCAACGATAGGATCCAGCGCAACACCATCGCGCACCGTGATAAGGCGTGGCACCGAAACAGCATTCACTGCGGCGATCTCTTCCAGAGAGAGGGGGTCCACTTCCACTAGTAACAAGTCTTCAAGGATCAGTTCCGGCTTGTAGTCGCCGAGAGCATCACGCTTGTGGGCAACGCCCTCATCGACACGACGCGGGACAGTAACGGCGACCGTTTCCGTTCCTCCTAGAGCGATCGGCCGAGTGATGCCCTCCAGGACAATCCGTTCGGAAGAGCGTCTTTGGTAGTCGAATAGCGGCCAGTTCGCCTTGATTCCGGAAACCGGGGAGACGGCTGCAGTTCGTGATTCAAACGGAGCCACCAAGGCACGCGCCACAGGGATTTCATACTCGCTATCCTCTGTCAGCGAGACGCGGATGGTATCGCCGATCCCGTCCGAGAGAAGCGATCCGATGCCGATGGCGCTCTTGATACGCCCATCCTCACCATCACCCGCCTCGGTCACACCGAGATGGATGGGATAGTTCCAGTCCGGTCCCTCCGCATTCAGTCTGGCCACAAGCAGACGGTAGGCGGCGATCATGACTTTCGGATTAGAGGCCTTCATTGAGAAGATCATCTGATGAAAATCTAGGTCCCGTGCGATCCGTGCAAACTCTAGGGCACTCTCCACCATGCCTAGCGGGGAATCGCCGAAGCGATTCATGATCCGGTCGCTAAGCGAGCCATGGTTGGTTCCGATCCTCAGGGCTACCCCACGCTCCTTGCAGAGAATGACAAGCGGCGTGAAGCGCTCGCGGATGCGCTCCAGTTCTGCGGCATATTCCTGATCCGTGTAATCCCGCACGTTGAATTTCTTCGAGTCGGCGAAGTTCCCGGGATTAATCCGGACCTTCTCCACCCAAAGAGCAGCCTCCATCGCCGCTTCCGGTTTGAAATGGATGTCTGCCACAACGGGAATAGTGCAACCACGCGCATTCAGTTCGGCCCGGATGTTCTTTAGATTGGCGGCATCCTTCACGGTCGGTGCCGTGATGCGAACCATTTCACAGCCCACCTCGACCAGTCGCAGCGTTTCCCGGACACAGGCCTCCGTGTTCATCGTGTCGCTGGTGATCATCGACTGGATCCGTATCGGGTTGGCACCCCCAAAGCCCAAGCCTCCGATGATCACTTCACGACTGGGACGTCGTGCGTAGGAGAAAAGATCGGCCGCGTAGCAGAGTAGTCCTACCGTTTTGGCGGCGGCATCACCCGCGCTGTTCATGGCTTGACGGAGGAAGCTGGCGAGGGGGCCACAACATTAACAGCAGGAGATTTTGGTGAGAAGGTCATGGTCTCCGCTGTCTTATCACCCGTAGCTGCCGCTGCAGATTTGTGTCCCGTCACCAAATCACTGACATCGTAAAAGGAGATATAGATCATGGTCCCGATCAGCAGCATGGCGAAGGTGGTCTGGACAATCTCCAGCGTTTTCTGGTGGATCGGATGACCGCAGATCCATTCGATGAAGGCCAGCAGGATATGCCCTCCATCGAGGACAGGTAGCGGGAGCATATTCATCACAGCCAGGTTGACGTTCAGAACGACACTAAACCAGAGGGCCAGCTGCCATCCCATCGGGCTCTGGAAGAGAAGGTAGTAGATCCTCATGATCCCGACGGGCCCACTGAGTTGTTGGACGCCTATTTCGGAATGGCGGGCCGTGACGGCCGAGATGGTCTCCCACATGGTTAGCAGGCTCGACTTGATCTGCGTGAAGGGATCCGGATGGACCAGTCTGACAAGCCCACGCTGGTCCCATTGGATACCGAGGCGGACCTGCTTTTCACCCACCGGGATGCGCGGGATTATCGAGACTGGAAAATCTGCATTACCCCGGCGGATTGTCAGAGTCACCGGGGCGCCCTTGGTAGCGCTCAGAACCTCTGCAAGAGTCTGACCGCTGTAGAGTTTTTGCCCATTTGCCGCAATCACGAGATCTCCGGCACGAAGTCCTGCCTCCTCGGCTGGGCTGTTAGCAACGACGCGCGCGATGAGCGGAGTCATGGCCGGAATGATCTGAATCTGGCGGAGGTTCTTGCGCCCCCAGCCCTTACTCGGCTCGACAAAAGGCTCCACCTCGACCGCCGATTGCTTGCCGGCGCGTTCGAAACGGATGGGCACCACGGGAGCGGAGCTGATGGCCAGATTCCAGGCAACGCTGTCGCTCATCCGGCCCATACCATTGATCCGAGTAACCGGGTGTCCGTTAACGGCCAGAATCTTGTCTCCCGGCTTGAGTCCGGCCTTGGCAGCGGGTCCTCCCTCAAGAACATAACCAATGACGTTGGTCGTCTCGGCCTCGCTGACAGGACGCCCTACATACCAGACCACGCAGGCAATCAGAAAAGCCAGCCCGAGGCTGGCGGCGGGACCGGCAAGAGCGACGATGATCTTGTCGAGAGGGCGGGCCGGAGGCAGCGCCTCTTCCTTCTCATTGGTTTCACCTTCCAAGGCCTCCATGGGGGCGAGTTGGGGAATGGCAACGAATCCGCCTGCAGGAATGCTACCGAGTCGGTATTCCACGCCGTTGATCGTCTTCGACCAGAGCGCCTTGCCGAACCAGATCGCAAACTTCTCCACCTTCAGACCACACCACTTGGCGGCGAAAAAATGGCCCAACTCATGCACGACAATGAGCAGGTTGAAGAGCATCACCACCTCGAGAATAATACCGATGACTTTAAGGGCTCCTAAAAACATGAACTCTAACCCTCGCCCGAGCGGACAGGAAAATCAATGCTTAGGAACCGATGAATTATAGAACCCCGCTTCAAGCTACGGGGTCTCGTATAAAAAATCGTCAGCCTCTCTTTGAGAGTTCGCTTTTCTCGTAGGAACGGACCTCGGTCATCCAGTCGACGGGGACGTTGTTCCTGAGGCAGAATTCTTCCCAGACGGCCCCTGTCGGCAGCGTCTTCGATTCCTCCATGAGCGCAAGTCGCTCCCAGAGAGCGCCGGAGTCCTCGGCGGCCCGGAGCTTTTCAAGAGGTTGAAGCAGGGCTAGCAAGAGTGCCTTCTGGGCGCTGCGGGTGCCTATCACCCAAGCGGCGATACGGTTGATCGAGGCATCGAAGAAATCGAGGCCAATATGCGTTCGACTGAGGAAATCACCGCGCACCAACTCCTCCATGATGGCGATCGTCGGATCGTCAAGAAGGACGACATGGTCACTGTCCCATCGGACACCACGACTCACATGGAGTAGAAGTTCGGGGACAAACTGGAGAACTGAAGATATCTTGTCGGCCAGTTGCTCCGTTGGGTGGAAGTGGCCGGCATCGAGGCAGAGGAGCTTTTGGTTCTTTACGGCATAGCCCATGTAGAACTCATGGGAACCGACAACATAACTCTCGCTGCCAATACCAAAGAGTTTGCACTCCACGGCATCGAGATTCTGCTTCGGATCGATTGTCTCGGAGAAGAGTTCATCGAGCGCGGCCTCCAGGCGGAGGCGGGGTCCCTTGCGGTCGACTGGAAGATCCTTGGAACCGTCGGGAATCCAGACATTGGTGACACAGATTGATCCGAGTTGGCGACCGATCTCAGCGCCAATCCGGCGGCAGGCCTTGCCATGCTCGACCCAGTAATCGCGGATGCCCTTGTCAGGGCTGGAGAGGGTGAAGCCGGATGCGGCCTTCGGATGAGCGAAAAAGCTGGGGTTGAAATCCATGCCGAGCCCACAGGACTTCGCCCAGTCGATCCAGCCCTGGAACTCTCCGATGCCGTAGTCGCATCGTTCCTTCTTCTTGCCACCGAGTTCGGCGTAACAGGCATGGAGATTGAGCCGGTGCTTTCCGGGGATCAGCGAAAGCGCCTTCTCCAGATCACGGCGAAGTTCCTCCGGAGTACGGGCCTTGCCGGGATAATTTCCCGTCGCGGCTAGACCGCTTCCGGCCAGGTCGGCACCGGCGCTTTCAAATCCCCCCACATCATCCCCCTGCCAGCAGTGGAGTGAGATAGGGGTGGCGGCGAGATGCTTCAGCGCCTCCTCGGTATCGACTCCGTGGGAGGCGTAGGTTTCTTTGGCTAGGTTATAGGCGTTCATGAAAATATGGGTGTTTCTGTGCTAATTCTGGCGGTTCCGTATCAGGAATGTCCTTTTAACCAGGTGCCGATGCCGATGACGATAGTGGAGAGGATCAGCGTGGCGATGCCCAAAGCGATGAGGGCATGGGTCTTTTTACTCGAGCCCTTCCACTCATGGAAGATCCAGCCCCACATCGTACTGAAAATGATAATGCTGGCCATGTGGAGGGTCCAGCTGGCGAAGCCAAACTTACCCATCTGCGTCTCCCCCATCGTATAGAAGAAAAATTGCAGATACCAGATGGTCCCCGCTAGTGCGGAAAAGATATAGTTACTCAGCATTGGCACCTTAAGATCACCGTTTGCAGGCGCGACCGGAGCTGCTGCTCCATGTTCACCACGGCCAGCACCGCCGAGAGCGGCATGCTCCTCGCGGATCGTCCCGCTGAGGTACTGATAGGCTGTGCCGTTCTTGAAGTGGAGGTAGGCGCACCAAAGGAAATTCGTAGTGAAGCCGCCAAGGAGCACGACAACGAGCTTCGGAAGCCCAGTCCAGATCTGGTCGGTGCCGGCCAGAAGCGAGGCCTCCCCGATCGGCTTGCCGGCGGTCAGTGCGAAGGCGAAACAGGCGCTCATCACGCCGGAAAAGGTGGCGACGGCCATTCCCTTGGGGAAGTTGAACTCCTTGATGGCTTCCGTCTTCGCCGACTTGTCCATCTCCCGTTCCTTGTTGAGTCCTGCCAAAGCGGCAAGCCCGATGCCGACGAGACAGGCAAGCACGCCGATCAGCGTTATCTGGCCAGGCAGGGTGGAGGCGATCTGGATGATCGTCTCGTCGCACGGAATGGATGGAATGAAGAGCTTGGCTATCGGGGGAAGGAGCGTCCCGAAGGCGGCGCAGTAACCAAGGGCGACCCCCATGCCGAGTGACATTCCAAGATAGCGCATCGTGAGGCCGAAGGTTAAACCACCCAACCCCCAGAGGCAGCCAAAGAAATAGGTCCACAAGAGCGTGTTTCCAGTCTGGCGCGCGATCACGCCGTGGAGATCATGGGTCATCAGCAGCGCCAGCAGCGACGGCATGATGATCCAAGAGAAGAAGCCCCCCACCATCCAGGCGGTCTCCCAGGCCCATTTCTTCACGAATCGGTAGGGAACATAGAAACTGCCGGAGGCAAAGCCGCCGAGCCAGTGGAAGAAGACGCCGAGGAATGGATTCATGAAGATGGGGGGTGCGGTGATTATAGTTTTAGCAAATCGGATGTGAAGCTGTAAGTTCCGGGCAAGACCTTGAAGACCGGGCGCTTATCCTGCATCCCCAACGCTTTTGGAGCCTTAGATTCGCTTCCCTCTCCTAACTTGGCAAAGTTGCCCGGGATTTCGATCCGCACGATGGTTCCCTTGGGTATTGTCGTCTCGAGGGTAAACTTACCGCCCTCGGGTGTCCGTAACTGGCAGCTCCTGTGAATGGCTAGAGGATGCACCAAGTAAGGTCAGCGCAATAAACATCGCAATACGAATGTGACCAAAAAAGGAAGGCTATTTTTATGGAGATGGTTTAACAGCAGGCCAATCGTAGACAGGCCTTACACCCCCAAGAAGCCTGAAGGATAGAAGATTGCCCCGCGATGCCGTTAGGTCGCGATCCCGTTCCCAATATAGGTTAGGGTGGAGACCTCCGTGCGGACCGCTGACCTCCAGTGAAGGCCTGTCATTGTTCCGCCCGGTCAGCCTCCGGTTTGATCACATCGGATCGGGAGCATACAGACCGAATCCCGAACACCGCAGGGCAAATTCAAAATGTGGAGAGAGCGACTACCATTTTCATGATTCGAAGATTCAGCTTCGGACCTCGGCTCCCGCCGCTTCCCGAAGCCTGGCGACGATGCGTGTGACCGCCGCGTTCACCTCTTCCGTGGTCAAGGTTCTTTCGGGATGCAGGAAAGTCAAGGCGATCGCCAGAGATTTTTTGCCAAGCGGCACCTTGACTCCCTCGGGATCGCTGAAGACGTCAAAGGGGATGACTGAAGAAAAAAGTTCCTCCTTGGCTCCCAGCACAGCCTCTTCGACCGCCGCATAGGGAATGGCCGCCTCCATCAGGAGGGCAAGGTCGCGACGGATCGCCGGGAACTTGGGGAGGGAGCCATGCTTCTTCGGGTCCTTCGAGAACCCAATGCCGTTGGCTACCTGCAGTGCATTGAGGTCGAGCTCAGCCACAACGATCTGACCCTGATGCCCACCGACCATCACCTCCCGCGTGGCAGATGGTGAAAGAACGCCGAGAATCCCTATTGATTTGCCTGCGATCAAAAGCTCGAGAGCCAGCGGTAGAGAAGCATGGGTTGCAGCACGGAAGGTGATTGGTTCCAGACGCGCGCCGAGCAGTTGTATGAAGCCCTTGAGATCATAGAGATCCAGGGACCGCTCCCCTTCCTCCTTACCACGCCAATTCTCGGGCGCTGTGCGGCCCGTCATGACAAGACCGAGTCGCATCGACTCCTCGGGTTGCTCCTGCTGGTAGACTTTGCCGATCTCGAAGAGCCGTATCAAATCAGTTCCATGGCGCAGATTACGCGAAACGGCCTCCAGAAGTCCCGGTATCAAGCTGGCTCTAAGAGTCGAGTGCTCCTCACCCATCGGGTTGCGGACGGAAACAACGGCCCCAGATCTGCCGGGGGTCCCGGTGGCAAAGGCTGCCTGATCGCGGCTACCAGTGAGGGTTCCACTACGGGCTTCATGAAATCCTCCGCCAGAGAGACGGCGACGCAAACCACGGGAAAAATCGTAAGCCTTGTCGGCCTCGCTCGAGTGAGCAGGGATACCTGCACACTTTGCGGTGATGGAGTTGATCCCGTGGAGGCGAGCGACCTCCTCGATCAGATCGACCTCGCGGGTCAGATCATTCCGCCAGGAGGGAATCTCAAATCCCAGAGTAGCTTCACTGGTGATCTTTTTGAGCCCCAGCTTGGCAAGAAGTAAAGTAATCGCAGAATCATCCAGATCGACGCCGAGCAGTGAGCGAACACGATCACCGCGCAGGGCCACCACGCGCATTGCTGGCAGCGATCCGATAGCAACAACCTCGGCAGAGGGAGTTCCTCCGGCTAGCTCAACAATAAGGGCTGCGGCACGGGCCGAAGCTGTCAGCACGCTCTGGGCATCGACTCCCCTCTCGAAGCGGTAACTGGAGTCGGTCGAGATTCCCAGCGCGCGGCTGGAACGCCGGATCACGGTCGCCTCGAAGAGGGCGCTCTCAAGCAGAATCGATGTGGTCGCTTCCGAGACTCCGCTCGCAACACCCCCGGTTATTCCTGCAATGGCCTGAGGTCCTTTGGCATCGGCGATCACAAGATCGCTGGGGCAGAGCTTATGTTCCTTTCCATCTAGTGCTACGAAGGCTTCCCCCTCGTTCGCAAAGCGGACGATCAGAGCCCCCTCGATTTTACCGGCATCAAAGGCGTGCAGAGGCTGAGCCGTCTCGAACATCACGAAATTCGTGATGTCCACGATGTTGTTAATGGAGCGGAGGCCGACGGACTCCAGACGCTTGCGGAGCCACTTGGGGCTAGGCCCAACCTTCACCCCGTCGATGCGGCGGATGCTGTAGAAGGATGCGGCCCCGGGGGTTGCAATCGCGGCAACCAAAGCATCTTGCTTCGTTTCGGGAAGATCCGGCTCCTTAGCAATCAGCTCACCACAGTCGAAGGCGGCTGCTTCGCGAGCCACTCCGAGATGACCGAGCCAGTCGGGACGGTTCGGCGTGATCTCGATCTCGAAGACTTCCTCGGCTGGGAAAAGTTCGCTTAGGGGCGTTCCGATTGAGGTCTCCGAAGGCAGAATCAATAATCCATCAGCTCCTTCGCCGAGGCCGAGTTCCTTCGAGCTGCACATCATCCCCTCGCTCTCGACGCCGCGGAGCTTGCCCACCTTGATCTTGAAATCACCGGGCATCACGGCGCCTGGTTGTGCGAGCGGCACCTTGTCACCGACCTTGTAATTCTTGGCTCCGCAGACAATCTGGCGAGGCATGCCGCTGCCATCATCAACCTTGCAGACACTGAGTCGGTCGGCATTCGGGTGCTGGATTGACTCGAGGATCTGGGCGGCAACCACTTTCGGAATGGCGACGCCGGTCGACTCGATCGCGCCGACCTCGAGGCCCGCGTCGGTCAGAATACGAGCGATCTCGGCAACCGGTTTGTCGGTGCGGAGATAGTCCCGTAGCCAGGAAAGGGAGATCTTCATAGGCGTTTAGGCTGTGAAATTAGGCTGTGAATCGGGAAAGGAAGCGCAGGTCGTTCTCGGTCAGCATCCGGATGTCGGAAACACCCGTGAGATTCATAGCGAGGCGGTCGAGACCAAAGCCGAAGGCAAAGCCGCTCACCTTCTCGGGATCATAGGCATTGTCGCCGCGCTTTTTGTTTACTTCCTCGAAGACGGCAGGGTCGACCATACCGCAGCCGGCGAGTTCCATCCACTTCCCGCCTAGGGCCTCGGTACGGAGATCGATCTCGTAGCTCGGCTCGGTGAAGGGGAAGAAATGAGGGCGAAAACGAATCTCTGTGCCGGCGCCGAAAAGCTCGCGGAAGAAGAATTCGATCGTTCCCTTGAGATCGGCCAGACTCACACCCGGAGCGACATAGAGTCCCTCCATCTGGGTGAACTGAGCGAGATGGGTGGCATCGACTTCGTCGCGGCGGTAGGCGGCACCTGGTGCGATGATACGGATCGGGGGCGGGTTCGCCACCATCGTGCGGATTTGAATGGACGACGTATGCGTGCGAAGCAAACGTCCATCGGGGAGATAGAAGGTATCCTGCTCGTTCCGGGCCGGATGGTCGGCGGGGGTGTTCAGCGCGTCGAAGCAGTGCCACTCGGTCTCCATGTCAGGACCATCGGCAATGGCAAATCCTAGCCCGCGAAAGATCTGCACGGCCTGGTCGACCAGCAGTGTGAGCGGGTGGAGTGATCCGGCCTCTGGCCCCGTGCCGGGAAGAGAGGTATCGATTGCCGAGAGAGCGGCGGCGTCCGCCTGGGCAGTGAGAGCCGATTCCTTCTCATCAAGCGAGGCCGTGACAGCGGCACGCAAGTCATTCAGGAGCTTACCCATGATAGGGCGCTCTTCCTTGGAGAGGGTGCGCATCCCCTCGCTCAGCAGGGAGACCGATCCGGTCTTACCGAGGTAGCGGACGCGCGCTTCCTTAAGAGCTATGGCATCGGACGCCTCCGCAATAGCGGAGAGCGCCTCGATGCGAAGCTGGTCGATTTGGCTGCTAAGCGCTGGTGTCTGGGTCTCCACTTAGGGAAATCCCGGTGACCGCCCTTAGGCTGCGACAGCCTGCGGCGCTTTGACTTTTGGCTTTGCCTCGAGGGCTGCCTTGGCCTTGGCGACGATCTGGGTGAAGGAACCCTCATCCGTGATCGCGATGTCCGAGAGGACTTTGCGATCGAGCAGGATGTTGGCGGCCTTCAGGCCCTCGATGAAGCGGTTGTAGCTCAGTCCCTGAGCGCGGACGGCTGCATTCAGACGGACGATCCAGAGGGAACGGACGTTGCGCTTGCGTGTTTTGCGATCACGGTAGGCCCAATACTTGGCCTTCATCCGTGCATCCTTCGCATAGCGGTAAAGTTTGGAACGGCGGCCGCGGTATCCGCTGGCTTCTACGATAACCCGCTTGCGACGTGCGCGACTGGCGGGTGAATTGGTGGCTCTTGGCATCTCTTATTTCCACCGCTGTGACACGGTGGACCTCGTCGGGCTGGCTGTTTTTGTTGTTCGATCCGGGATCTCACCCGCCCGGGAAGGCCGGAAATCTTCCGGCCAGATCCTCGGATCGTATTTTTTAACCTTTTATCGCAGACCGAAAGGCAGATTCAGCTTCACCCGGCTCACATCGCAGTCTTCAACGACTACCTGTTTGCCAAGCTTCCGCTTGCTCTTGGAGCTTTTGCACTCGAGCAAGTGGCGCCGACCAGCCTTCGAACGAACGACCTTGCCCGTGGCGGTGATCTTAAACCGCTTGGCCACGGACTTCTTGGTTTTGCTACGTGCGATTGCTTTTGGCATGGGGGGTGGAAGATTTCAGAGTGAGAGCCTTATGGCAATAATAAAAAACGCTCAACTCACAAACTCGAGCTTGTCCAGCCTTGGTACCAGACCTTGGTCAGCGGCGCGCCCCAAGAACTCCCGGATCGCAGCTCGGCCGCTCTCGCCATAGTCGAGGGTGTAGTCGTTCACATACATCCCGATGAATTCATCGGCGAGGGGCAC
Organism: Verrucomicrobiota bacterium; assembly: GCA_037127835.1. GTDB lineage: Bacteria > Verrucomicrobiota > Verrucomicrobiia > Chthoniobacterales > UBA6821 > UBA6821. Next base: position 862 of record JBAXXS010000003.1, on the reverse strand, counting down.
TTCCATACCGCGGGCATGGGCCATGCTGTGGTCGACAGCGGCGCGACGATGCTCCAAGCCGTAGCGGATGCTCTCCTTCATGATAATATTCAGCTCGCGACGCTGATCGGAATCGAAGTCCTTGCGGATGACATTGCCGCCGAGCGGAAGCGGGAGGCCCGTCTCGGCCTTGAACCACTCGCCCATGTCGGCGATTTTCTCGAAGCCCTCGTTATCATAAGTGAGCTGACCTTCATGGATGATTAGGCCGACATCCACCGAGCCCGAGCGGATCGCATCGAAGATCTCGTCGAAGGGAACAACCGTGTGATTGAACTCCTTCCCGAGGAAAAGTTGCGCGCTCAGGTAAGCGCTGGTCATGAGGCCGGGGATGGCGATCTTCTTGGATCGGAGCCAGGCCTTCTTCTCCTCAAGCGAGGCATCGGCGGCAGGCCCTTGTCCCTTGAGGGCCACGAACATCGGCCCGTAGCCGTCACCCATGCTGGCACCGCACGGAAGCAGCGCATACTTGTCGAGAAGGTGGGCGTACGCGTGGATCGAGACGGCGGAGAGATGCAACTCACCGCGCATCGCCCTCTCATTCAAAGTCTGGATGTCCTGAAGGATATGCTGGAAGCGGTAGCCCATCAGGTCGATCTTCTCAGCCGCCATGGCGTAGAACATGAAGGCGTCATCGGGATCAGGCGAGTGGCCTAGGAGAAGAGTGGTGTCGGGTGCGTGGGACATGGATGGAAAGGCTAAAGGCTGAAGTCTAAAGGCTAAAAGATAAAAGGTGTCTCGCGGGGGACGACTGCCAGAAACAAAAGGTTAAAAGCCGGCAGCTAGATTCCTAAGTAAGCCGGGGCCTTGGTAGATGAAGGCG
>JBAXXS010000002.1:0-54620 GCA_037127835.1 Verrucomicrobiota bacterium | reverse complement strand
CGGGATCGACGATGTCGGCGAAATAGACTCCCGATTGCCCCTGATCGTCGATGCGGCGGATAGCACTCTTGGGAATCTCCACCTCAGTCATCCTCTCCTGAAGAATCACCTTTTCGGCGTCATTCTTGACAATGAGCCCGTGAAGAACCCGGCCATCATTCATAACGACGGTATCGGGCATCAGGCGTTTTGCTTCCAGATCCATCTCTGCTCTTGCTGTGGAGAGGAGGATAAAAAGAAGAAGGCAGGGCGTTAAAGAATTCTTCATGGCTGAATGTCTTCCCTGTAGGTACAAGGGACTCTTTCATGCATCAAGCAACCATCCTCCGGCCCCTTCTCTTACTCTTCCTGGCGCTGACCGCGTTGCTCCTGCAGGGCTGCATCATGGCTCCTGGAAAATACTCTCCTCCCAAGGGGGCCGTCGTCCTAAAACCTCTGCCGAAGGAACCTTTCTGGTGGGGCACCTCCACAGCCCCGTTCCAGAACGAGGACAAGGGATACGCTCCGGGATCAAAATGGTATTTCAAGACCGACTGGGACCGCTTTGCCGAAGAAGGAAGAGCGCCGGCACGCGGGGATTATGCCGTCTTTTCCTGGAGCCAGTTCGACAAGGATCTAGCGGCTGTTAAGTTTCTGGGAGTGAATCACTTCCGATTCGGTGTGGATTGGGCCCGCGTGGAGCCTCGCAAAGGTGAGATCAACGAAGCAGCACTAAGTCAGTATGCCGAAATGGCTCACAAATGCCGAGAGGCGGGCATCGAGCCTATCGTATCGCTCTGGCACTTCACCTTCCCCGACTGGCTCTATCCCGTGGACAAGTCGAAGGCCAATTTCCTCAATCCCGATATCCAGACAGCCTGGCAAGCCCATGTGCGCCGTGTCGTGAAGGCCACCAAGGGGGATGCACGGATCTATGTTCCGCAGAACGAGCCGAACGGAGCCCTCCAACTCGGATGGATCGGCGCACACTGGCCCCCCGGACTCCTTGTTCACCCGGGATCTTATAAGAAGGCGATGCAAGTCTCCGCCCGGATGTTCCGCGATGCTGCATCGATCGTGCGAGAGGAGCGGCGTGATGCCCTCATCATGGGCATCTACTCCTTACCCGAGTGGAAGAAGGCGAAGAACGCCGATCCCACACGCTCCATCTATCACCTCATGCAGCACCAGAACTACGACCATCTCGATATGGTGGCCGATACCTGCGACCTCATCGGGGTGAACTACTACTACTCACAAGAGGCGAGCCTGATGCGTTTTCTCTTCCGTCCTATCGGAGAACATAACTCACAATATACCCAGCTTGGTTGGGAGATCGCCCCGACAGGGCTCTACCACGTGCTTAAGGAGATCAATGAGCGCTACCATAAACCGATTGTGATCTCGGAGAACGGAATCGGCACCCAGAGCGGCCAGAAGTCGATCCGCTATTTCCGCGAGCATGTCGCCCAGATGAGACGTGCCATGAACGACGGGGTCGATGTGCGCGGCTACTTCCCCTGGACCCTCGTCGACAACTACGAGTGGACGGAGGGGTGGACCCCAAGATTCGGTCTCTTCTCCTTCGACAAAACGACTCACGACCGCATCCCCTCACCCTCCGCCTACTGGTTCAAGAATTTCATCAAGGCCTATCCGGAACCGTGAGAAGGAAAGGCGAAAGGATGAAGGCTAAGGGCTAAAACGGGAACAGAGAGAAACTGATGAGCGAAACACATTCTCAGGCCGAAATAGCCAGGATCGTTGATGAGGTGATCAGTGGAAGACGCTCGGTTCGAGGATTTCTGCCGACTCCCGTGCCGAAAGAAACCATCCTTGATATTCTGGATGTCTCAGCCCATTCCCCTTCAGGAACGAACACCCAGCCTTGGCAGGTCATCGTCGTGACCGGCGAGAAGAAGGAGGCTCTTTCCCAGGAACTTATTCAGACTGCTATAGATCCCGTGCGCGATGCGCAGCATGTGCAGGAATACTCCTACTACCCGGAGAAGTGGGTGGCTCCGTATATTGATCGGAGGCGTAAGGTCGGCTACGATCTCTACGGACTACTCGGGATTGCCAAGGGGGAGCGTGATCGCATGGAGCAACAGTTTGCGCGCAACTACGCCTTCTTCGACGCTCCGGTCGGCCTCTTCTTCACTATCGACCGGATCATGGGCCAGGGGAGCTGGCTCGACTACGGCATGTTCCTGCAGAACGTGATGCTGGCAGCGCGTGCCCGCGGACTCGATACCTGCCCTCAGGCCGCCTTCTGCAAATACCACCGCATCATTGCGCGGCACTTGGAAATTCCCGAACAGCAGATGCTCGTCTGCGGCATGTCGTTGGGTTACGAAGATCATTCCAAAATCGAAAACACACTTCGCACCGAGCGCGAACCTGCAACAAAATTCACCCGCTTCTTGGAGAAGCGAAGTGATCAGCGCGACCCACTCGGGCCTTAGGCTTTTCTGATCAATCGAGCCAATTAGAAAAGCATGATTTGCATCTATCGATGCCCATTAATTAGGTACTAGACTGTCTTTCCGATCGCAAAGACTCGGAAGCCGATCTCCTTGAGTTTGGAGTGAGGTAGGATATTGCGACCATCAAAGAGGAATGCAGGCTTATACATCCCTAAGTATATCTTCTGGAAGTCGAGTTCCTTGAACTCATCCCACTCGGTGAGAACTGCCACTGCATGCGCCCCATCGCAGGCCTCCAGGACGGTCTTGACGATGATGAGATTAGGATTGGTTCCCGTGCCGAGAACATCGGTCCGAATCTGCTCCTCGCTGACCTGGGGATCGTAAACATGGACTTTCGCACCTTCAGCGAGAAGATCGCGGCAGACAGCTATGGCAGCAGTCTCGCGGGTGTCATTGGTATCCTTCTTGAAAGCAAAGCCAAGGATGCCGATGTGCTTGCCGCTGACGGTGTTGAAGAGGTCGCTGACGATGCGACCGCTAAAGCGGGACTTCTGCCAGTCGTTGATCTTCACGACACTCTCCCAGTAGGCGGCGACCTCGGGGAGGTCGTAGTGCTGGCAGAGGTAGGTAAGGTTGAGGATATCCTTCTGGAAGCAAGAGCCACCATAACCGACTGAGGCTTTAAGAAACTTTGAGCCGATGCGGGAGTCCTTGCCGATCGCGCGGGCGACCTCATCGACATCCGCTCCGGTGGCCTCGCAGAGTGCGGAGATGGAGTTGATGGAGGAGATACGCTGGGCGAGGAAGGCATTGGCAACCAGCTTGGAGAGTTCCGAGGACCAGAGGTTGGTAGCCAGAATCTTCTCACGGGGGATCCAACGGGCGTAGATGGCAGACACCTTCTCGATGGCGGCCAATCCCTCGGGGGTCTGCTCGCCGCCGATCAGGACGCGGTCAGGGTTCTCCAAATCCTCGACGGCCGTTCCTTCGGCAAGAAACTCGGGGTTGGAAAGAACCTGGAAGGTGCCTTTCTTGGAGTTCGACCTGAGGATGGTGAGCATGGCCTCAGCGGTTTTCACGGGGATGGTGCTCTTCTCGACGATGATCTTGGGCCCCTCGGCCTCTTCGGCAATCATACGCGCAGCGGCCTCTATGTACTTGAGATCGGCAGCACGGCCAGCACCCACGCCGTAAGTCTTGGTAGGCGTGCCGACACTGACGAAGATGATGTCCGCATCGCGGATCGCCTTGCGAACATCGGTAGAGAAGAAGAGATTTTTTCCCCGGGCCGACTCGACCACCTGCTGCAGGCCTGGCTCGTACACAGGGAGTGTATCCGAGTTCCAAGCCGCAATGCGTTTCTCATTGGGGTCGGTGACAGTGACTCGGATTTCAGGGCACTTCGCCGCGATCATGGCCATGGTTGGACCGCCGACATAACCGGCGCCGAGACAGCAGATGGAGAGGGATGGATTGGACATAAAAAAAGATCGGTGAACTTTAAGACTTGGAAACTGAAATTTACTGAACCACCGTGTGCGGCTTGCTAGGCAAGGGCGGACTTGAAATACGCGATGGTCTTTTCGATGCCCTGCTCAAGTGGGACTTTGGGTTCCCATCCAAGGGTTTCCTTGGCAAGTGAGATGTCCGGCTTGCGCTGCTTCGGATCATCCGATGGAAGCGGAAGATGGGTGATCTTGGACTTGCCTCCCACCTTCTTGAGGACGAGTTCGGCCAGCTGGAGCATGGTGAACTCCCCTGGGTTGCCGAGGTTCATGGGGCCCACGATCTTCTCCTGCTCCATGAAACGCATAAATCCATCAACAAGATCATCGACATAGCAGAAGGAGCGTGTCTGGGATCCATCGCCGTAAACGGTGAGGTCATTACCCTGAAGGGCCTGAACGATGAAGTTGGATACGACGCGACCGTCATCAGGAAGCATGCGGGGGCCATATGTATTGAAGATGCGGATGACACGAATATCGACGCCGTTTTCGCGGTGATAGTCGAAGAAAAGGGTCTCGGCGGCGCGCTTCCCCTCGTCGTAGCAGGAGCGGAGGCCGATTGGATTCACATGACCCCAGTAGGCTTCGGGTTGCGGATGGACACTAGGATCGCCGTATACCTCGGAGGTGGAGGCCTGGAAGACACGGGCCCTAACCCGCTTGGCCAGTCCAAGGCAGTTGATCGCTCCGACCACAGAGGTCTTCATCGTCTTGATGGGGTTGTATTGGTAGTGAGGCGGAGACGCCGGGCAGGCGAGATTGTAAATCCGGTCGACCTCAAACTTAAAAGGGTCAATAACATCGTGCCTCACAAGCTCGAAGTGGGGATTTCCAAGAAGATGCTGGATGTTGGACTTGCGACCGGTGAAGAAATTATCAAGGCAGATGACTTCGTGCCCCTGCTCGATAAGGCGGTCACAGAGGTGGGACCCAAGGAATCCGGCTCCGCCGGTAATGAGGATACGCATAGAATAAAAATCTAAGTGGAAAAGTGGAGAAGTGAAAAGCCCCAAAGCTTTGGCTCATCGGAAAATAGAGGGGGTCTACCGGCGGTCGGGTTCGAACCGACACTCTTTAAGGGAACCGGATTTTGAGTCCGGCGCGTCTGCCAATTCCGCCACGCCGGCGCGGGAAGACTATATCATATATCAGCATGGACATAAAAGCCAAGCGGTTCTTAGTTCGTGCCCACGTCCGGCAAAGCGATTTTGCTTCAACACTGCATCAGAACTTCTCAAGGGCGCCTCAAACTTAGTAAAGGCCTGTCTCAGCTTGATTTCAGCATATTCTGAGTAAATTCCCTATGGCGCATGCCTCAATCCCAAAGTAGAGTGGTTGTATGAAAAAATATCTCCTCCTAGCTGCTTCCCTTCTCTTCACCCTGAATGCTTTTGCCGGTTCCTTTCCCGACATCAGCCTCACCGATCTCAAGGCGGACATCGCCGCCAAGAAGGTGACCCTACTGGACGTGAATGGACCCGTCTCCTATGCCAATGGACACATCCCCGGCGCCATCGACTACACGGCTCATACTGCTGATCTGGCCAAGGTGCTTCCCGCTGATAAGAACGCCCTGATCGTTGCTTATTGCGGCAATGAGCATTGCGGTGCCTATGCCCGTGCCGCGGAAGCCGCACAGAAACTCGGCTACACGAACGTCCAGCATTTCAAACCCGGCATCGCTGGCTGGAAGGCTGCTAAAGAACCGACTGAGAAATAAAGAATCGCTGGAAGGCCTCACGCAGAGGCGCTGAGAGAGCAGAGTTTTTTGGTTCCTCGCCCTTTTGAGAGTGCACAAGGGTTCGGATCGCTAATCTTTTATAACGAAAAACCGATCACCATTCTTTTCCTGACCCGAATGCCTTGGTTCAACCCTTGACGGCACTTGCCTCCCGGCAAGCCGTGCCGCCCTTACGGGATACCTTCGGCATTCTATCGCACCGGTTCCCACCGGCTTGGTTCAACCCTTCAACCCTTCAACCCTTCAACCCTTCAACCCTCTATATCCGCAATAGCCGCCAAGGCCTCAACCACCATAGGCCTATCCTCAGGATAGGTGAGACCAAACCAGGGATCCGAGGAGCTGAGGAGTCGTACCGTGGCTTCACCGGTACCGATCATTTCACTGACAGCGGCGGGTAGATAAAACTCCGCCTTGGTATCGCTTCCTCTCTCTTCGAGAAACTCATCAAAAAGCCGTTCAAGATGATCGAAGAGATCAGGCATGAATCCCCAGAAATTCATCGAGGTGGGCTCCGACCCTTCCAGTCGAACCGGAGGATTCTCCTCAACGATAATTCCTCCGGCAGTTCGTGCGATAGCTGTCCTTTCGGTTATATCGACGAGATACCCATCGCTGTCGGCGCGGCAGATGCCCCGCGAGACGGCGCCGTGATCCGAGAGTGTCCGGTCCAGCCGATAACCCACCATGGCGTACTGACCGGAAGTTGCTGATTTCAAGAATGCGGCCAGCTCCCTGAATCCTGAGGGACCGTAGTAATCGTCCGCATTGATAACGGCAAAGGGACCCCTGACCACGGATCGTGCCGCCAAGACGGCATGGCCGGTGCCCCACGGCTTTTCACGCCCGGGAGGGGAGACGCGCCCGCCGGGCAAAGGCTCCAATTCTTGAAAGGAATACTCCACGCCCATGAGCCCCTCGTAGCGGGAGCCTACGGTCTCACGGAAGAGCTCAAGCATCCCACGCCTGATCACGAAAATCACCTTAGTAAAACCTGCCTTGAGGGCATCGTTCACAGAGTAATCAAGAATGATTTCTCCCGATGGGCCGACGGGATCGAGTTGTTTAAGTCCTCCGTAGCGGCTACCCATCCCTGCCGCGAGAACCACAAGTGTGAGTTCCATAAATTCGTCGCCTGAGCTAAGAGTATTTTTAAAGATACTTTTTAAGGCTGCTTTTTGAGGGGCCCCGAAGACGAGCCCGCACTGTCTTTATAAAAGATGATCCCGTGCTGGCGCAGGTTTGTAACGAAGGCCTTGAAATCCCCTGTCGCTCCCTGGACGGAATCCATCGCGTTATTGCCCTTCTTCAAGAAGACATTGGCCTTGACCATCACTCCTTTAAGTTCCCCTGAAGAGGCCGCCATGGCGTCGCTGGTGGTGCGGAAGTTCGCGAGCGTCATCTGCAGGTTCTGAACACCCTGTTTGTTGAAGACATCATCATGGAGCGACTTGCTCACGGCATCGATGTTGTCCAGGGCCGAGCTGAGCTTAGGAAGGATCTCGTCGTGAAGTTGACGCTGGAGCTCCGAGATACTGGATTCACTCTGTCCGTTCTTGATCACGGTACCTGGAGCGATCGGCTGGGGATTGAGGTTATGATCGTCCATTGTCACAGTCACGAAGCGGTCCCCGAGAAGTCCGGAACTTCCGATCGAGAAAATGCTGCCCTGCGGGATCTGGACGGTCTCCTCGATCTTCAGAGGCACAGCGACACCGCGCATGTTGGGGAGAACCGTAGGTGCTATCGCCACTTCTCCGATCTTAGCACCCGCCAGCATGACGTCTGCGCCCTTCACGATACCGCTGGCATTCCGATACTCGACGGTCAGGGTGTAATATTTCTTCACTCCCTCTCCAAATCGCCCGAAGTAAATGACGAGTGATCCGATGCACAGAAAGCCGAGGATCATGAAGAATCCTGCCCGGAGCTGATTGGAGGTGTTGGTAGTGTCCATAGTGGAATAACGGGAATGTCTTAGTCTCTTATTCGATTAGTCAGTTAGTCGATTTCGTGGGAACGCCCTTCGATGAAATCCGTAATTACCGGGTCCGTCGAGGAGTGAAGATTCGTAAGTGAGCCGTCAAAATGAATGCGTCCCTCACGGAGAAGGGCCACTCGGTCGGCAATATAATCAGTGCTGATCATATCGTGAGTAACGACGATGGAGGTCACCTTGAGCTGTGATTGCATGCGTCTGATGAGCTTGTTGATCGTGTCAGAAACAATCGGATCAAGGCCGGCCGTCGGCTCGTCATAGAGAATGCAGGAGGGCTCGGTGATGATGGCGCGGGCAAGAGCGGTGCGCTTGCGCATGCCTCCGCTGAGATTGGAGGGCATTTTCTTATCCTGCCCCTCCAGAGAGACGAGCTCCAAGGATCTGGCAACCTTCTCCCTGACGATTTTTTCACTCCGCTCGCCGCGTTCACGCAGGGGAAATGCCACATTCTCAAAAACAGTCATCGAGTCGAAGAGTGCCCCATCCTGAAAAAGCATCCCTATCTTTCGACGGATCGGCTCGAGCTGACGCTCATCGAGATGGGCGATTTCCTCGCCGTCGATCTTAATGGATCCCGAGAGTGGGGGGATCAGCCCGATAAGGTGCCTGAGAAAAACACTCTTCCCCCCGCCGCTCTGACCCAGAAGCACGATGGTCTCACCACGGGGAATGTCGAGATTCACACCGCGCAGAATCTCCTGTCCGGAGAAGCTCTGGCGGAGATCACGGACCTCAATCAGGTTCTTACCCTCGGAAATCATCAGAACTTCCCTCCGGCTGGAAAGATGATGTTCAGCCCCATCGTCAGGAAGAAGTTGATCATCAGGATGGTCAGGGAACTGATGACCACTGCCTCGGTCGTGGAGCGTCCCACTCCCACGGCACCGTTGCTGGTCGTGAGCCCCTGCAGGCATCCGACAAAGACAACGATCAAGGCGAAGACAAATCCCTTGGTCAGCGCCATCACCATGTCCTTGGTGTGTGTGTAGAACCACATGTGCTGCAGAAAGAAGACGCTGTTCACATTCAGGATCCGTGTGGCCACGTAGTAGCTGGCTGTAAGGGCGAAGAAAATGCATTCCCCCACGAGCAGGGGCATAGAGATCATCATCGCAACGGCACGGGGCACTACGAGGTAATCAACCGGATTGACCGCCAGAGCACGGAGGGCGTCGATCTGCTCGGTGACCTTCATTGTGCCGATCTCCGCGCAAATGGCGGCTCCGACGCGACCAGCCACCATGAGTCCTGTAAGGACAGGGCCGAGTTCACGGCAAAGAGCGATGGATACCACGGGCCCGACTGCCGTACTCATGTTCAGGGCGTTGAACTGGAAAAAGATCTGCGCGGTGAACACGGCACCCGTAAAAATCCCCGTAATAATGACGACAGCCTGGGAACCGAATCCGATCTCGACGATCTGATTCAGAACCAAACGCCAGCGGATCCTTCCAAGGAAGATCGATGAGAAGGTCTCGCCGGCCAGGAAAGCAATCTGCCCCAGATAGAGGCTAAAGGCCCGTGTCATCGGAAAGGAAAACGAAATCTTCATCTTATGGATACCTCAGCTCGGCTTGCTAATCGACTAGCGGCTCCGCTTCGAGATCATAGCCGCGGGTGCCGGTAATCCTGACGCGGTGGAACTCCCCTGCCTTTACCGGCCTAGTGAAGTGGACGCGGCAATCGACATCGGGGGCATCCCCCTCGGTGCGCCCGAATCCAGCAGTGTCGGCAAGAACGATCAACTCCCTACCCACCTGCTCCAGAGCGAGTTCGACGGCGATCTCCTGCTGGACAAGCATCGCCTCGCGGTGACGGCGCTTCTTGGTGCCACCATGGATCTGACCGGGAAGCTTCGCGGCACGGGATTCCTCTTCACGGGAATAGTTAAAGACACCCAGACGCTCAAATCGGCGGGCATTCATGAATTCCAAGAGACTCTCGAAATGCTCCTCGGCTTCTCCGGGGAACCCGACAATGAAGGTCGTCCTGATCGTCAGTCCGGGAATGCCGGCGCGCATCCGGTCGATCAGGCGTTCGATATGTCCGCGATCCGTTTCGCGGCGCATGGCATCCAGCATCACGTCGTGGATATGCTGGAGCGGCATATCGACATAGCGGGCTACCTTCGGATTGCGGGCGATAGCGGTGATCATGTCATCGCTCCAGTGGGCCGGATGGGTGTAGAGAAGACGGATCCAGAACTCGCCCGGAATCGCTGCCAAGGCGTCGAGCAGTGCGGGAAGTCCGGGGCCTCTGGCTTCATCGACCGGCTGACGAGGTCCGGCCTTCTCCTCCCAGAGATCCATTCCATAGTAGGTGGTGTCCTGGCTGATGAGATTGATCTCCTTCACGCCGGAAGCCACCAATCCCTCGACTTCCTTCACCACGGACTCGATCGTGCGACTACGGTGACGGCCGCGCATCCTCGGAATAACGCAGAAGGAACAGGGGTGATTGCATCCTTCGGCGATTTTCACATAAGCGGTGTGGGAAGCCGTGAGACGGACACGTGGCGTGTCGTAGTCGGGAATGTAGGCGGCACGGCGTGAGACCTCGACTAAGGCCCCCGTCTCTTCACGCTCGTCGTCAAGAAGACGGTCGAAGAACGAGCCAGCGCTCTTGATCTCATCCAAACCCATGAAGGCATCCACTTCGGGCAGCTGAATGGCGAGATCACTCGAATAGCGTTGGGAAAGGCATCCCCCTACCACCAGCTTCTGTCCGGGTTTTGCACCATGGAGACGGCGGCGGTTAGCCTCCAGAATCGCATTGATGCTCTCCTCCTTAGCCGGATCAATGAATCCGCAGGTATTGACAAGGACGACATCAGCCTCGTCGGTTTCGGTCGTGAGTTCGTAGCCGTGGAGCTTGGCATCTCCAAGCAGGATTTCGGCATCGACGAGGTTCTTGGCACAGCCAAGGCTGATCAGGCCGATCTTGCGGGGTTCAGGAATCTGGGTAGTGCTCATCGTTTGGAAATTATCGGTGAAAATTATCTGCTAGAAAAGGAAGAGAGGCTGGCGTTACTGGTGATCCAGGGAATGGATCGGACACGTGACAGCTGGCGCATCACGCCCCAGGTACTCAGGAGTGTGGTCACCAACAGGAGATAAACGGTTGCACGTCCCAGGGGAGCCAAAGGAGCCAGCAGTTCCAGACTCCACTCGAAGGGAGGTTTCAGAGGGCGTGCGTAATTGGAGAGATACTGGCAGTTCTTGGGTGCCAGCTCCGGCATGGAGGGAAGGGAGTCGCGGATGGAAAGTGGATCCAACCCCATAGCTCGCACGTAGGTCACGGCATGGATGCGGGCGACATCGGGATTCATGAATCCCCCCTCCTCCATCAGTTCGATCTCCTGTTCAGAAAGCCTTGTTAACCGTGATGCCTCACCAAGGCTCAACCCAAGATCCTGCCTCGCCTCACGGAGAAGAAAACCAAGCGGCCTGGCGGATGATATCGGTTGAAAAAACATGAATAATGAGGGTCGGAAAGAATAAGTCACTCAGTCGTCCAAACCATCCAAATCGACGAGAATCTCGCGGTCTTTCGCCCCATCCTTAGGTCCCAGAATGCCACGTTGCTCGAGAATGTCGACAATGCGGGCGGCACGGGTGTAACCCAGTCGCAGACGACGCTGGAGCATGGAGGTGGAGGCCTTTTTCTCCTGACGGATGATCTCGAGACACCTGTCGACAAGATCCTCCTCCTCGTCGGTGATCTCATCCTCCGGCATGGTGTTCGAGGCCAGTTTGGCCGAGATGCTCGGCTCGAAGACAGGCTTAGCCTGGATAGCGAGATTGGCAACGACTCGGTGGATCTCCTCATCGGTGACTAGGACACCCTGTGCCCGCGTGAGCTTGGCGCTCCCGGGCGGCAGATAAAGCATGTCTCCCTTACCGAGGAGTTTTTCTGCACCGTTCATGTCCAGGATAACCCGACTGTCGAGACCCGAGGCCACTTGGAAAGCGATGCGGGATGGAATATTCGCCTTGATGACTCCGGTGACGACGCTTGAGCGGGGCGTCTGTGTCGCCACGATCATGTGGATTCCGGCGGCACGCGCCTTCTGCGTAATACGGGCGATTGCCCCCTCGACATCGGCAGGCGCTGTCTGCATGAGATCAGCCAACTCGTCGACGATCACGACGATAAAAGGCATCTGGTCCGGAATGATCATGTCGTCACCGGGCTTGAATGGAAGTTCCGGCACCGCTGGTTCCTCCTGACCTTCCAAATTGGCATCCGTGGTCGAACCGAAGGGATCATTAGCGATCTCGCTTACTTCGGCAGTTTCCTCCCCTTCGGAAGAGCCATCCGCAACCACAGTCAAGGGCGCTTTCTCGGGCTTGGGGCGACTGTTGAAGCCGCTGATATTCTTGACTCCCACCTTGGCGAAGATGCCATAGCGCTTCTCCATCTCGTCGACCACCCAGCGCAATGCCAGCAGGACCTTCTTTGGATCCGTCACCACCGGAGTCACCAGATGGGGGAGATCATTGTAGACCTGCATCTCCACGACCTTCGGATCAATCATGATGAATCGCAGGGTCTCGGGCGTGTGCTTGAAGATCAGGCTCGTGATGATGGAGTTGATGCAGACGCTCTTGCCACTTCCTGTAGCGCCCGCCACAAGGAGGTGTGGCATCGCGGCGAGATCGGCGATGATGGCATGCCCGTAGACATCCTTGCCGAGAGCAAGTGGCAAAGCGGCCTTGGTAGAGTGCCAAGCCTCGCTCTCAAAAAGCTCGCGGATGCTCACCTTCACCTTACTGGAGTTGGCGATCTCGATGCCTACGGTGTCCTTCCCGGGAATAGGAGCCAGAATGTTGATCCGTTCCGCACGTGTGGCACGGGCAAGGTTTTTTTCCAGCGCCGAGATGCGCTCCACACGCACGCCGATGGCGGGATAGACTTCGTAACGTGTGATTGTCGGCCCCTTGGTGATATCTCCAGGAGAAGCCTCAATGTCGAATTGGGCAAGCGTCTCGAGAATGATCTTCTGCACTCCTTGAAGCTCGGCCGGATCAGCGGGCTTGTGCCCCTCATCATCGTAGGTCTCTAGAAGATCAAAGCCAGGCAAGGTGTATTCCTCCAAACTCAACTCGCCAAGGACGCCGGAAGCAGGAAGCGAATCACTCTGCATGGAGTTGGCTTTGCCCTTCATCACTTCGGCCAGTGTCGGCTTGCGAGCCGGCGCCGGCACACTGGCATCGATGATCTTGGGTGAAGGGAGATCCACAGGAGGAGTCGTTCCGAGGGAAACACCTTCATCCGATAATCCCTCGACCTTGGTTTCCGCGGTGGGAGATTTACGGCGATTGCCAGTGCGGTAGCGTGGCGGCTCAACCTCCTCCGGCACCCCGGATTCCTTTTTCCGGTTGGCAAGATGCTTTTTGATCAATCCGATCAGGAACCCCGCGAATGTTCCCGTGATGGAAATGATTAAGGAAAAAAAACGGCGTAATGCCAGGATCGGATGGAATCCTGTTGCCAGGATGAGGCTGACCAGGGCAAGGGCCATGAAGATAAGACCCGATCCGAGCGTGCCAAGCACATGTCGCCCGAGCACCAGATCAATCCGGTGTCCGAACCATCCACCGGGCCCCTGAATGTTGAATTTCTCGTGCCAGTCACTCAGAATGAGATGCTGCAAATCAAGCAAGGTCGACCAACTCAGGACAAAAACAAGCGCCCATCCCAAGCGGATGCCGAGTCGGAATTCCGTCGTGAACTTGGCTATTCCGAGCCCCACCAAGGCCACTGAGGCGAAGTAGGAGGCGCCGCCGAAGAGAAAGTAAAACAAGCCGGCAATATCCGCTCCCACACGACCGATGAAGTTTACCGGATATTCCGAGGAATGAGCGTGCTTCGCATACGGCAGCCAGGGGGAAACATCCCTTGGCTCGAAGGAGCAGAGTGCGAGAAAGAGTAGGATTCCCCCAAAAAGCAGAAGGACCCCCGTTATTTCATCTAAGGAGCGTTTACGTCGTGTCGAGACCATCCTGATCATCTTGCAGGAGACCGTATGGTCTTGGCAATCGCAGGCATCTTGGGGATAGTAAGAGGAATATCATGGTTCATTCCTCTCCGATCACTTTCGAACCCCTGGCCATGGAACGCGTCTGGGGGGGGCGCCGTTTCGAAACCCTACTTGGCAAAACACTCCCCCACGCTGTTCCGGTAGGGGAACTCTGGGAAATGGTCGACCGGCCTGAAGCGCAAAGCGTGGTTCATGAAGGTCCCCTCAAGGGGAAGACGCTTCACGAATTATGGATAGAAAACCGTGAAGAAGTCTTCGGCTCCCTGCACAGCTCCAACCCCTCTCCCCGTTTCCCCCTCCTAATCAAACTCCTCGATGCCCGCGAGCGCCTCTCCGTCCAGGTTCATCCACCGGTGGAGCATGCCACGGCATTGAATGGGGAACCGAAGACGGAGTGCTGGTATTTTCTCCATGCCTCCAAAGGAGCCTCCGTCTATGCCGGACTCAAAAAAGGTGTCTCACGCAAGCAGTTCGAGCAGGCTCTCCTGGATGGGACTGTGGAAGAGACGCTTCACAAGGTGCAAGCTCACACTGGAGAGAGCATCTTCATTCCGAGCGGCAGATTGCATGCAATCGGCGAAGGGTTGGTTATCGTCGAGGTTCAGCAGAACAGCGACACGACGTACCGAGTCTTTGACTGGAATCGCCGAGGTCTTGAGGGTAAGCCACGCGATCTTCACATCAAGGAATCGCTGTATTCCATCGATTTCAACGATTTCGAGCCATTGCTGACTCCCGCGTCTCGAACCATTGTTGCCGACTGTCCCTATTTTCATGTCGAGAAGATATCCTTTCCCTTGCCAGGGAATATCGCCTGCAAAGGAGACTTCTCTATCGTCACTTGCCTGACGGGTAAGGTGGAGTGCTCTGGCACGACCCTTAGACCGGGCGGTTTCATGCTGATTCCAGCATCTCTGGAAGAGGCCATCCTAATCCCGGACACAGGGGACACGACCATTCTGGTCACGCGCTTGCCGAGGCAGGACTGAAGTCTGCTCCGTAAAAATTAGATCCCGCTTATTTCTCTTGACCGGGTGCGGTCCACTTTTTCGAGAGCACCCTCCTAACCATCGGAATGAATGTCTCTAGAGGTTCCACCGGGTAATTCGGATCGAAGGAAACCTCGTCATATTTGGCGCAGAACTCGGCCGTGTGCTCGAAGTGGGGATGATCCTTGTAGATATCCCTGCCATTGGGATCGATTCCAACATGACTCCCATAAAAGTAGGTCTGGAATAGGGGGTGGTTGACCAGCATCCAGTGATTGGCCTCGCTGATGAACGGGTGCAGTACGGCACCAATGACTTCGCCGTGATTCATGGGACCAAGCGCTTCCCCAACATCATGAAGCAACGCCACGACCACATATTCTTCGTCCCGACCATCCCTCAGGGCACGGGTGGCGGCCTGAAGGGAGTGCTCTAGGCGATCCACCGGATAGGCTTCGTCCCCACCCAGACTGTTGAGCAGGCTAAGGAGAAGGTCAGGTAATTTCTCCAGGTTCTCCTCATGCACCTGCTTCAAAATCGCAAAGTCGTCTCGAGACATTTCCTCCATGCTATGAAAATGCATCTTGCCAGTACGGGGAGCGGGTAAACTCTCTTGATTGGAATCTGGGACGATTGGGTTATCGGACATGAGTGTGGTACTAGCGAGAGTGGGTGCTAATGTCCAGAAAGTCGCTGACTTTGGGATCTTCATAACGGGTTGAATTCATGGATCGGTTCAGAAGCCGCCGAACGATTTTACTCCTCTCCTACGACTCCACGTTTGACTCTCCTGTACCTTGGAGGGTTCAATACAGGGCCTCCTCCGAGGGATACCGACACACTTTACGACACGTAGCACTCCATGCCTAAAGACACCTCGATTAAGAAAATCCTCCTGATTGGAGCCGGCCCCATCGTCATCGGACAGGGATGCGAATTCGACTATTCGGGAGTGCAGGCCTGCAAGGCCCTCGCAGAAGAGGGATACGAGGTGGTTCTAGTGAACTCCAATCCGGCCACGATCATGACCGATCCGGAGTTTGCCAACCGGACCTACATCGAGCCGATCACCCCGGAGATGATCGAGAAGATCATCGAGCGGGAGAAGCCGGACGCCCTCCTGCCTACCCTCGGCGGTCAGACTGCGCTGAATGCCGCCATGGAGCTCGTGCATAGCGGAGTTCTCGAAAAACATGGAGTCCGTCTCATCGGGGCAAATGCCGAGGCCATCAAGCGGGGCGAAGACCGTACCCTATTCAAGCAGATCATGATCGAGATCGGCCTCGATGTGGCGGAGTCTGGCACCGCCCACACGATTGATGAGGTCTTCGAAATCGCGAAGCAGATCGGAACCTATCCTCTCATCATCCGTCCCGCCTTTACACTGGGTGGAGCGGGAGGAGGAATCGCCTACAACCGTGAGGAACTCGAGACCATCGCACGTCGGGGACTCGACATGTCCCCCACCACCGAAGTCCTCATTGAGGTCTCCCTTCTCGGCTGGAAGGAATATGAGGTAGAGGTAATCCGCGACAAAGCCGACAACTGTATTGTCATCTGCTCGATCGAGAACCTCGACCCAATGGGGGTACATACCGGTGACTCGATCACCGTCGCCCCGATCCAGACACTCACGGACAAAGAATACCAGAAGATGCGCGATGATTCCTTCGCCGTTATCCGTGCCATCGGCGTCGAGACCGGCGGATCGAACATCCAGTTCGCCGTCGATCCGAAGACCGGACGCCAGATTGTCATCGAGATGAATCCCCGTGTCTCACGCTCCTCTGCCCTCGCCTCCAAGGCCACGGGTTACCCGATCGCGAAGATCGCGGCGAAACTTGCCGTCGGCTACCGCCTGGACGAACTCAAGAACGACATCACCAAGACCACGACCGCCTGCTTCGAGCCTGCTATCGACTACTGCGTCGTAAAGATCCCGCGCTTCACCTTCGAGAAGTTCCCGAAGGCTGATTCCACCCTTACCAGCCAGATGAAGAGCGTTGGCGAGGCGATGGCAATCGGACGTACCTTCAAGCAGGCCCTGCAGAAGGCCCTCCGTTCTCTCGAAACGGGACGCTTCGGACTTGGCTGTGATGCGAAGGACATCGAACCACGCAAGGCTGACGGGTCATGGGATCTCGAGCAGATCGAGAAGCTTCTTCGTGTTCCGAATGCCGAGCGAATTTTTGCCATCCGTCACGCCTTCCTCGCGGGATTCAGCGCGGAGAAGATCCATGCCATTAGCGCGATCGACCCTTGGTTCCTGGACAACATCCAGGAGATCGTCGAAGAAGAACTCTCCTTCCGAAAGGATCCCTCCAATATTCCACTGCGCAAGGCCAAACAGCTCGGCTTCTCCGACCGCCAACTGGCACAGATAGAGGGAACAACTGAGGATACCATCCGGGCCAAGCGCAAGGCTGAGGGAGTCGAACCGACCTACCGACTAGTCGACACCTGCGCCGCAGAATTTGAAGCGGCAACCCCTTATTTCTATTCCACTTACGGGGACGAGGATGAGACCCGTCAAGGGAGCAAGAAGAAGGTGATGATCCTTGGCGGAGGTCCCAACCGCATCGGCCAGGGCATCGAGTTCGACTACTGCTGTGTGCATGCAGCTTTCGCTCTCAAGGAAGAGGGTTTCGAGACCATCATGGTGAACTCGAACCCCGAAACTGTCTCCACCGACTACGACACCAGCGACAAGCTCTTCTTTGAGCCCCTCACCCTTGAGGATGTGCTCAATATCTACGAGCGGGAGAAGTGCGACGCCGTTGTCGTTCAGTTCGGCGGCCAGACACCGCTGAACCTTGCCGCCCCGCTTCAGGCACGTGGGGCTACGATCATCGGCACTCAGCCCAAGAGCATCGAGATGGCTGAGGATCGGAAGCATTTCTCGGCAATGATCGACAAGCTCGGACTGCGCCAGACCACCGGTGCTACAGCCATTAACGAATCAGAGGCCGTGGCAGTCGCCAACAAGGTCGGCTACCCCGTTCTTGTGCGCCCCTCCTTCGTATTAGGAGGACGTGCTATGGAGATCGTCTATACCGAAGAGGATCTCTGTCGCTATATCCAGACCGCTGTCGAAGTCAGCCCTGAGAGGCCGATCCTCGTGGACCGCTTCTTGGAAGATGCCACCGAGGTGGATGTCGACTGCCTGGCGGACGGCACGGATTGCGTTATCGGCGGTATCATGGAGCATATCGAAGAGGCTGGCATCCACAGCGGTGATAGCGCCTGTGTGCTTCCATCCGTCTCACTCTCTCCGAAGGTTCTCGAGACCATCCGCTCCGCCACCAAGGCCATGGCCCTGGAGCTCGATGTCCGCGGACTCATGAACGTCCAGTACGCTGTCAAGGATGAGGAGGTCTACGTGCTCGAAGTGAATCCCCGTGCTTCCCGCACCTCACCCTTTGTCAGTAAGGCGATCGGCGTACCCCTAGCCAAGCTAGCAGCAAAGATCATGGCAGGCAGAACGCTCCAGGATCTTGGCTTCACGGAAGAAGTCATTCCCAAGCACTACTCCGTTAAGGAGGCTGTCTTCCCCTTCATCAAGTTCCCGGGTATCGACATAACCCTCGGACCCGAAATGCGCTCCACCGGTGAGGTCATGGGCATCGATACTGACTTCCCGCGCGCCTATGCGAAGGCCCAGATGGCCGCCGCTCCGGGACTCCCCAGCAAGGGGAACCTCTTTGTCAGCGTCAAGGACTCCGACAAGAAGGCCATCGTTCCTATCGTGAAAGATTTCGCTGATCTTGGCTTCACGATCCATGCGACAGACGGCACTGCTGCTCTTCTTCAGGCATCCGGCATCACCGTAACCCGGCTCAACAAGCTGGCCCAGGGACGCCCTAATGTCGTCGACATGATCAAGAACGGAGAAATGCACTTCATCATCAACACCCCGGCCGGCAAACAACCCCGTGCTGACGAAGTAGTGATCCGGAGTACCGCTGTCGCCAACCGCATCCCGATCATGACCACCCTGCGGGCCGCCGCAGCCAGCGCCTCAGCGATCAAGTCGATGGCAGAGGCACCGCTGACGGTGAAGTCCCTTCAGGAACACCACGCGGAGTAGGCTGATGATTGAACTTGGGCTGGCGGGAGTAGGTTGAAATGCCGAAGGGATTCCTGAAAAAGGCGAGCGGCAGGGCCACGCCCGCGTTCAATCCCAAGCCGCTACAAGCCTACTGCTGCTGCGGTGTCCGTGAGCAACAGCGCGTTAACCTGACTGATACTTCCGGCAGGAATCGAGTGATCGACTGCCTTGAGCTTCACGATCATCGGGATCTTTGCAGCTCCTGTGGCGAGCCACATGATCTGGCGCGAGCGGTTGATCATTGGATAGGTCAGGGTCATGCGACGGCGGTTCTGGTAGAGATGCACAGGATCGGTAAGTGCCACATCGCGGTCAGTAACTCCGAGGACAGGATCATTCGGAGTCAACGAGGCCGTGTGGCCGTCGGGTCCAAGGCCAAGATGAGCCATATCGAGAGTCGGTGGATGCCCACAGATTTCCTGAAGAACCTGCTCATATTCTTTGGTTCCCTCGACGGGATCCTCGGCATTGACCGGCATGGCATGGATATTCTCCTTAGGGATAGGAGCATTGCCCAAAAGAGATTCATGCAGATGGGTCAGGTTCCGATCAGGATCCCCTTCGGGAGCAATGCGCTCGTCGATCTGGAAGACATGGACTTGGGACCAAGGCACCTCCTCCGACGCGAGATCCTTGAGCATCGCCCAAGGGGTCTTTCCTCCACTCACGGCTAGCGTGAAGACGCCTCGGGCTGCCACGGCCTCACGGGCCGCAGCGGCAATCACTCCTGCAGCCGCTTTGGCAACCGCATCATCATCAGCAAGGACTTCGATCTTGAGAGCCATGACTTATAAAATTTAATCGGTTTTACTTCTTCGCCCTGAAGCGGCGGATAAGCGCGTTCGTCGAGCTGTCGTGCTTGAGCTCTGGCTCGGCCGGCGACTCGAGCTCGGGGATGATGTGCTGGGCAAGCTGCTTACCGAGCTCGACACCCCACTGATCAAAGGAGTTGATCCCCCAGATGGTACCCTGCGTAAAGACGCTGTGCTCATACAGAGCGACCAGAACGCCGAGGGTATGAGGGTCGAGCTTGTCGGCCATGATGACATTCGACGGACGGTTCCCCTCGAAGACGCGGTGGGGATTCAGCCAATCGGGCGTTCCCTCGGCCTTCACCTGCTCAGGTGTCTTGCCGAAGGCGAGTGCCTCAGCCTGCGCGAAGATATTCGAGGTGAGATAATTGTGGTGGTGACCCAGCTCGTTGATTGCCTTGTTGAATCCGATGAAGTCGCACGGGATGAGGCGAGTTCCCTGATGGATGAGCTGATAGAAGGAGTGCTGGCCGTTCGTGCCGGGCTCGCCCCAGTAGATCGGACCCGTATCAAAAGTGACATGTGTGCCGTCGAGGCGGACCGACTTGCCGTTGCTCTCCATGGTGAGTTGCTGGAGGTAGGCGGGGAAGCGCTTGAGGTACTGCTCGTAGGGGAGCACGGCAATGCTCTGGGCACCGAAGAAGTCGTTGTACCAGACGGCAAGGAGGCCAAGGAGAACGGGGAGATTCTTGTCGAGCGGGGCCGTGCGGAAGTGCTCGTCCATCGCGTGAAAGCCAGCGAGGAGATCAGAGAAGTTCTTAGGCCCGATGGCGATCATGGTCGAGAGGCCGATCGCGGAGTCCATCGAGTAACGGCCACCGACCCAATCCCAGAATCCGAACATGTTCGCGGTGTCGATACCGAACTCAGAGACCTTGGCGGCGTTCGTTGAGACGGCGACGAAGTGCTTCGCAACAGCAGTGACATCATTGCCAAAACCAGCAAGCGACCATTCGCGGGCGCTGTTGGCATTGGTCATGGTCTCTAGCGTGGTGAAGGTCTTCGAGGAGACGATGAAGAGGGTCTCGGCGGGATCGAGATCGCGGACAGCCTCGGAGAAATCGGTGCCGTCGACATTGGAGACAAAGCGGAAAGTCATGTCGCGGTCGCTGTAGGCCTTGAGAGCCTCGTAGGCCATGACGGGGCCCAGGTCGGAGCCGCCGATGCCGATATTGATCACGTTCTTGATGCGCTTGCCTGTGTGGCCCTTCCACTCGCCGGAGCGGATGCGGTCGGCAAAGGAACCCATGGCCTCGAGGACCTTGTGGACCTCGGGAACAACATCGACGCCATCGACCTTGATTACCGCATTCTTCGGAGCTCGGAGGGCAACATGAAGAACGGCGCGATCCTCGGTGATATTGATCTTCTCTCCGGCAAACATCTTGTCGCGGTGCTCCTCCAGTCCGACTTCCTTGGCAAGCTGGACAAGGTTCTTGAGGGTCTCGTCGTTCACGCGGTTCTTCGAGTAGTCAAGGTAGAGGCCGCAAGCCTCGGCGGTCAGGTGTTCGCCACGGGTAGGATCGGCGGCAAAGAGCTCCTTGAGCGTAGTCTTGGCGATCTGGTCGCGATTAGCTTCGAGTGCCTTCCAGGCAGGGAGTTGGGTCGGGTTGGACATAAAAAAAGGGTGAATTATGAGGGATGAATTATGAAGGATTATTCCAGTAGGATTGCTAGACTCCGTAACCCAACTAGAATGGCTCAGAAATGGCAATCGACAATCCCGTCACACTTCAGCTTGGAGTTCATACTGCCCGGAGCATTCAGGAAACGGCGGCTATTGCTACAGAACTCCTGCCCCTGATGCTGAAGTCCGGTGTAGTCACTCTGGAGGGGCCGCTCGGTGCTGGAAAAACCCACTTCGTCAAAGCAACGGCTCTAGCCATGGGTATCATCGAGGAGGTCACCAGTCCGACCTTCACTCTGCTACAGAGCTATGGTTCCGTAGACAAACGCCTTCATCACTCTGACTGGTACAGGTTGGAATCCGAATCCGAGGTGCTCGCCCTGGGATTGGAAGATTACTATCATGACGGGCTGATGTTCATCGAATGGGGAGACAAGTTTTCGGGTATATTGCCTCCAGGTACGATGAGGATCCGGATTGAGCCACAGCTCGTGGACACGGAAGAGATCCGCACGTTCCGCTGGGAAATCCTCTGAAAAGACGATGAGGATCCTTTCCCTCGACTCCTCATCAACGGTCGCCTCGGTTGCCTTCGTTTCCTTCATTAAAGGAACACCGGAGGTTCTCTTTGAAAAGCAGACCCCCCATGCGCGATCCGACTCTTCTGCTCTCTTCGCGGGGCTGAGGGATGCCGTGGAGACATGCGGCCTTCCCGATGCACTCTGCGTGGGACTAGGTCCCGGATCGTACAATGGCCTGCGCGCTGGAATTGCAGCAGCCAGAGGATTCGCCACGGCACGGAATCTCCCGCTTCATGCCATCCCCTCACCCTTGGCGCTGCAGGGGCCGGATGAGGGGTTCTGGGCTGTCGGGGATGCACGGGGAGGCCATTACTGGATAGCGCGTATTCAACTAGGGGTATTCGTGGAGGAACCTCGGCTTCTTTCTCCCGCCGAGATGCTGAGTCATCTAAGCTCGTATGCCGATCTGCCCGTAGTCGGATCGGCAGCCATGGCTGAAATTGAGAGCCTGGTGATTGCCACCCCAAATGCCGTGCGACTTGCAATCCTTGCGGAAAAGAACGATCCCTCTTTCCTCGTCTCGGGAACTCCCGTGCCAATCTACCTAAAGCCTCCCCACATCACCCCCCCGAGAGCCACAGCCACCGTACCATGAGCGCACGGATCCTTCTTCTTAACCTGCTTTGCTCTTTTGCTTTCGCCTTCTCGGCAGCGGCACAGATGAACAATGGGACGAACGCACCCGTCGATGAAAATCCCAAACCCACATGGGAGACCCAGAAGCAGGCCCGGACTTTCCAGCTCGGAATTCCAGCCCCGAGAGGGCAGATCACCGACAGGAACGGCTATCCGCTGGCCCAGAGTCGCCTCAGTTACAATCTGGCGCTTCAGTTCCCCACCCCGCTCGACTGGAGCGAGGCCAAGGTCCTGGCTTTTGCCCGCCAACACATCACGTTCGCCAAGGGGTTCCTTGGACGCCAGATCTCACTACGCGATCAGGCTATCCTCAATCATTACCGCAACCGTGGCCTCCTCCCGCTGACTCTGCTCGAGGATCTGCAGCCCGAGGAACTGGCCGCTGCCAGGCGCGGCCTCACGAGTGCCCTGGTGCTCCAGCAGGTCTACGCGCGCATTTATCCCAATGGGCAACTTGCCTCCCACATTATCGGCTATACGGGTAAGGAAGCTCCCCTCTCCATCCGTCCGATCGAGAACAAGGACCTCATCTTCACCGAGAGCGAGGGGCGCGAAGGGATCGAGCAAACTTTCGACTACCAGCTGAAAGGCCACCCCGGCAGCATCCATGTCACCTATGATGCGGAGGGTCGCAAGACCTCGGAGAGGATCGCCCAGCCTCCCGTTCCCGGCGATAACGTGATCACAACCATTGATCAGAATCTGCAGCGCATCTGCGAGAAGGTCCTGAGTGAGAATTGCAAGCGCGGCGCCATCGTGGTGATCGATCCCTGGACCGGTGAAATCCATGCTATGGCCTCCTGGCCCGAATACAATCCTAACCACTTCGTTCCCATCCTGAATCCTGAGATCTACAGACAGCTTAGCGAAGATCCTTCCACGCCCTTGCTGCCCCGAGCCTACCGATCCGCTTATCCGCCTGGCTCCACCTTCAAGACATTTGTCGCACTCTCCGGGTTCCAGTCTGGAAAACTCACCCCCACCGATATCTACAGCGGCCCTACCGCGATCGATATTGGCAACTTCACCTTTCACAACTGGAAGAAGACCAATGCGGGTCGTCTGAATTTTGTCGAGGCGCTCACGCAGTCCTGCAACACATGGTTCATTCAGGCCGGCATCAAGATCGGGGCACAAAACATCATCACCTGGACCGAGCGTCTAGGACTCGGGAAGAAGACAGGTATCCCTCTCAAAGCCGAAACGGGCGGTATCATTCCCACCGATGAATACATGCTACGCACCCAGAAGCGGAAGATCCTCAAGGGCGATGTCGCCAACATGAGCATCGGACAGGGGGCCATCGTCATCACCCCTCTCCAGATGGCCCAGGCTTACGGGGCAATCGCGACGGGTGGACAATTTCACCAGACACGGCTCGTGAAGCAGATCCAGGGCATCGATAACAAAGTTATCTCAGCCTACCCTGACCGTCTCCGGGATGACCTCCAGATCAAGCAGGAGGATATGGAGACGCTTAAAGAAGCTCTCGTGGCCGTGACCGAAGATGGACAGGGAACGGCCCACCACGCGCAGGTGAAGGGATACCATGTCGCAGGGAAGACAGGCACCGCCCAATGGGGTGGTGGAGGAAACAAGGAGAAGCAGCGAACTGCCGCATGGTTTGCGGGATTCGTTCCTGCAGAGAATCCCCAGTATGCCTTTGCAGCCGTCTATGAGGGAGAACCCGGCGATAACAACATTCATGGAGGCAGCCACGCTGCGCCACTCATCGGTAAAGTCCTCAAAGAGGTCTACGGCTCGAAAGAGGAAAAGGATAAAGAATCCAAAGACTCCAATGACCAGACTGAAAAGGCCGAAAAACCTGATAAGTCAAAGGATCAGGATCAGCCCACAACGGATCAGTCGAACTGATGCCGCCACGGAAGTGGCAGGAAGGGATTTAGGCTGCAGGTGTTTGGACTATTAGGACAAAAAAAAAATATCCTGCATAGAGGAAGTTGTAACGGATGCGAATCAACAGCCAGATAATCAAACACTGATAACGCAGGGCAAATTCAGATCTCGTAACGTTGCTGCAAGTAAGCAAACTGTCCATCAGGACTCCTTAAGTTCAGACGTCCTGTCCACTTGTGGATAAAGGAGAGCTTTTTAGATGTCGTAGAAATTCCTAGTTCATCGATAAGAAGTGTCTCCACAAAAACGACAGGCTGATATTCTTCATGAGGGCCAGTTCTTTGGCTCGTTCTAGAATTATTGAATCAATTGTCAGGTCGATATTCATTTCTATTCCAATTTAGTATCTCTGCGCCTCTGCGTCTCCGCGCGAGATAAAATTTCTTACCTCCGTGACTTGGAAGTCACTCCAAGGATCTCGTAAAGACGGTTTAGAATGCCTTGTGCCATCGAAGAGGAATGACGGGCCATACTGCTCGTCATCGAACGTTTTGGGGCAAGGGAGGCGGATCTCTTGAGTGCAGCCCATTGCCAGAGCTCATCGGTGGATCGGATGGTGGACTTGGTGGCGGTCTTCATGGTGGTGTTTGGTGATGGGTATTGGGTATTGGGTTAACGTGGAAGATGGGTGCGGATCAGCGCTCGGAAGACTCCTTGGATCAGAAGCTCCCGGGCCGGAATGAGATCGGGATAGAGTGGATTCTCGGCACGAAGGAAGGGAATACCTCCCTCCACGAGGTAGCGCTTCAGTGTGACCTCGCCATCGATCAGGGCGGCAACGATATCACGGTTCCGAGGTTCGGCATGCTCCAGGATCACGACATCGCGGTCTAGGATCCCGGCACCGATCATTGAGTCTCCCCTCACCTCAAGGGCGAAAGTCTTCGCATTCCGGGGAATCTTGATCGTCTCGGGGTCGACCGTGATGCAGCGATCCATCTCCTGCTCCTGGCCCTCGGGAATACCGGCGGGAATCATCCCATAAAGGGGCACTTCGAGAAGTTCCGGACGGGACTTTAGAAGCTCACGATCGGGAAGGATGATATTCCTCGAACGCCCTGCCTCGCGACGAATAGCACCCTTCTTTTCCATGAGGTCCAGATGGCTAGCCACCGTAGCCGGAGAGCTAAATCCAAAACGGGCCATGATCTCACGAACCGAGGGGATACCTCCCCTCTCCTCCGCACAGTCGCGGATGAAAGAGAGGATTTCACTCTGTCGTAGGGTGAGATTCATGCTGATATTCATATACCGTTCATTTGTTCGGTATAGCAAACCAAAAGAGTCCGCAACTGTTTTTTGCAAAAAACCGAAACTGAGCCTTAACTATTCAGGCCTGCTTGCTCGGCTAAACCCTCAATCGGATTGAAGTCGGATGCATGGTACGAACTCCGTACCAACGGACCACTCGCCACATGAGTGAATCCTTTCTTCCTGGCGATCTCGCCGTAGAGGTTGAATGTCTCCGGGGTGATGTATTCGACAACCGGCAGATGCTGGGGGCTGGGGCGGAGATACTGGCCCATGGTGAGCACGCTGACATTGGCCTCACGTAAGTCATCCATGGCCTGGAAGATCTCGTTCTCCTGCTCGCCCAGACCAAGCATGATGCCGCTCTTGGTCACCATTTTCTGATCGCGCGAATCGGCAAGAGCGCGAGCGCGCTTCAGGAAATCAAGCGAGAGGCGGTACTTTGCCCGGGAGCGAACCATCGGCGTGAGACGCTCTACAGTCTCGAGGTTATGATTGAAGATATGGGGAGCAGCATCGACCACGGTTTGCAGGGAGGAGTCCTTGCCATTGAAGTCGGGAGTCAGGATCTCAATGATGACCGAGGCATCCATGTCACGGATCGCCTGGATCGTACGGGCGAAATGCTCCGCGCCGCCGTCGGGAATGTCATCGCGGGCAACGGCGGTGACAACCACATGCTTGAGATTCATCCGCCGGACCGCCTCGGCGACCCGCTCCGGCTCGTCCTCCTCTAGGGCGAAGGGCTTGGCCGTATCGACCGCACAGAATCCGCAGGCCCGCGTGCAGCGATCTCCGGCTATCATCATGGTGGCGGTGCCTCCGCTCCAGCACTCCCAGCGATTCGGGCACTGGGCGCTCTCACAGACCGTATGAAGGCGCAGATCGGCGATCATCGCCTTGGTCGAGAAGAAGACGGGATTCGATGGAAGGCGTACCTTGATCCAGTCGGGCTTACGCTCCTGATGGAGAGCTGGATCGATCTTCGGAGTGGCCATGGGATAAAAGGTTAAGGGAGTTAAAAAGTGAAAGTAGAAAAAAATTCGCGCAGAGGCGCTGAGACGCAGAGAGTATTAAAATGAGGGAAAATGAAATTGGCACCAAAATAATTGAAGCTGCCATTGCGGTTCATCGGGAGCTCGGACCGGGACTCCTGGAAACCGTCTACGAAATCGTGCTGTGCCGGGAGTTGAATGAGGCAGGACTGAAAGTGGAGCGGTAGGTCCCCGTTCCGATTCTCTACAAGGGAGTCAAATTTGAAGAGGGATTTCGGGCAGATCTCATTGTTGAAAAGATGGTTTTACTGGAGCTCAAGTCTGTTGAACAGATCATGCCTGCACATAGAAAGCAGGTTCAGACTTATGTAAGGTTGACCGGAATAAAGCTGGGTTACCTTTTGAACTTTGGAGAGGCAGTCTTAAAGAGTGGCATCACGCGTTGTGTGAATGGCCTAGAAGAATAATTCTCTGCGCCTCCGCGCCTCTGCGGGAGAATCAATCGCGGCTTATTTACCTCCCAAGGGGCTCACAGCGATCTTGGCGACATCGGGTGAGATTCCCCGATCCCGGAGCATCCGCTCCGCTTCCTCGCGGTCGGCCCAGTCCAGGTGAGTATGACAGACTACCTCCCACTGACGGAGCATTTCTCGGTTCAGCTTGTCCAACCGCGGCCTGATCTCAGCGGCAAGGTCGAGCGGCTTAATCTTGGGCACATCGATACCTGAACGCCATCCGGCGATCAGTTCCTCCTGATAGCGGCGCGAGGCGGCGATCTGGGGAATGAACAATCTGGTCACCTCTTCGGAGGTTAGTCCCTCCTGCCTTCCGGCGACCTTCAGATCAGTGAGTATCCGTGCCTCCCGTACGGGGTCGGCGACAGGAATCCCCGCCTGGCATTTGCTCCAGGCCACCTCACGTGATAACTGGAGCCTCTGGATCATGAGAGTCACCAGCGGATTGAGACGATCGTCGACGGCAGCTATCCCACTGGAGGAAAAAACCGTCAGCAAAAGACAAACGCATAGCAGGAGTAACCGGGACGAAATCATGAATACTTGAGGAAATCTTAAGGAAATAACTTATTGCTCCCATTGCTTCCGTAAGCACCACGATTTGCGAGGGCACGGTGGAGCGTGATCTGATCGGCCTGATCGACACCCCCGCCAGCGGGTAATCCCTGTGCGATCCGTGTTACGTGGACGCCTGTCGGGGCAATCATCTCGGCCAGATAATGGGAGGTGGCCTCACCCTCGACATCGACACCCAGAGCCAGGATCACCTCGGAGGGACGCTCATCGCCGATGCGCTCGAGCAATTCACCGATCCGGAGTTGCTCAGGCCCGATGCCATCCAGAGGTGAGAGTTTCCCGCCGAGAGCATGGTAACGCCCGCGAAAGACTCCCGTCCGCTCCAACGGCAGGATATCGGTAGCCGTCTCCACGATGCAGAGTTCGCGTCCGGCACGAGCCTCATCCCGGCAGAGAGAGCACTCTTCCGACTCGGCGAAGAAGCCGCAGAGACGGCAGGTTTTCAGGCTCTCTCGAGCCTTGGAAACTGCCGAGATCAGTTGCTCGGACTTGGCGTCAGGGGAACGCATCATCCAGAGGGCGATCCGCTCGGCGCTCCGCGGACCGATCCCGGGAAGCCTTCGGAACTGGCGGACCAGTTCTCGGAAGGATTCGGGATAGTCGAGATGGGACACGGAACGGGAAAAGGATGAAACCTGCAGTCTTAAAACTGAAATTGAGAATAAAGAATAATCGTTATCCGAGTTTGGAGAGTTTCTCCCAAAGCTCTTTCTGGTCAGGTGTCAACGATTCGGGAATTGAAATCTCAATCACCGCGTAGAAATCCCCACGAGCCTCCTTGCCCGGAAGCCCTCTCCCCGGAATTCGGAACTGTCGGCCGTTCTGAGTGCCTGCAGGGATCTTGAGCTTAGCTCTCCCATCAGGCGTCGGGATGGTAAGTTCACCGCCGAGTACCGCCTGCCAAGGGGGAACATCGGCCTCGTAATAAATATCGGAACCCTCGAAGCGGTAATCGGGATGTTGCTGGAGTTTAACCCTGAGGTAGAGATCACCGGCCTCGCCGCGCGAACCGCCTGCACCTCCCTGTCCGGCAAGCCGGATACGCTGACCCTCGCGGACACCCTTCGGGATCTTGACGGTGTAAGTCTGGATGTCCGTGGAGTTCCCCTTGCGGAAGGAGATCTGACGGGTCGCCCCGTGCAGCACCTCCTCGAGAGTCACCAGGATATCGGCCTCGACATCGCGACCACGCTGCGGAGTCTCCTCGAAATCGACTCCTCCACCACCGCCACTGAATCCCCTACCGCGTCGTGTGCCGAAGAACTGCTCGAAAAAATCGCTGTAACCCGTCCCACCAAAGTGAAACTCCGAGGCATCGCCTCCACCTCCATAATTTCCTCCATAGCCTCCTGCACCTCCACGACCTCCCCCACCTCCTCCACCTCCTCCGGGAGGGAACCCGTTGCCGGCATGCTGCCAGTTGGCGCCATATTCATCGTACTTCTTGCGCTTCTCGGGGTCACCAAGTACCTCGTAGGCCTCGTTGATCTCCTTGAATTTCTCCTCAGCGGCCTTCTTGTCCTTGGCCAGATCGGGGTGATGCTTGCGGGCAAGTTTGCGGAAGGCACTCTTGATCTCATCGGAAGAGGCGGTCTTGGAGACTCCAAGGGTTTCGTAATAATCGCGGAACTGTGCTGCCATGGTCGGATTTATTTCTAATGCCAATTCGCCCGTCTGACAATCTCGCCGAAAAGTTGATCGCAGCCGCAAGCTGCTAACTCAACAAAGGATGGGACTTTTTGTTGCATGGATCGCAGGGAGTGTTAGGAGATAGATTATGCAGATGATCGCACATATGCTCGGCTTCCACCCTATTCTGGCCTTCGGTATCCCGAGTGGCCCAGACTTGATCATTCTGCTGGTGATCGTCCTGGTTCTCTTCGGCGCCAAGCGTCTGCCGGAACTCGCTCGCGGTTTCGGCCAGAGCGTGAATGAATTCAAAAAGGCGAAGGATGAGTTCGACAAGGAAGTCGCAAAACCAACTGCATCCCCCACGACTCCAGCCACTCCGGCGATCGTTGAATCCACTCCTATCGTCTCCGCTGAATCCCATCCAGCCACTCCAGCCTCCCCGGCTCCTATCAAGGACGAGCAGAAACCTGCCTGAAGATCGGAACGTCAGAATCGATAGAGAGTTCCAAGACTGGTTCATGAAGACGATCTCTGCTCTGGGGGTCGTCTTTTGTTTTTTAAGCTGTGTCAGTTCGCTCCATGCCGAGGGGACGAATGGATTCCGGATCGCCTCCTACAATGTGGAGAACTACATCACAATGCCGCGTCGGATCGACGGCAAGCTTCGGGCCAAGGCTGGCAAGCCGGAATCCGAGCGTGATGCGGTCGTCCGGATGGTGGGATCGATCCGGCCCGATGTTCTGGGCCTGCAAGAGATGGGTGAGTCGGGGCAATTCTCAGACCTGCAAAGGCGTCTCCGCAAATCCGGACTTGATTTCCCCTACAGTGAGTATCTGCAGGCCGCCGATACCAGTCGCCATGTCGCCCTGCTCAGTCGCATCCCCATCGTGGAGCATCATTCACAGAACGATCTGCCGCTCAGAGTGAACGGCGTGACCTTGCATAGTCCTCGCGGTATCCTGGATGTCACAGTTGAACCAGTCTCAGGAGAGAGGATCCGTATTCTCTGCGTCCATCTGAAGGCCAAGTTGGAAGTTGCGGAATATGATCAGGCAGACCTTCGCCTTGCCGAGTCTCAGTATCTCAGGCGTTATGTGAGGGATATCCTTCGTACGGATCCCTCGGCACGACTGGTACTCATGGGGGACTTCAATGACACGAAGAATGAAAAGGAGATCTGGCAGATCACGGGCAAACCGGAGTGGCCCGATAGCCTGACGGCCCTGCCCCTTGCGGACGACCGCGGGGAATTCTGGACGGAGTTCTGGTCATACGCCCACGTCTACTCGCGCATTGACTACATCATGGTCTCCAAGAAACTGGAGGGGGAGGTTGATTCCGGTCAATCCGGCATTGCCCGGCCGTCATTCTGGAGTGAGGCGAGCGATCATTGCCCCGTCTATCTCACACTCAGGAAGCCCCGAACGACATCTCCCTCCATCACTGCCCCAACCATTCCATGACGATACCTTACAGACGAGTGCTCCTGCTTCTGATCGGTCTACTCACTCTACCCATTCTACAAATTGGAACCTTGCACGCTGATTGGTCTCACGTGACCGATCTCGACCAACCAGTGACACGCCTCTCACCCGATCCTAGGAAGGCGAAGTTGGCCATGAAGGCACACTTCGAGGCGCAGATCGCCGCCAATGAAGCCTTCCTCAAGGAGTCCAAGGAGGTCAAAGCATCTCCCAAGGACCCCCATGCCTACGAATCCAAGGTGCGACTCGCCGTGGCACAAGCGAAGTTTGCGTCGTTGGACGGTAACCCTCCCGCAGTCACCGAAGCACTCGAGAAGCTGAAGACTCTTGAAAAGCAAGCCCCCGATGATTCCCAACGTGCCGAGACGATGTTTCGCCGTCTTTCCCTCCAATGGCAGAATCTGGGTGACACAGCCGACCAGCGGCGCGAGAACGCCACCAGCTACGCCCGCCTTTTTGCATCGGAATTTCCTCAGGATAGACGGGCACCACGCCTTCTGGCAGAGGCAGCCGCTCTCTGCGACAACCATCCGGAAGTGAAAGCCAAGCTCATCGAGCAAGCTCTAACCCTGAGCAGGGAGGAGAGCCTCACATGGCGTCTTCAGGACGACAGAAAACGACTCGACCAACTTGGGAAGCCGGTAGATCTCCGCTTCACCACAATGGAGGGGGAAACATTTGATCTCTCCAAGGAAAAAGGACACGTTGTCGCCCTGATTTTCTGGTCTGCGGAATCAGCCCCTTCTCTGGTCTGGATGCAGTATTTCTCACGGTATGCGTCCGAAGTTCCGTCACTGAAAGTCGTGACCATAAGCCTCGGCCGGGATCGCGCCGATCTCCGCTCGGCGATGCAGTCCTTGAATGTCACCTGGCCCACTTACTTTGACGGCAAAGGATGGGATAATACAATCGCACGTCGCCTCGGGATCAACACCATCCCCACGCTCTGGCTGATCGACCGCAAGGGATGTCTTCAGGCACTCAATGCCCGCGATGATTACCAGCTAAAAATCAGTGGTTTGCTTCAGCAATAATAATTCTAAGATTACCTTTTTCTTGGCCCGTTAGTTGCTTCTCTTATTCATTCCCTCTTCTCTTGAAGAACTCGGAACTGACTTCCATCACCATCATCAGGCATTAACCTTAACAAACTTTCCCATGCTGCTGGACAACTACGAAACGGAAGACTTTTTTGACGAAATGTTCACGGAGAGGGGCGGTGGTGTCAGGCCCCACTACCAGCGTGTGGCCGATCGACTCCAGTTACTGGATAGCGGCGAGCATCGGCGCAAGCAGACGGCAGTCGATCTGGCCTTCATGCGCGGAGGAGTCACTTTCACGGTCTACAACGACGATCAAGGAACTGAGCGGATTTTTCCTTTCGATCTCGTACCCCGGGTCATCCCCGACACCGAGTGGCAGCGGATCGAGAAGGGGCTTATCCAACGGATCACCGCTCTCAATCTCTTCCTGCACGACATCTATCACGACCAGAAGATCCTTAAGGACCGGATCATTCCTCCTCACTATATCCTAGGGGCAAAGCATTTCCGCCGTGAGTTCATGGGATTCAATGTTCCGAAAGATATCTATGTCCATGTCTGCGGCACCGACCTGATCCGCGATCGTGACGGAAACTACCTCGTTCTCGAGGACAACCTCCGCTGCCCCTCGGGTGCCAGTTACATGCTCGAGAATCGTGCGGCTCTCAAGCGTGCATTCCCCGATCTCTATCGTAACGCCCGCGTGCAACCGGTCGACAATTACGCAGCCGATCTACGCAAGGTCCTCCAGTACGTTTCTCCTCCATCGCTCGGCAGTGCACAGCCGAACGTCGTCCTGATGACACCGGGAGTCTTCAACAGTGCTTACTTCGAGCATGCCTTCCTGGCTCGCCAGATGGGCATTCCCATCGTCGAGGGACGCGATCTGGTAGTCCGGGATGCACGCGTCTACATGCGCACGACCTCGGGACTCGTCCCAGTCGACGTTATCTACCGTAGGATCGACGACGACTTCCTCGATCCCACGGTCTTCAGACCCGACTCTCTCTTGGGAGTTCCCGGCCTCGTCCATGCCTACCGCTCAGGCAATGTCAGCCTTGCGAACAGCATCGGAACCGGTGTGGCCGACGACAAAGTGGTCTACTACTTCGTTCCGAAAATTATCAAGTATTACCTCGGCGAGGAGCCGATCCTGCCGAATGTCGACACTTTCTTGGCAAGCGAGCCTCAGGATCGTGGCTTCATCCTGGAGAACCTTGGGAAGCTCGTGGTCAAGTCAGCCAATGAGGCGGGCGGCTACGGCATGCTCATGGGCCCCTGGGCCAGCAAGGAGGAGATCGAGAGCTTCCGTGAGCAGATCCTGGCCAATCCACGAAACTTCATTGCCCAACACCCGATCTCCCTCTCGCGTCACCCCACCTGGTGCAACACCGAGACGGGGGGCAGATTCGAAGGGCGCCATGTCGATTTACGTCCTTACATCCTCTATGGGGAAAAGATCACCGTCACTCCCGGGGGCCTCACCCGCGTGGC
Source organism: Verrucomicrobiota bacterium (assembly GCA_037127835.1). Taxonomy (GTDB): domain Bacteria; phylum Verrucomicrobiota; class Verrucomicrobiia; order Chthoniobacterales; family UBA6821; genus UBA6821. The sequence goes on along the minus strand of JBAXXS010000002.1, from coordinate 21,261 downwards.
GCTCCGCAAGGGCTCGCTGGTCGTGAATTCCTCGCAGGGCGGTGGCTCCAAGGATACCTGGGTGCTCCATAGTGATTCCTAATTAAAAAATCCTTTCCAGCTACCCCTTTTCCGCATGAGTGAACCTCTTATCCCCACGGCCCAGAAGCCGATTTCGAACCGTCGTGACAGCCTCGTCATGCTCTCACGCGTGGCCAATTCCCTCTACTGGATGAGCCGCTATATCGAGCGCTCGGAGAATGTCGCCCGGCTGCTCGACGTGAATCTCCAGCTGATGCTGGATTTTGCGGACTTCGATGATGATCAGCTCGAGAAGCACTGGCTCCCCATCCTCTGCTCGGCCGGCAATGAAAAGACCTTCTTCCAGCTCTACGAGAAAGCTGATAGCGAAAGCGTCACTGAGTTCCTGACTTTCAGGGAGGAAAATCCGAATTCTATCATCTCCTGTCTCTTCTCTGCGCGCGAGAATGCGCGTCAGGTCCGTGATCAGATCTCGCTAGAGATGTTCGAGACGCTCAACGAGTGCTATCTTTTCCTTAAGTCGAGTAACGCCCGCGAGGTCTGGCAGACAGGAGCCCATGAATTTTACGAGCAGATCAAGAAATACTCCCACCTCTTCCAGGGACTTACGGGATCGACCTTCACTCGCAACGAGGGGTACGAGTTCATCAATCTTGGCAAGTTCCTTGAGCGCGCCGACAAGACCTCGCGCATCCTCGATCTGAAATACCATATCCTGCTCCCAAGCGTGGCGGATGTGGGAGGCGCTGTGGATGCGGCCCAGTGGCAGGCGATCCTGCGCTCGGCAAGTGCACTCGAGGCCTACCGCCGTTTCCACGTCGAGGACATCCTTCCGAAGAAGGTGGCAGAGTTCCTGATCTTCTCACCCACCTTCCCCCGCTCGATCCGCGCCTGCATGCAGCACCTCGACGAGGATCTGCACCGCCTGAGTGGAAAGGAACGCCGCGAATACAAGAGCCCGGAAGAACGGGCATTCGGAAAGCTTCTCTCCGACATGAATTTCATGACCATCGAGGAGATCCTTGATACCGGTCTTCATCAGTTCCTCCAACTCGTCCAGACCACGCTCGACCAACTCGACGACCACATCTACCGGGAATACATGCACCATCCGCCCGTGGACACGCAGGCGGAGATCCTTCTTCACCAGCAGCAGATGCAGCAACAGCAATGATTCCTCAATCTTCCCCAACGCCGGAAGTCAAAGTAGCAAAGGTTCCATGGACGGAGCCGATCCTTCTCTCGATCTCCCATCTCACCCGTTACACCTACGAGGGGGCGGTGCAGGATAGCTTCAACGAGGCGCGCTTGCAGCCGATCACCGACACGCTTCAGCATTGTAAGGATTTCCAATTCAAGATCGATCCGGCTTCCTCCGTGCGCGACTATCCCGACTTCTACGCCAACTGCGTTCATTACTTCGATGTCCCCCAGCCCCATGAATCACTCGAGGTTCTGGCGGAATCCGAGGTTCAGACCATCCCCGAGACGCGGGGCCCTGTTCCTGAGGCGGGATTAAAGAGCCTGAAAGCCCCTTCGGTGAAGGAACAGCACTTCGACTTCCTGCATGCCTCGGAATTTGTCTCTCTTGAGGCCGATGTCTGGAGGGAGGCCGTTGACGCACTGCCCGCTGGAGTCAGTGATGTCTGGAATGACACCGCGGCGATCGGCGAATATATCCACCGCAACTACAAGTACACCCCGCTTTCCACCAACGTGAACACCCGCGCAACCGAGGTGATCAAGAAGAAGCAGGGTGTCTGCCAGGACTTTGCTCACCTGATGTTAGGGCTCCTGCGGACACATGGTATCCCGGCCCGCTATGTCAGCGGCTACTTCCTGAACCAACACAAACTACCGGGAGAGATCGAGGCGAGCCATGCGTGGCTCGAGGTCTTCATCCCCGGCTACGGCTGGAAGGGCTACGATCCCACCCATCGGCGAGAGGCTGATACCCGCTATGTGAAGCTGGCGGTGGGACGTGACTATGGTGACATCCGACCCGTCGGAGGCACCTTCCGTGGGAAGGGTACGCGCAAGATGGTCGTCGAGGTCTCGGTTCAGCGAATTTCCTGACAAGTCACTCCCGTTCCGCGATCACCTCGCGGATGACGGCAAGAGTCTCCCTCAAGTTTCGTTCTAGCGTGAACTCGGAGGTGAGAGCGGCGCAGGCGGAGCGCGCTTGATCCCCCTGAACCGGGTCACTGAGGATACCGAGCCACTTTCGCAGGGCGGTGATGAGCGCTGAACTATCGGAGGGCTCGGCAATCACCTCTCCATGCACTCCCGGAGTCATGATTTCCGAAACTCCATTGGCCGCCGTGGTGATCACTGGAAGACCCGCGCTCAAGGCCTCCAGCGTTGCCAGAGGGAAGGGATCAAACAGCGTGGGGAAGAGGAAGAGATCCGCGGTATCATAGACCATCTTCATCTCTCGAACTCCGCCGAGAAAGCGAACCGAGAGCGAGGCGTAACGCTTTTGAGATCCAGAGCCCGCGACTAGGAGCTTCACCCTTGGATCATTCAGTCCCTCCACAGCCCTGATGGCAAATCGAAGCCCCTTCCGCTCCCATCCTGTCCCGACAAAGAGGGCGATTTTTTCATCAGCCGGAATGCCAAGTTCTTTGCGGGCATAAGCGCGTTCCTCAGAAGTTGTTGCAGTGCGGGTGGGCACACCATTCCGTATCAGACTGATTTGCTTCTCCGGATAGCCATAGAGATCCCTGATCTCTCCGCTGATCTTATGCGAGAGGGAGATGACACGTTGGGTGGAACCAGGAGTAAAGAGCTGCTTCTCAAGGTGGAGTTTCTCGCGGTGCTTGGGGCTGATCCGTTGAAACAACCTTGCCCAAGGCGAAATGTAGCGGGAACGCTGGGAAAGCCATGCCCTGTGCAGCCCCTCGTCAGTACGGTAGAGATCGCATCCGGGAACCTTCTCTACTGAGAGAATCAGATCAAAGCGAATATCAGATCTCGTTTTTTGCCTAGTCACCTCGGCGCTATACTCCGACAGAGTTGCACCTTTGCACCGGAGGATTTCTCCGCCTGGCCATTCGCTCTCGGGCCATTCTGAGGTTCCTATCAGCACGACGCGATGCCCCTCATTCCTCAAGCCATCAGCCAATCCCTTGAGATACGCCTCAACTCCTCCGGTCGGGGAATATCCCCGACGCAGGAAACCGATGGTCAATCGGGAATCGGGGATGGGGTATTGGTAATCGGGCATGAGATTTGGCAGAAAGGAACTTGGGGAATCATATGCATCATTCTCAATCTTGCTGCCCTGATCAACTCCTCCCGATCACCTAATACCAATTTTACTCGCTTAACTCCTACAAGGTACGCCCTACAGGTCTATCTTCGGTGACGATAACTCTCCTTTCCAACTGGCTGTTTTCCGATAACCCATCACCAATTCCCTATAACCTATTTGGACTCTTCTCGCTATTCCATGACATACTATGACTACCGAGATGAGCCCTCTCAGCGTAAATAAAAAATCTCTTCATGATCGGGAAGAGGCAGACCCCCTCTCCGAAGAGTTCCTCGACTATCTGGGTAACGGGAAGAACTACTCCCCCCAGACACTCCGATCCTACCGACAGGCACTCACGCAGTTCCGTGCCTTCCGCCCCTCCTTGGCATGGACAGATGCAACGGCGGACGACTTCAGAGCCTATCTCTTAGACCTGATGAAGCGGAACCGTTCCCGCGCCACGATCAGGCTCTCTTTTGCGGCACTACGCAGCTTTTTCAATCATCTCAGTGACCGGAACATCATCGCGGCGAATGTCCTGAAGCTGGTCTCGCTTCCGAAATTGGAGAAAAAGCTTCCGCAATTTCTCACCATACCCCAGGTGATGACCCTCATGGAAAAGCCTGCCGAGGGTTTGAAATCTAAGCAGGCCCCCGAATGGATGGCAGCTCGTGACGCGGCGATCCTTGAGCTCTTCTACTCTTCGGGACTTCGTCTTGCTGAACTGGCATCACTCGACAGCCGGGATCTTGACCCCATTGGGGAAACAGTCCGGGTGATGGGGAAAGGATCGCGGGAGCGTATCGTGCCAGTCGGCGGACTCGCTCTTAAGGCCCTCTCTCACTACCGCCATCAGGCAAAGATCGATAGCGGACCACTCTTCCTCAACAAGAGCCGGAAACGTCTCGGTCACCGCTCCATCTGGCTTCTGCTCAAGAAGTACGTCCGCGAGGCAGGGCTTCCCGCAACACTGAGTCCTCACAAGTTACGGCATTCCTTTGCTACTCATCTTCTGGACAACGGTGCCGATCTCCGAAGTGTTCAGTCCCTACTCGGCCACGCTAGCCTGACAACGACCCAGATCTACACCCATGTCACGACAGAGCGTCTTAAGCGCGCCTATGATGCAGCGCATCCCCGCGCGTAGCGCGAAGATAGGTAATCGGGGATGGGTTATAGGATCTAGGGAATAGGAGATTGGTTATCCGGGAGCGGGAATACTTAGACACGTGAGTCGGTTGAATAGACGATAGAATGGGTCGTATTTATTTCTGAAATATGATAATTTTTCTCGTCTGATAAATGCTTTTGTCTAAAATAGGCATCTTATTCTTAAAAAACCGTACAACTCCGTTCGATACCACTTCAATACCCATGCTAAGTGCTAATAGATAACGATCTTATCGGTCGTTTTATTTTCCCATCGCCAATTACGAATTCCCAATCACCAAAAGATCCCATGAGCTCCGAGACCACCACGCCGAAACCCCTCGCCGCCAACGAGACCTATAAGATCAACTCCCATCACCTTCGTGGGAATATCGCCGCCGATCTCGCCGACACCACCACAGGGAATATCAGCGAGGAGAGCAATCAGCTTGGGAAATTCCATGGTCTTTACATGCAGGACGACCGTGATCTGCGCAACACGCTCAAAAAGGAAGGTAAGGAAAAAGCCTTCGCCTTCATGCTTCGCGTCCGACTCGCTGGCGGCAAGGCGTCGCCAAAACAGTGGATCGTCCTCGACAAGCTGGCTGATGCGGTCGCCTCCCCTTCCCTGCGACTGACGACACGCCAGACATTCCAGTTCCACGGGGTCCTTAAGGGCAACGTGAAGAAGCTCATCAAGGGAATGAATCAAGTCTTGCTCGACTCCATCGCTGCCTGTGGCGATGTGAATCGCAATGTCATGGCCCCGCCGAACCCCGAGCGTTCGGAGATCCTCCAGCAGGTCTATGAGGATGCGGCAAACTGGAGCAACTATGCCCTCCCCAAGACCCGTGCCTACCATGAGATCTATCTCGACGAGGAACTCGTGGCCGGTGGCGAACCCGAGATTGAGCCGATGTACGGTGACACCTATCTCCCCCGAAAATTCAAGACTGGCTTCGCCATTCCCCCCTCCAATGACGTCGATGTCTTCTCCCAGGATCTGGGCTACATCGCGATCGTCGAGAATGGAAAGCTCGTGGGATATAATGTAACGGTCGGAGGCGGCCTCGGCATGAGTCATGGCAATGCCGAGACCTTTCCTCGCCTGGCAGACCTCCTCGGCTTCATTCCTGCAGACAAGGTGAATGAGGTCGGCGCTGCTGTCCTCACCACCCAGCGTGATTTCGGCGACCGTACCAATCGCAAGCATGCACGCCTCAAGTACACGATTCAGGATCGCGGTATCGAATGGTTCCGCGGCGAAGTCCAGAAACGCATCAGCTTCCAGCTGGAGCCATCGCGCCCCTTCCATTTCACTACGATCGAGGATCCCTTTGGCTGGCATGAGTGCTCCGATGGCACATGGTTCTACGGCCTTCACATCCTGAGCGGACGTATCAAAGACACCCAGGGCTGGCCAATGAAGACTGCTCTGCGTGAAATCGCAGAGATCCACGAGGGAGACTTCCGCCTCACCCCCTCGCAGAACGTCACCATCTCCGGCGTCAGCAACGCCAAGAAAGTGGAGATCAGCGCCATCCTCGAGAAGCATGGCCTCTCCCATGAGAACGATCGCTCCGGCCTCCGCCTCAATGCCCTCTCCTGCGTCGCCCTTCCAACCTGCGGACTCGCCCTCGCGGAGAGCGAGCGTGATCTCCCCTCGATCCTGGGAAAATTCGAGAATGTCCTCGATGAAGCAGGACTCCGCGACGATGCCATCAGCCTCCGGATTACCGGATGCCCCAACGGCTGCTGCCGTCCCTATCTTGCGGAGATTGGGTTCGTCGGCAAGGCTCCCGGAAAATACGCCCTCTACTTGGGAGCGAAGTATAACGGAACCCGACTCAATCGCCTCTTCTCGCCGAGCATTACGATTGATGACGCCGTGACCCGACTTACCCCCATCATCAAGCGCTTCGCCACCGAGCGCGTGAACAATGAGGGGTTCGGCGACTTCTGCGACCGCGAGATCCTTCCCGCAGACGCCACCTTCCACAGTGTCGGAACGCAGGCAGCCTGATTGCCAAGTGTCGACGCAAGCCACGCCATCACAGATCGATTCCTGGAACGAAGAACTCGGGAGCAAGAGTCCCCTGGAGATCACCCGTTGGGCTATAGCCCAAGCCAAGGAATCCGGAGGCAAGGCCATTGTCTCAACGAACTTCCGTCCCTACGAGGCGGTAGTCCTTCATCTGACCACGCAGGCTCAGGCCGACATTCCGGTTCTCTGGGTTGATCACGGATATAACCGTCCGGCCACCTACAAGCATGCGGAGGAGTTGAAAAACCTTCTTGGCCTCAATCTCAAGGCCTATCTCCCCAAGATCACGACTGCGCACCGCGATGCCCTCGATGGCCCCATCCCCACACCGGAAGAGGAGGAGAAGCTCAAGAAATTCAGCACTCTGATGAAGCTTGAACCCTTCCAGCGGGGCATGAAAGAACTGGCACCGACCATCTGGATCACTGCACTCCGCAAAGTCCAGAACCCGAACCGCGCCGAACTCGATATCGTCTCGGCCGACGCCAACTTCGCTTCCCTCAAGATCAGTCCCGTCTTCTATTTCTCCGATGAAGAAATGGAGGCTTATCTCGCCGAGCACAAGCTCCCCAACGAATGGGACTACTTCGATCCCGCCAAAGCCGACGATAAGCGGGAGTGCGGACTCCATGCAAGCTGGGGCGGAGCCGCTGCAAAATCGGCCGCTTAAGAATTACTGATCATGAAAAGCTATCACCTAGATCATCTGGATTATCTTGAAACCGAGGCGATCCACATCATGCGTGAAGTCGCCGCCGAATTTGAGCGACCTGCAATTCTTTTTTCTGGCGGTAAGGATTCAATCTGCCTCCTCCGTCTTGCCGAGAAGGCCTTCCGCCCCTCGGATATTCCAATGCCCTTCCTCAATGTGGCGACGGGTCACGAGTTCCCCGAGCTCCTGGAATTCCGAGACCGCAGAGCCAAGGAACTGCATGCAAAACTGATCGTTCGTACCGTAGATGAGGCCCTGGAAAAGGGAACCGCAGTCCAGGCCCCCGGACAGATCAGTCGCAACCAGCTCCAGATTCCCGTCCTCCTGGGGGCGATCGAGGAGTTTCGCTTCGATTGCTGCATCGGCGGCGCCCGCCGCGATGAGGAAAAAGCCCGCGCCAAGGAGCGATTCTTCAGCTTCCGAGATAGCTTTGGCCAATGGGACCCCAAGAACCAGAGACCCGAGATCTGGAACCTCTACAACGGGCGCCTGAATCCGGGTGAGAATATGCGTGTGTTTCCCCTCTCCAACTGGACCGAGATGGATGTCTGGGAATACATCAAGCGTGAGAAGCTAGAGGTTCCATCCATCTACTTCAGCCACAAGCGACGCTGCGTGCGTCGTGGAGGCCAGTGGGTTCCTGATACAGAGCTGATGCCGGCAAAGGCCAACGAGGAAGTGAAGGAGTTGGTCGTTCGTGTCCGCACTATCGGCGACATCATCAGCACTGGCTGTGTGGAGTCCCCCGCCGCTACCTGCGATGACATCATTTCCGAGATCGCTGCAGCACGTGTCACCGAGCGTGGATCCCGCGCGGATGATCGCGTCTCGGAGGCGGCCATGGAGGACCGCAAGAAGGCGGGGTATTTCTAGGAATTCTGAGATCTCCATGATTACACAGCCGAAAAATCTCGCGCAGAGGCGCAGAGTCGCAGAGGGGAGTAAATAACAATACGTTTTCGTATCCCCATTTTGTTTCTCCGCCGTCCTGAGTTCCTGAGTTCCATATTAAAAATTAAAAATTCCAATGACTGTGACGCACCATCCAGTAGACCTCTTAAGATTCAACACCTGCGGATCCGTCGATGACGGCAAGTCTACTTTAATCGGCCGTCTTCTCTACGACTCCAAGTCACTGATGGAGGACCAGATCGAGACCCTCGAGCGCTCCGCCGACATCACAGGCGGAGGACAGATCAATCTGGCCAACCTCACCGACGGCCTGCGTGCCGAGCGCGAGCAGGGGATCACGATCGATGTCGCTTACCGCTACTTCGCGACTCCTCACCGCAAGTTCATTATCGCCGATACGCCGGGCCACGTGCAGTACACGCGCAACATGGTCACCGGGGCCTCGACGGCCAACCTCTCGATCATCTTGATCGACGCGCGTCAGGGCGTCATCGAGCAGAGCCGTCGCCACGCGATCATCGCCTCTCTATTGCGCATCCCCCACCTCGTCGTTGCCATCAACAAGATGGACCTGGTCGACTGGAGCGAGGAACGCTTTCTTGAGATCAAGGATCAGTTCGAGGAATTTCTTCCCCGTCTCGACATCAAGGATGTGAAGTTCATCCCTGTGAGCGCCTTACAGGGGGACAATATCGTCACCCTCTCTGCTCACACTCCGTGGTATCCAGGCCCGACACTACTCGGTCATCTCGAGACCGTGCACATTGCCAGCGATTGGAATCTCTCGAACTTCCGCTTCCCCATGCAATGGGTGAACCGCCCGAACAATCCCACGGATCAGACCCTTCATGATTTCCGCGGCCTGAGCGGTCAGATCGCAGGAGGGATCGTTCGGGTCGGCCAGAAGGTAATGATTCTACCAAGCGGCTTCAGCTCCACCATCAAACAGATCTGGACCCTGGATGGCCTGCAAGAGGAGGCTTTCAGCCCGCAGTCTGTGACGCTAGTGCTCGAGCATGATCTTGATATCAGCCGCGGCGATGTGATCGTCGATGCAGAGGATCTTCCCGGAGCTTCCTCGGATCTCCATGCGAAGATCTGCTGGATGAATGCGCGCCCACTTACGCCCGGCAAGCAGTACTTGCTCAAGCACACAAACCAGACAGTAAAGGCTGCAGTGACGGCTATTGAGCACCGGATCAATATCTCCACTCTTGAGAAGGAAGATGGCAGTACAGAACTCGCCATGAACGACCTCGGTGAGATCCGACTGAAGACCGCAAAGCCCCTGATCTACGACGGCTACGCGATGAACCGGCTTACTGGATCCTTCATTCTGATCGAACCCGGAACCAACGCCACGGTTGCGGCAGGAATGCTACTACCCCCCACCGAGGTGGCCCGACCCGAATACCGCGACTTCGCGATCTAAGGCAGTGAGCAACCCCATTTCCAACGTCACTCCGCGGGAGGCCTGCGAGATCGCCGCGAAAAATGCCAAGGCGATCTTGCTCGACGTACGCACACCGGCTGAATTCAGAGGAGTCCATGCCTCCGGAGCACGAAACATTCCCTTGGATTCAATCCAGACAATAGCTTTGGAGGGAAGCTCTCCCCTGCCAAAGGATGCGCCCCTTTGCATCCTCTGTGAAAAAGGTGGGCGGGCGATGCTTGCCGCAGGTCATTTTCTGGCTGCGGGTTATCCCTCGGTTCATGTCGTGGAGGGAGGCACTCAGGCTTGGGTGGCGGCCGGACTGCCTGTCGTGAAGGGAACAAAGAGCGCCATCAGCATCGAGCGTCAAGTCCGGATCGGCGCCGGAAGTCTGCTCCTTCTGGGCATTATACTCGGAGTTTTCGTGAACCCTGCATTACTTGCTCTTCCTGCCCTTATCGGTGCCGGGCTTATCTTTGCCGGAGTCTCCGACTGGTGCGGGATGGGGCTCTTACTGGCGCGGGCTCCCTGGAACCGATAAGCAGGATCTTCGCCGCCTCTTAAAGGGTTAATGGGAGTAGGTGGCTAGCTTATCAACTCAATCCCAGAATAAAGCGCTCTACGGCCACGGCAAAGCCCTCCTGCTCGTTGGAGAGAGTGACGTCGCGCGCCGCTTTTTGAACATCAGGCTTCGCGTTGCCCATGGCAATGCCCACGCCTGAGCGCTCGAACATCAGGACATCGGTCGGCATGTCACCGATCGTTGCGATAGCGGCGGAGGGGATATTGTACTTTGCGGAGAGATACTCGACGGTCGAGCCCTTGTTGGCCTCGGGATGGGTGATATCCAGGTAATAGGGCTGTGATGGCTCGGCGGAGACATGGGAGCCGAATTCCTTGTGGGCAGCCTCCGTGGCGGCCTGGATAGCTGCCAGGTCATCGCTAACGCCAACGATTTTTGCCACGTTCTCAGTGATGGATTCGATATCATCCACCACCAGTGGCTCGAACTTCACCGTCCAAGCCTCACGGTCCACATGGGGCGCCTTACGGTTGCCCACATACCACTTGGCCCCCTGATAAACCCAGACATCAAGCGACATCGACTTCAGGAGTTTGAACATCGGTTTCACCAGATCCTGTTGGATGACCTTCTGGTCGATGACATTCATCTCACTATCGACAACAATTCCGCCATTGAAGCCCGAGATCGGCGTCGTGAGCTTCAGGGGATCGATGAGCATCGACATCCCGCGAGGGGGACGACCGCTTGTGACAGCAAAGAGAATGCCGGTATCGTGGAGTTTGTGAACGGCGGCAATGGCGCGCTCCGTGAGAACTTTTTCCTGGGTGACCAAGGTGCCGTCCACATCGGCAATCATCATGCGGATATCGTTGGGTGTTGTCATGGCAGTGAGGTGTGTTTGATTCCTGTCGCTTGATTGTAACTTATTTGCCAGCAGCGGCCTCGTAGGTGCTGATGCAGGAGAGGTAGCGCTCGGCAATCGTCTTAACGGTTATCTCCCGCGATGATGTGCCGGCAACGAATCCCTGAAGGGCCTCTTGCCAGAGCGTACGGCCCACGGCAAATCCATCAAAACCCTCGACCGGTGCGGCAAGTTTGATCCAAGTCAGTACCTGATCGAGATCGGCTCCTCGGCCGAGAATGATGCACTTCACCTCATCGCGACCGCCTGCCCTTGATTGCTTCGCAACGGCATCGCACGCTGCAGAGGAATCCAAACCCTCGATCTTCCAGATATCCGCCTCGACACCCGCCGCCTGCATGTGGCGAATGATCTCAATCACGAGTTGGGGACGAAGGTGTGCATCAAATTCGCGCTGGTGTCCTTCAAACCGGTCCAGTTGCCGAGTCGTGGCCAGCACCAGCAGTTCAAAGAGAAGTCTGCGGCCGTTCTCCTTGAGCCAGCGACTCAGGGTCGCCAGACGCTTGGTCTGGCGATCATTCATGGCGGCGTCATCCTCCGGATTATATCGGACGAGCACTTTCGCAAAGGTGGGGTTGAAGGCCTCGATATGACTTCCGAAATCATCACCATATTGAAATTCAAACTCATCCTGTCCGGATTTCTCGACTGGCATCGCGAGTGGTACCCCGTCGGCAATCGCCTTGTGAGCCACTTCGGTGCCAAATTCCTCGTCAACAAGAATACCTGATATCTCTTTGGAACCCCCTCCAGCGATAGCCAACTGATTGGCCTCGAAAATAATCTTTTTCAGGTCGATGATTTTGCTCCTGATTTCCTCGGAAACAGGAGGAGTGGCTCCGAAGAGTCCGTGCTCAAAGGAACCACGATGATCGAATGCGAGAAGATAGAGTTTTTTATCGTAACCTGGATTCATGATGCTGGATGGGTTGCCCGTGGTGATTTAGTGCGATTAAAAGGAAGGGTGGTGGGATGAAGTTTTGAGCCAACCGCGATGTGCAGTAAATTCAGACGATTCCTCATAGCCACAGCCAGAGGTGGTGTCAAACGTCCGCCATGTCTTGCTTGGATGCTCCGATTGGTACACTTGGGGGCTTTTGCTGGCACGGGTTGCCTGAAACCGATAATGTGAATGGGATGAACTCCCGGAAGCACCTGCTCCAGCCGATCCTCGACTCCTATCGGGAGAGCGGCGGGATCAACCATGTCGACCGCTCGAATCTTCCTTCGAAAAACGCTGTTGCCACGCTCAGCGAAGACCTTCTTCACTTGCTGTTTCCTGGCTTTTTCTCCGATGAGGCCGTCTCATCCGAGAAGTTACCCGGCGCGGCGCAGGAGATTATCGACAAGATCGCAGAACAACTGGAATCGGCGATCATGGTTAGCCTACGCGAAGCCAATACTTCCGACGATGAACTTAGGAAAAAAGCGAGTACTATCACCGAGCATTTTTTTACGGGAATCCCCGTCGCCCGCGCACTACTCAAGACAGATGTCGAAGCCGCCTACGCGGGTGACCCAGCGGCACGGAGTCTCGAAGAGATCGTTCTGGCTTATCCGGGTCTGGAGGCGGTCGCCATCCAACGCGTCGCACATCTGCTCCATCGTGAGAATGTCCCTTTACTTCCGCGCATGATGACCGAATGGGCTCACAGTCGCACCGGAATCGACATTCATCCCGGCGCCACGATCGGCTCTCATTTCTTCATCGACCATGGAACCGGCGTCGTCATCGGCGAGACCTGTGTTATCGGCAACCGGGTGAAGCTTTACCACGGAGTGACACTTGGAGCCCGCAGCTTCCAGAAAGACGAGAAGGGCGAAATGCTTAGGGGCACAAAGCGACACCCTGAGGTCGAGGATGATGTCGTCATCTATCCGAATGGCATCATTCTTGGCGGCGATACCGTCATCGGGGCCAGGAGCACGATCGGAGCCAATGTCTTTCTCATGAAGAGCATTCCCCCCGACACCTTACTCGTGCGCGGAGAGCAGGTACAAAAACGTCTCGATAAAAAGGGAAAGAAATCAGCACCGGTGACCGTCCAACTCAGCGAGGACGAGATCGACTTCATGATCTGAAAGGTTAGTGAGGATGAGGTGTTGAACCGTTAAAAAATGTTAAAAAGGGAGAGACGAGCGTTCCTTCAACCTTTGACGGCACTTAACTCCCTACAAACTGTGCCGCCCCTTACGGGATGTCTTCGGCATTCTATTGTCTGTCGATCCTCCCGGATCAGCCATCCGAGCGATGCTCGGACTGCCTTCGGCATGACTAAGCTTCGTTCCCACGAACCTTTTGCGCCGGTTCCCATCGGCTTGGTTCAACCCTTCAACTCTTCAACTCTTTAACGGTCTTGCGTCTTTCCCCTACGCTTCCGGTCGCGTATATTACACCCATGCAGCTCTCAATGCGGACAGACTATGCCCTCAGGGCACTCTTCACACTGGTGGAGCATCGGGGTAGCCCACCCATTCCGATCCTAGAGCTTGCACGCCGCAATGATGTCCCGAAGCGCTTCCTCGAGCACATCATGCTCGATCTCAAAGAAAAGGGATGGGTCGTCAGCACGGCCGGGAAACGCGGCGGCTACCAGCTGGCCAGAGCTCCCGAAAAGATCACCATGGGAGAGGTCGTCCGCCACTTCGACGGCTATCTCGCACCGATCGCTTGTGTTTCGGTAACCGACTACAAACGCTGCACTCAGGAGTCGACCTGCCGGTTCAGGCGGGTCATGCTGACTGCGCGCAATCTCGTGGCCAATCTCATGGATCAGACCACCCTAGCGGATGTCATGAAATCCCCTCCGGTCGGTCGCGAGGAGCTCAAGCGGATTCAGGGACTCGACGGAGAAGGCATCTAGGGACCTCTGTCTCCCTCCCCTTTTCAGTATGACAATTCAGCTCGTATTTGATTGTTTTCTTATTAATGACCGTTATGGTCGTTATTCGACCGGCTTACTTCTCATGAATACTCATCGCTTCCCGGCAATTATTCTGACCAGCTTCATCATCATGGGGCTATTCACGGGATGCTCCAAGGGAACGCACGAAGTGAAGCTGCTCAACGTCAGCTATGACCCGACCCGGGAACTCTACGCTGAATATAACAAGGCATTTGCAAAGCACTGGAAGAAGCTCACAGGAGAAGAGATTACGATCTCCACATCCAACGGCGGATCCGCCTCCCAGTCCCGTCTTATCCAAGATGGAAGCGAAGCCGATGTCGCGACTCTGGGACTCGGCTACGACATCGACGCTATCTATGAAAAGGGAAGCGTGGATAACCAGAAGCCCCTAGTTCCTAAAGACTGGCAATCCCGCCTCCCCAACAACAGTTCTCCCTATACCTCGACGATCGTCTTTTTAGTACGCAAAGGAAATCCGAAGCACATCAGGGACTGGGACGATCTGATCCGGAAAGATGTTTCCGTGATCACACCCAATCCAAAATCAAGCGGCGGAGCCCGCTGGAACTACCTGGCCGCATGGTCCTATGCCAAGAAGCAGTTCGGTGCGGACGAGCAGAAGATCCATGACTTCCTAGGCAAGATCTACAAAAGCGCTCAGAAAAACGGACTGCCCGCCGGGGCTCGAGCTGCCACCATCAACTTCACTGAGAGAAAACTAGGTGACGTTGCCATCTCTTGGGAGAACGAGGCCCTAATGATAAAGAAGCTCCATCCGGACGACTATGAGATCGTGACTCCCTCCCTCAGCATCCTCGCCGAGCCACCCGTGACGGTCATCGATGGCAATGTCGAGCGACACAGCACCCGCAAGGAGTCAACCGCTTACCTCGAGTACCTCTACAGCCCCGAGGGACAGGAAATCATCGGGAGGAATTTCTACCGTCCGGTAGATTCCACAGCGATGGCCAAGTATACCGATCAATTCCATGCTCTGGAGATGACGCGAATCGCCGACTTCGGAGGTTGGGAAACGGCCCAGAAGACCCACTTCTCGGACGGCGGGGTCTTCGACCAGATCATCAAGGGACTGAATCACTAGTCGTTCACGCGCATGACGATCGCTCCCGTTGCCAATACGATCACATCAAGTCAGTCATCACCGTCCGTAAGCAGCACGGAGTCCATTCTTCGGTATGGCGACCAACTGGCAGCACATAGCAGATTTCTGGAATCCCGTCATGTCCAGGAGGGACCCGAGGGACGTCGCCTCATGCGCTACCGCTGGAGCGATCCCTCGTCAGCTTCATTCTACCGGGTGGGGATCTTTGCTGGAATCCATGGCGACGAGCAGTCGGGCGTGATCGCCGCCATCCAGCTGCTCCACGAGCTGGAGAAGAACCCACACATCGCGGAGTTCTACGAACTCTTTGTCTACCCTGTCTGCAATCCCTGGGGATTCGAAGCGGGAACACGCGAAGGGGAATCAGGCAAGGATCTGAACCGCTGTTTCTGGCCCAAAGATCAGGAAGCCGAGGAACCAGAGGTGCGTCTCTTGGAACAGGATCTTCGGGCAAGACAATTCGACGGCATAATCGCTCTCCATACCGACGATACCAGCGAAGGGATCTACGGCTATGTAAACGGGAATACGCTTACCCGCCATCTGCTCGAACCAGCACTTCAAGCTGCTTCGTCCGTGTTACCTCGCGATGTCCGTCCGGAAATCGACACCCATCCGGCCAGTGACTCGATGATCTTCGGTGGCTATCAGGGTATCCTCGGAGCACCGCAAGAGCAGCATCCTCAACCCTTCTCCATCGTTTTTGAAACCCCTCACTACGCCCCATTGGGAAAGCAGGTTCAGGCTCATCTGGTCGCCATGAAGCAGATCCTCTCACTCTTTCGCACTATCAGCTCCGAGGGCCGAGATATCTAGACCCTCCCGCTTGATCACCACGATCCAGATGAATAAAAAACGCCATATTCTGCCGGGATTCCACCTCAGTCTTGGGTGGACCCTGACATGGCTTTCCTTGATCGTGCTGGTGCCGCTTGCAGCCCTTATCGGCAAGACCCTCTCGGGAGGATGGCACCATTTCTGGGAGACCGTGACCGATCCTCAGGTCGTCGCCACCTATCGTATCAGCTTCGGACTCTCGCTGATCGCGGCTCTTATCAACGGGTTCTTCGGATTTCTGGCGGCCTGGATCTTTGCACGTTATGAATTCCCCGGTCGCAAGCTTCTGGAAGCGGCCACAGATCTTCCCTTTGCACTCCCCACCGCCGTGGCCGGCATCGCTCTCACCGCCCTCTATTCTCCGAACGAATGGATCGGAAAGATTCTCGCTCCCCTCGGCATTCATATTGCCTTCACACCGCTCGGCATCCTTATTGCGATGACCTTCATCGGCTTTCCCTTCGTGGTGCGTGCCGTCCAACCCGTCATCACAGAGCTCTCCACCGACGTGGAGGAAGCCGCCGCGTGCCTGGGAGCTACCCGCTGGCAGACAATCCGTCATGTGGTTCTCCCTCCACTCTTCCCCGCGCTGCTCACAGGCGTGATCATGGCCTATGGCCGTGCAGTGGGGGAATACGGATCCATCGTCTTCATCTCGGGGAATATTCCGTTCAAGACCGAGATCACCCCTCTCATGATCGTCTCGAAGCTTGAGCAGTACGACTACACAGGGGCAGCTGCGATCGGCTTCACCATGCTGCTCGCCTCACTAGTGATCGTCCTAATAGGGAATCAACTCCAGTCGTGGGGAAATCGCTTCCGGAAACACTCCTAACCCTTACTCCACCTGACACCCTTACAAGATGGCCAGTTTCATCGATTTTCGAAATCCCCCCGGCAGTGATAATCGGGCAGACCGTTTGATCCGGGCTACCTCAGAACCCCTCTGGATGCGACGCCTCCTGATCGGCATTGTCCTCGCTTTCTTCACACTCTTTCTGGCACTTCCCCTGATCGTGGTTTTTCAAGGCGCACTCGCCAAGGGACTCCAAACCTTCCTGAGTGCCTTTACCGACCGGGATATCCTCCACTCGGTCCAGATCACAATGCTTGTGGCCGTGATTGCAGTGCCGGCCAATGCGGTCTTCGGAATCGCCGCCGCGTGGGCCATCACACGCTTTCGATTTTGGGGACGAGCGCTTCTGCTTGCACTCATCGATCTGCCTCTCTGGGTCTCCCCGGTCATCGGCGGACTCATCTATGTGCTACTCTGCGGACGACGCGGATATCTGGGGCCCTGGCTACAGGCCCATGACATTAGGATCATCTTCGCTCTGCCCGGCATGGTGCTCGCGACCACCTTTGTGACCTTCCCCTTCGTGGCACGAAGCCTGATCCCGCTTATGGAGGCGCAGGGTTGTGAGGAGGAAGAGGCAGCCCTCACACTCGGAGCCGGAGGATTTGAAATCCTACGACGCATCACACTTCCAAAGATCCGTTGGGGTTTCTTCTACGGACTTATTCTTTGCAATGCCCGCGCCATGGGAGAGTTCGGAGCCGTCAGCGTTGTCTCGGCGAAGATCAGCGGCATGACCAACACCATGCCTCTGGAGATCGAACGCCTCTATAATGACTATCTCTTTGCCTCCGCTTTCGCCGTCGCTTCAGCACTCTCACTTCTGGCCCTTCTCACTTTGAGCCTCAAGAGCCTCGCCGAATGGGAGAACCGTCGCCAGTTTGAGGCCGGCCAACGCTCATTACTCGAACCCACGATTGAAACCCTCCTTCCATAACCGGACACCCAGGTCTTCTTCCCCATCACCTATCACCTAGTCCCCATTACCTAACTTTCCGATGAGCATCGAAATCACATCACTCACCAAGAGCTTCGGGGCCTTCCCCGCAGTCAATGACGTCAGCCTGAAGATCGAGACAGGTGAAATGGTTGCCTTCCTCGGTCCCAGCGGCTCGGGCAAAACGACGCTGCTTCGCCTCATCGCCGGACTCGAGTTTGCAGACAAGGGAGAGATTTTCTTCGAGGAGGAGAACGTGACCATGAAGAGCGCCAACGAAAGGAAAGCCGGATTTGTCTTCCAGAGCTACGCCCTCTTTAACCACATGACTATTTTCGAGAACATCGCCTTTGGACTGCGCGTCGCTCCGCGGGCCAGACGCCTTACGAAAGAAAAGATCCGCGAACGCGTCCTCTCCCTGCTGGAGACGATCCAGCTCTCTGGTCTGGAGAACCGCTTCCCTGTGCAACTCTCCGGAGGACAACGCCAGCGCATAGCCTTCGCGCGGGCCCTGGCCGTGGAGCCCAAGGTTCTCTTACTGGATGAACCTTTCGGGGCGCTCGATGCCAAGGTCCGTCGGGAACTCCGCACCTGGCTCGGCGAGTTCCACGAAAGAACCCGCCTCACCAGCCTCTTTGTGACACACGATCAGGAAGAGGCTTTCGAGGTGGCCAATCGCGTCGTGATCTTTGACAAGGGCAGCATCCAAAAAATAGGCACGCCGGAGGAAATCCGTTCAGGCAAATCCAATGCCTTCGTCCGCGACTTCCTCGCTCTCGATATCTGAACACCTAGGGGGATTCGTGGGCGTTCGCATGACCTCCCGCTTGTTACGGGTAGGGATTAATGCCCGCCGGCCGTCACGGCGACCTTTCCCTTATGGCCGCTGAGTCGCTCCCAGAAAAGGCCGTAGAGGGCTATCAGGGCAAAGCAGACAAGCGGTATAAAGAAACCCATCCTCATGTTGGAGAGATCGGCGATCCGTCCCATGAGAGGGGGAGCAATTGCTCCACCGACGATCGCCATGACGATCAGCGAGGAGCCGATCTTGGTATGTTCACCAAGCCCATGGATGCCGAGGGCGAAAATCGTCGGGAACATGATCGACATGAAGAAGAAGATCGCCAACAGGGCAACAAGGCTGATCTTTCCGAGCCCCAGAATCACGACTGCGGTGAGTAGCACGTTGATGACGGCATAGACGGCCAGCACCGACTGTGGCTTGGCCACACCGACAACAGCGCTTCCGCAGAGGCGACCGATGAGGAAGATAAACATCCCGAGGCCGAACCACTGTGTGCCGGCCTTGTCGGTGGTACCGGGGACATTTTCCACGACGTAGTTAATGATGAAACTCATAATGCCGACTTGAGCGGCGATATAAAGAAACTGGGCAGCGACACCGCCCAAGAAGTGCTTCCTTTTGATAAGAGGCACGGATGCCTGACCCGATGCCTCCAGGGGATTCTCCTCCTCGGCATGGATGTCGGGCACATAGGCCAGAAGGAAAGCGACAAAGATAACCAGGACCAGGACTCCGATGCCTATGTAGGGCGTGGAGAGCCCTTCATTCTCTCCGGCCCCGGCGGCATGATCCGCAAAGACAAAACATCCTCCAATCAAGGGTCCAAGCGTGGTTCCCACACCATTGAGCGTCTGGGCCATATTGATGCGGAGGGCCCCTGTCTCCGTTGGACCAAGAACCGTGGCATACGGATTTGCCAAGGTTTCCAGAGTGGTCATGCCGGAGGCAATGATGAAAATGCCCAGTAGGAATGCCCAGTAGGCACCGATCTGGACAGCAGGAATGAACCAGAAAGCCCCGGCTGCAATCAGACCCAAACCGATGAGAATTCCTACTTTATAACCAAACTTTTTAGCTAGCAAGCCCGCCGGGATGGCCATCAGGAAGTAGGCAATGAAATTGGCCGACTGAACAAATCCGGACTGGAATTTGCTGATATGCAGTGTGTTCTGAAAGTGCTTGTTCAGGATATCCAGAAGGCCATTACAGAATCCCCAGACAAAAAAGAGCGACGTGACTAGGAGGAAAGTGACAAGAAGGTTTCGGCCGTCGCGACCTCGGAACAAATTAGTGAATGTGGACATGAGAACTAGGGAATAGGGGGTTACTACTAATAAAACATTTTTAAATAAGTGGGAACTCAATCCTAGACAAGAATAATTATGGCTCTCCGCTATTTGGAATGGGTGAATCTGCTGGATCGAAAACAATCAGCGCCTAGGCCTTTGGTTTGGAAAAGGATTTAGAAGAACCAAACAGGGTTTTTTGAATAGGGAACTCAGATGCAACGGCTGCGAACATCGAGTGCCGGGAGGCACGATGTAGCCTGCGCAGCAGTCCGAAGGACGAGGCCGTCAGGAGGCGGCGAGGCAAGCAACGGCCAGGCAAGCCAACTCAGGAAACATATGTTCCTTTGTTTGATTCGCTCGCCCCACTTTTGGGCTACCTTCGGTAGTCTATCCCAGCCTCTCCCGAGGCTCGGTATTCTGAGTTCCATATTTTTTCTCTGTCTTCCCTCTTAGCCACTGAAAACAGCGAGGAGCCATAATTATTTTATCATCCCCCTATGCAAGCATCGAGAGACTGTCGGCGTGCTGGCGGTCCCAGCGGTTGGCAAGCCCGTTCCAAAACTTCGAGGATTCGTCGCGCGTTCGGCGCTCATAGCTCTCGCGCGAGGCACGCAGATCTTCGAGCAGTTTTGCGGGATTCTTCTCCGCCACATGCAGTGCTTCCTTGGTCTTCGGGCCGGCGATCCCGTCAGCGGGAAGCCCGAGGGCATCTTGCAGGATCTTCACCGCACCGGTCGGCCCCCGGTTGAAGGCGGCATCCCGCAGGGCGAATTGCACGGCAGGCAGTTCGGAGAGCATCGCCACGGGGTCCGTATAATGGCGTATATGATCGGCCGCTGCATCCTCCGCCTCCTCGTACTTTTCCGCAGCGATCAGCTTCTCTATCGCATCGAGTGCCTCCGGGTGATAGCGATCATTGATCCCGGCGACCTCGCGCTCCCCTCCCCCGTCTCCGGAGGGAAGATGATAAACTTTCAAGTGACCAGCCGCATCCCGACGGGCTTCATAGTCAACGATCCGACGTGCCTGTTCGTGGGGAGTCATGGGGAAATAGGGTATTGGGGATAGGGGGCAAGCAAACCTGAAACCTGAGTAAAAGACTTCTTCTTACCATCCCTTTAATCCCTTTGGCTAGCCCGGCCGTTGCTACGCATACGTTACGGATCCCTGTGAGATCAGAGTCCCCTCTCTCCTGCCATCCTACATGGGAGATGGCTTCAGATCATTCCCCAAGAATGTCCCCATGGCTGCTGAAGCAAGGAATTGAATGGGGATATTGAACCCTTGGTTCTCTATAAAGTGAAATCCCGAGGGGATGCAGTGGCCTGTCTCTCTGAACAGCAGTCCTGAAGTGTCGAGTATCACACCTGATCAGGCCAGAAGTTGGCGAGTGAATCCGATTTTCGGCAATTGGCAGCCAGTTAGACTAATCACCCCTGTGGGCTTTCTCCCTATTGGTTTGCATGCAATTTACACAACTTGTATGCAAAATGCGTATTACACTTCTATTGAGGTTACAGGGAGGGTCTCG
>JBAXXS010000001.1:0-74840 GCA_037127835.1 Verrucomicrobiota bacterium | reverse complement strand
TCGGGCCTCAGAAACGCGCGCACCTTTTGAATATCTGTTCTTCATTGCTGATCAAGGGGTTATCCCCCATCAGCACCCCGTCAACTACATAAGACCCTAGATAATTTTTATCCTCTGACTGAAGGTATGCCCCATACGGCGGATTCCCAATTACGGCATCGAAGCCGCCCGATTTCATGATTTCGGGGAATCCATCCTTTCCATCCCAGTCAAAGACATTGATCCGCAAATGATCCTCAGTGTCCATTGCAGGCAATCCCGGCTGGGTATAGTAGTCGGAGGCTATGAGGGAGTTACCACATTTGATATTATCATTCAGGTCGGGCAGAACGCGCTCTTGGATGAGCTCCCGTTGCAGTCTCTGGGCGGTCTCTCCTTCCAGCACCTTGAGAAGTAGTGAGAGCTTCGTGACTTCTACAGCCTGAGAGTCGAGATCGACGCCATACAGATGGGTGGTGAGGATGCGCTTGCGCTCGGGGATCGTAAGTTCGTAGCCGCCGCCCGGAGAGGCCACGATCTGAGGGGTCTTTCCTTTAGCTAATATCTCAGGCTCATTCTCAGTGTAGTAGCGTTGGTACCAGTCGAGTAGAAACTGATAGGCCCCGATCAGAAAGGAGCCCGATCCGCAGGCAGGATCGAGGATGTGTACCTTCTCAATCTGCTTCGGGGTCCTCCCCTCAAGCAGTGGTCCCACTGTCTGCTTGACAATATAATCAACGATGTAGGTGGGGGTGTAGTAGACGCCTCCTGCTTTTTTGACCTCGGGCTTTTCCTCGATTTTTGCCTGATGAGACTCGGTAAGTCGGATGACCTTCCCAAGGAATTGCTCGTAGACCGACCCGAGAATATCAGCACTTAGAACCCGGAACTCGTAGGGGCTCTCAGGGTAGTAGAGACCTCGAATGATCTTTTTGAGGGTGCTATCATCAACCTGAAGTTCTGGCGTGAGTGAGTCAGGTGACTCATTCCTGCCCTTCTCCTCATTGAAGTGGAACAGGCCCGAGTTATACCGTTCGTCAGCTTGTTTGAAGAGCTGAACAAGGCGCGGATAGATGGCTCCCTTCTCCTCTGTGGCGAGACGCAGTCGCCCGTAATCCTCGATCCCGCGATCCTCACAGATACGCAAGAAAATGATGCGGTCGATGACCCGCTGGACAGAAAAGTTTAACTCCCGCTGGGTCAGTAGGGGATTTCGGATAGCAAGGTTGCGGGCAAGGTCTGCACGCCACTCCTCGATAGTGGCCAGGAACTCCTCATCGACGGCAGTGGTGCCGCGCTTTCCCTTGGCAGTGACGGCAAACTTGTCGAAGGAACCTTTTAGGACTGCTTCCTTGGAGAAGACTCCAGCGATCTCATCCCACTTCTCCGCGTATTGATCAAAGGTGAAGTAGAGGATGCGTCCCTTGCTTGCCGCATCGCTCGAAAGTGGTTTCTTATTGCAGTCATAGACGGCAAATTCCTCAAAGTCTGTGAGGACGGAGAGCGGCAGCTTCGCACTCCAAGCATAACGTCGAAGTTGATAGGCTGGTCCGACATCATTCTTGATACTGATGCTCGGTTTCTTGGCCTCAAGGAAGAACTTCCGCTGGCCTCCAATACGGAACCCGTAATCAGGTGCCTTGGTAGCGCCAGAAACCTTCACGCTGTCTTCATGGACAACATCACGGTAGGCCTCGGCATATCCCGCACTGTTATCCACATCCCATCCAAGCTCTCGAAAAAAGGGGTCGATAAAATCCCTCCTGACTTGGGTTTCATTATAGGAGGAGGACTTGTAGGTCTCCTTGTGCTCCACAAAGCGGGCTACCAAATCCAGGATGACTTGTGGGGCAGGCATAGTGCGTGTGTCAGACAATTAACGGAACGCTCTATGCGTGACGAGAAGCGAATAGATTACCATTCATGGTTCGACTCCACCCTAGCACCATCAGCAGACACAGAGTGTCCTAGCTGCCTGCCTGTCCTCGGTAAGGGCGACAGTAATTTGATGCCAGAGTTAGGAAGCCAAGCGCCGCTGATTTCTAATTCCTATTGCTTCGCCGTCTCCCGACGACCTCACCCCTTCGGGGCTGTGCTTCGCACAGGCTATTGATGGCTCTTTGCTCCCGCAAAGCTGATCCACCCTGTGGGTTGCCTCCGGCAATCTTCCGCGCCACTTCCCAGTGACTTGGATCCGTGCTTTTGACTCACTCGTTCCCACTCGTTTCGCCTTTCAGGCTGGGAACAGTCTATCTCGATCTTTCCCAAGATCTCGATTCGGCACTCGGCGTTACAAGCGCAGGCCAACGCCACTGTGGCGCAAAGGACCAAGCCCTAGCTTCTACATCCGCTCGGGGACACCGATCCCCAGCAGAGAAAGGCCAGATTTCAGTAGTTCTGCCGTGATTCCAGACAACGCCAGTCTGGAAGAGCGGACTGGATCCTCCGATTTTAGGATTGGACACGCCTCATAGAAGCTGTGGAAGGCATTCGCTAGTTCGTAGAGATAGAGACAGAGAAGGTTCGGACGCTGGTCATCCAGAACGGCATGCAGCACCTCTCCAAACTTGAGGATCTGGAGAGCGAGGGCACGTTCAGCTGGGTCGGCAATGACAATGGGAGCTGACTCCAAGGAGATCCCCTCGGCCTCTGCCTTCCTGAAGATAGAGCGGATGCGGACATAGGCATTCTGAAGGTAGGGGGCAGTATTCCCCTGGAAGGAAAGCATCTTCTCCCAGGAGAAGACGTAGTCGGTAAGCCGGTGCTGCATCAGATCAGCATATTTCACGGCACCGAGGCCGATGAGGCGGGCAATCTCCTCCTGCTCGGCCTTCGGAAGATCAGGGTTCTTCTCTACAACGACCGCGAGGGCACGCTCCATCGCCTCGTGAAGAAGTCCCCCCAGTTCGACATTCTCGCCGGAGCGGGTCTTCATCATCTTGCGGTCCTGCCCTAGAATGCTGCCGAAAGCGATGTGACGGAGATCTGTCGTGATACCCATCCTGCGCCCTGCCGCAAAGACCTGCTCGAAATGAAGCTGCTGCGGTGCTCCCGTGACATACCACACGGCATCGGGCTTCCAGCGCTGCTCCCGGTACTCGAGGGTGGCCAGATCAGTAGTGCCGTAGAGGAAGCCTCCGTCACTCTTGCGTATCAGACACGGCCTCTCCTCCAGTGCGGGAATATCGGGGAAAAAAATACAGACGGCTCCTTCGCTGACTTGTGCGATGCCCCCTGCAAGCAAGCGGTCCACCAAGGGAGCGAGGGCGTTGTTGTAGAAGCTCTCTCCGAGACGCTCGTCGAAGGTGATGTCGAGGAGTCCGTAGAGACGCTCAAATTCCTTCCATGAGAGGGCAACAGCTTGCTTCCAGATCTCGAGGTTCTCGACATCACCCTGCTGGAGCTTCACCAACTCATGGCGGACAATTTCCTTCAGAGCAGGGTCATTCTCCTCCAACGCATTGACCTCGCGGTAAAGTCTGACGAGTTCATCAATCGGAGTCTGATCCAGAGCCTCGCGGTTGAGCAGGTGCTTCCAGCCGTAGATCACCTTCCCGAACTGGGTGCCCCAGTCGCCGATATGGTTGTCAGTAATGACGTGGTGACCGAGATGACTGGCGATTCGGGCGAGGGAGTCCCCCAGGATCGTGCTGCGGATGTGGCCTACATGCATCGGCTTGGCAACATTCGGCGAGCTGAAATCGATGATAATGTTTTTCGGCTTCTGCAGTGATTCGACACCGAGATGCTTGTCGTTCCGGACGAGATTCACGGCCTCGGAAAGGGCCCTGTCGAGCATCTTGAAATTGATGAATCCTGCACCGGCTACCGTCGGCGGTTCGCAGAGATCCTCAACTTTCAGTTGAGCAAGGATGGAGGCCGCCACTTCACGTGGATTCTTCTTCAATGCCTTAGCGGCTACCATCGCCGCATTGGTCTGAAAATCCCCAAAGCGTGTGTCGGCAGCAGGAGTCACGACTGCAAGCGAGTCATCGATTCCTGCAGCACGCAGTGCCGCTGCCGCTCGGTCGGTGAGAGTGGAGAGGAGGGACATGGGAAAAGAGAGGGATGAAACTTG
The DNA here is from genome assembly GCA_037127835.1 of Verrucomicrobiota bacterium. Taxonomy (GTDB): domain Bacteria; phylum Verrucomicrobiota; class Verrucomicrobiia; order Chthoniobacterales; family UBA6821; genus UBA6821. The sequence continues at coordinate 70,783 of JBAXXS010000001.1, read as the reverse complement.
AGACCTGAAAGCTGAAGGTTCTGAATTCAGATCACAACGATCAGGCAGCAGATATGAAAAGATTCTAGCCGGAATGGATTTTAGGAGGAAGTTACTTCGCCTAAGAGGTCTTGAGGTGGAACTTAGAAGATCCCAGTGATCCCAGATTCTTTTCAGGTTTCAAGTTTCAGGTCTCATCCTTCGCTGTCAGCCCAGCTGACAAGAACGTCTACTGCGTCTTCCGATCGAACACTGAAAGGATCGCCTTGGCGTCGCCAGCCTCCCTCAATTCGGTACGCACGGCAGGATCATTTAGGAACTTGGCAATAGCAGCCAAGGTTCTGAGGTGCGTCTGAAATTGATCCTTCGGCACCAGGAAAAGAACAATGAAGTGCACGGGCTTGTTGTCGAGCGACTCAAAATCGATCCCGGTCTTGGAGCGACCGAAGCAGGCAGTCACCTCAGGGACGGCGTCGCAACTGGCATGAGGAATGGCAATCCCGAAACCGATCCCGGTGCTCATCGTTTCTTCGCGGTGACGCAATGAGGCGACCGCCTCATCCCTGTGAGCAACGTTCAATTGGCCCTCCTCGACAAGCCGGTTCACGATCTCCTCGATAGCCTTCCACCGATCAGTGGCAACCATCTCGGGGATGATCAGTTCCTCAGAGAGGAGGCTTGCAAGTGTCATAGAAGGTGATCCCTCAAAAGGGAAAAACGGATCTAAAAGCGCGTTTTTATGCCTGTTCTTCGAGAGGGGCCTCGCCCGACTCTTCACCCAAGCCGTAGCGGACAAAGCGGCTGATCACGATCTTGTCGCTCAGTTCCTTCTCCTTGGTAGCCATGAGATCCTTAACACTGATGTCAGGGTTCTTGATGCAAGCCTGCTCGAGGAGACACGTGGTGCTGTAGAACTTGTCCATCTTCCCGTCGACGATCTTCTCAACGATGTTCTCGGGCTTGCCGGCGACCTGTGCCTTGTAGATTTCGCGCTCTGAAGCCACAAGAGATGCATCCACCTCATCGCGGGAGACGCAGGTGGGATGAGCAGCGGCGATCTGAAGGGTGATGTCCTTCACGAAATCACGGAATCCCTCGTGCTGAGCCGTTGCTTCCAAGCCGCAGCTTATCTCCACAAGCACGCCCACCTTGCCCTGAAGATGGATGTAGGATGCAACAAGACCCCCGTTGCCCTGTCCTATCTGGAAGCGGGCAAAACGGCGGATGACCATGTTCTCGCCGAGGGCGGCAATCTTGGAAGCAATCGCATCCTTGAAAAGTACTCCGGAGGATGTGGGCGCCTCGAGTAGGCTCTCGACGGTCTCAGCCTTGGCTGAAGCGATCTCCTCGCTGATTTCCTTGGTAAAACTAGTGAAGATCTCGTTCTTGGCAACAAAGTCGGTCTCGCAGTTAATCTCAACAAGCACGCCCACCTTGCCATTTGGCTGGATGAACGCAACGACTGCTCCCTCCTTGGCATGGCGGGAGGCCTTCTTGCCGGCGCTAGCAATGCCCTTCTGACGGAGGAGAGACTCGGCCTTCTCGATGTCGCCGCCCGCCTCGGTGAGCGCGCGTTTGCAGTCCATCATGCCGGCGTTGGTCTTCTCGCGGAGAGCCTTGACGATTGCTGGTGTGATATCAGCCATTGTTATAAGCGGTTAATCTAGGAACGGTTGGTAAAGGTAAACGAGTTGCTTCGGTCCTGACTTATTCAGCCACGGCAACAAGCTCTTCGGTCTCAGTGGGAGCAACGATAGGGGCTCGGGCACCAACACGGGACTTGGCGATCACGTCGACCAGCTTTTGAAGAATGATGCGGATTGCGCGGATCGCGTCGTCGTTACCAGCGATGGGATAGTTGATCTCCTCAGGGTTGCTGTTGGAGTCGACAATGGCCACGATGGGGATGCCCAGACGTCGTGCCTCGGCGACCGCAATCGTCTCTTTGACGGTGTCGATGATGACGATGACATCAGGCTGCTTATCCATGTCGAGGACTCCCTCGAGATTGTGGCGGATGCGGGTGGCTTCGCGACGCAGAGCAGAGGCCTCTGCCTTGTTGATCTTATTGAATCCGGCACTCTTTTCGAGGGCCTCAAAGTCACGGAGCTTGGAGACGCTCTTGCGAATGGTGACTAGGTTGGTAAGGGTGCCGCCAAGCCAACGCTGGTTGACATAATACTGCCCACAGGCCTGCGCAGCCTCTTTCACTGCCTCTTGGGCCTGCTTTTTGCAGCCTACAAAGAGGATCTTACCGCCGCGTCCCGAGATGTCGGCGAGGAATTCTCCAGCCTTGGTGAGCTGCTCTACCGTCTTGGAAAGGTCGATGATGTGGATGGAATTTTTCTCCTCAAGGATGAAATCCCGCATGCGGGGATTCCAGCGCTTTGTCTGGTGACCATAATGGACACCGGCTTCGAGGAGTTCGGTCATTGCTTCTACGGACATGGGAATGCGTGGTTTTTAGGGCTTTGTTGCTGATTAATTGATTACAGGGAGGCTTCTTCGGCTTCCTCATCACCCTCAAAGAGGGAGGGTTCTCCGAGGTGGACCAGATCAAAGTTGCGGTTCGACTTGAAGCCTGTTCCCGCAGGGATGAGGTGACCCATAATGACATTCTCCTTGAATCCGCGAAGTCTGTCAGACTTGCCGAGGGTTGCAGCTTCGGTAAGAACGCGCGTTGTGTCCTGGAAGGATGCGGCGGAGATGAAGCTGTCGGTCTCGAGTGAGGCCTTGGTGATACCCAGAAGGACCGGGGCGGCTTCCGCGGGCTTTCCACCCTTGGAGCTGACGCGCTCGTTCTCGCCCTCGAACTCGAGGCGGTCGATCTGATCGCCCCAGAGCAACATGGTGTCGCCCTGATCGGTAATCTTAACCTTGCGGAGCATCTGGCGGACAATGATCTCGATGTGCTTGTCATTGATCTCAACGCCCTGAAGACGGTAGACCTCCTGGACTTCATTGAGCAGGTGCTCCTGAAGCTCCTGGGGTCCGCAGACATCGAGGATCTCGTGAGGAACGACAGGACCTTCGGTGAGTTGCTGTCCCTTCTTCACGAAGTCACCCTTGAAGGCGATGATATGCTTGGAGAGAGGAATGAGGTGCTCTTCTTCGGATCCGGTCTGCGGATCACGGACGATGAGCTTACGCTTGCCACGAACAGTGCCCCCGATGTCGACGACTCCGTCGATGCGGGCGATCTCGCAAGCTTCCTTTGGACGACGAGCCTCGAAGAGCTCGGCCACACGAGGTAGACCGCCGGTGATATCCTTGGTCTTGGCGATCTTACGCGGTGTCTTGGCCAGACGCTGACCTGCCTGTACTTTTTCGCCTTCCTTGCACTCAAGGTGAGCCCCGGCAGGGATGGAATAGCTGGCTACAATCTCCTTCTTGTCATCAACGATGATGATCTGCGGATGGAGATCATCTTTATGCTCGATAAGCACTGTGCCCATGACGCCGGTCTCGTCGTCAACCTCCTTGCGGATGGTGACGCCGGCAATCATGTCGCGGAATTCGATCTTACCTGACTTCTCGGTAATGACAGGGACGTTGTACGGATCCCATTGGACAAAGGTTTCCCCCTTCTTGACGGTTCCACCATCGGCGATCGAGAACACGGAGCCGAGCACCACGGGGTAACTCTCAAGCTCGCGGCCGTCCTTGCCGTGGACACCCACGGTGCCGTTCTTAGAGAGCACAATGAAGGTGCCGTCCAGTGCCTTGACTGCACGAAGATCGCTGTAACGGAGAACACCGTCGTTCTTTGCCTTGATGATCGGTTGCTTGAAGGTCTGACTGGCTGTTCCGCCGACGTGGAAGGTACGCATCGTGAGCTGGGTTCCCGGCTCACCGATCGACTGCGCGGCGATGATGCCGACAGCTTCACCGAGACCGATCATCAGACCGTTTGCGAGATTCCTACCGTAGCACTTGGCGCAGACGCCGCGCTTGTTCTCACAGGTGAGCACGGAGCGGATCTTGAGCTGTTCGTGGCCGACCTTGTCGAGTGCGGCTGCGATCTCTTCATCGATAAGATGGTTGGCCTTGATGATCACGGAATTGTTAATGGAATCCTTGACTGTCTCGCAACTGACGCGGCCGATGATGCGTGTGGCCAAGGAAACGACTTCCTCGTCACCCTCGTAGATCGGGCGGACAACGATGCCGTTGACAGTGCCGCAATCCTCGCTGGTGATGATAACGTCCTGGGCGGCATCGACCAACTTACGGGTGAGGTACCCGGAATCGGCGGTCTTGAGAGCCGTGTCGGCAAGTCCCTTACGTGCGCCGTGGGTCGAGATGAAGTACTCGAGCACGGAGAGACCTTCTCGGAAGTTCGAAAGAATCGGGCGCTCAATGATCTCGCCGGATGGCTTGGCCATGAGTCCGCGCATGCCGGCCAACTGCTTGACCTGCGTACGGTTGCCTCGGGCACCGGAGTCGACCATCATGAAGACGGGATTGGCCTCTGGGCGTCCGTCGTTATGCTCGAGCGTGCGGAAGAGAGCGTTGGCGATCTCTTCACCGGTGTGGGTCCAGATGTCCTGCACCTTGTTCTTGCGCTCACCGTCGGTGATGATTCCACGGCGGTACTGTTTCTGAACTTCGGCGATCTGCTTCTGAGCACTCTCGATGAGAACAGCCTTCTCCTTCGGAATGATCATGTCGTTGATACCGATGGAGGCACCGGCGCGGGTCGCCTCGCGGAAACCGAGTTCCTTGAGCTTGTCCAGAGTCTCGACGGTACGGGCCTGACCGACGGCCTTGTAGCAGTTCCAGATGATGTCGGAGAGCTGCTTCTTGCCAGCTACCTTGTTGTAGAAGCCAAGCTCACTAGGCCAGATCTGGTTGAAGAGGACGCGGCCTACCGTAGTCTCGATGACAGCGAGCTCCCCGTTACCATAGACAGTCTTTGATCCACGATTGGGATTCTGAAAGCGGATGCGGGTGTGGATCTTGACGCTCTTTTCCGAGAGGGCGAGCTCCACTTCGCTGGATTCGGCGAAGAGGGGAAGGCGGGCCTCAGAAGATTTTGCATCCTTGGTGCTGACATTGCGCGGATTCTGTGTGAGGTAATAGCAGCCGAGCGGGATATCCTGCGAAGGATTGGTGATCGGCTTGCCACTGGAAGGCGAGAAGATGTTGTTCGGAGCCAGCATCAGGGTTCGAGCCTCAAGCTGAGCCTCGATGGAGAGCGGGACGTGAACAGCCATCTGATCACCATCGAAGTCGGCATTGTAAGCCGTACAAACGAGCGGGTGAACGCGGATTGCCTCGCCTTCGATCAGGATCGGCTCGAAGGCCTGGATCGAGAGACGGTGGAGAGTCGGCGCGCGGTTCAGGAGAACAGCGTGTCCCTTGGTGACCTCTTCCAGGATGTCCCAAACCTCGGGGGTCTGGCGCTCGATGAGCTTTTTCGCGCTGCGTACGGTGTGCACGTAGCCGAGTTCCTTCAAGCGGCGGATGATGAAGGGCTCGAAGAGAACAAGCGCCATCTTCTTGGGAAGACCGCACTGATTGAGCTTGAGCTCGGGTCCGATGACAATGACCGAACGACCGGAGTAATCGACGCGCTTACCGAGCAGGTTCTGACGGAAGCGGCCTCCCTTGCCCTTAAGCATATCGCTGAGGGACTTGAGGGGGCGGTTGGCGGCGCCGGTGACGGCACGGCCGTGGCGACCATTATCATAGAGGGCGTCGCAGGCTTCCTGGAGCATGCGCTTCTCGTTACGAATAATGACCTCGGGGGTCTTCAGCTGGAGAAGGGTGCGAAGACGGTTGTTGCGGTTGATGACGCGGCGGTAGAGATCATTGAGATCCGATGTCGCGAAACGACCTCCCTCGAGAGGGACAAGGGGACGCAGATCGGGAGGGATGACGGGCAGAACACTCAGGATCATCCACTCGGGACGTGTCTTCGATTCCATGAATCCCTGAACAAGCTTGAGACGTTTCGCAAGCTTCTTGCGGATCTGCTTGCTCTTGGTCTGGGTCATCTGCTTTTCGATCGCCTGCTGCTCCTCGAGCAAGTCCAGATTCTCAAGCAGCTTGCGGATCGCCTCGGCACCCATGCCGGCGGTGAAATCTTCGCCGTACTGGTCCTCGGCCTCGCGGTACTCGGTCTCGGTCAGGAGTTGTCCTTTCTCGAAGGGAGTCTTGCCTGGATCGATCACGATGTAATCCTCGTAATAGATGACACGCTCCAGCTGACGTCCGGTCAGGTCGAGCATGAGACCGATGCGTGAGGGCATGCACTTGTAGAACCAAATATGGGAGACAGGCACGGCCAGATCAACATGGCCCATGCGCTCACGACGGACACGGCTCAGGCAAACCTCGACGCCGCAACGGTCGCAGACGACATTCTTGTGCTTGACGCGCTTGTACTTGCCGCAAGAGCACTCCCAGTCCCGGGTGGGACCGAAGATACGCTCGCAGAAGAGACCGCCCTTCTCGGGCTTGAAGGTCCGGTAATTGATGGTCTCCGGATTCTTAACTTCGCCTTTGCTCCAACCGCGGATGGTCTCCGGATTGGCGACGGTGATCCCGACCTCGTCGAAGGAGGCCTTGATGGGATCCGCCAGAAGGTCGGGTGCTACTGCAAGTGCTGTGTCGCTCATGGTAAGTGGAATGCTGCTGGCTTGGTGAGTGGTATGATCTGCTTCGCGTGTGCCTGGTCGCTTGGTTTAAGCGGCGGTATCGATGAAGGAACGGGCTTCGTCCTTTTTTCCGACGCGGACATCGAGTCCGAGTCCCTGCATTTCCTTGATGAGCACGTTGAAGGACTCGGGGATGCCGGCCTCCAGCGAGTTGTCACCCTTGACGATGCTCTCGTAGATACGCGTGCGGCCCTGCACGTCGTCGGATTTGACGGTGAGCAGTTCCTGGAGCGTATAAGCGGCGCCATAGGCCTCGAGCGCCCAGACTTCCATCTCTCCGAAGCGCTGGCCTCCGTACTGAGCCTTTCCACCGAGCGGTTGCTGGGTGACGAGGGAGTAGGGACCGACGGCACGGGCGTGGATCTTGTCGGCCACGAGGTGTCCGAGCTTGAGCATGTAGATGATGCCAACAACGACCTCCTGATCGAACGCTTCGCCGGTACGACCGTCGAAGAGTTGCGACTTGCCGTTCTCCTGGATCCAGGAGAATCCCTCTTTCTGACCGGCTTCCTTGAGGTACTCGCGGATGCGGCTCTCAGGAATTCCGTCGAAGACGGGGGTGGCAACCTTGAATCCGAGGGCTTTGGCCGCGACACCCAGATGGGTTTCGAGAACCTGACCGACGTTCATACGGCTAGGCACGCCGAGGGGGTTGAGCACGATATCGACGGGGGTACCGTCGGAAAGGAAGGGCATATCCTCTTCAGGAACGATCTTGGCTACGACGCCCTTGTTACCGTGGCGTCCAGCCATCTTGTCACCGACAGAGAGCTTGCGCTTGCTGGCGATGAAGACCTTGACCTGCTTAATGATGCCGGGATCGACGTCATCACCGCTCTCGACGCGGCCGAGATTCTCTTCCTTCTCGTTGTCAAGGTCGGCAAAGCGGTGCTCGAACTGTCCGATGATCTCGCGGATCTTGTTGCGGATCGGGCTCGGATCGATCTCGACCACATTGTAGACGCCGGCAAGCTTGCGCAGGAGCATCTTGGTGATCTTGCGGTTGGCAGGGATGATGATCTCTCCCGACTCGCCGTTGACGACGTCGAGCGGGATCTTCTCGCCGAGGAGCACATTGGCCAGGCCTTCCGTGAGCTGCTCGAAGAGTTCTTCCTTACGCTTCTTGTTGTCGTCTTGGATCATCTTCTGCTGACGCTTCGACTCGGACGGGGTCATCTTGATCTTGGCGGCCTTCTCCTTGGAGGAGACGCGCACATCCATGACGATGCCGTAGGTTCCGGACGGAACGGTGAGGGAGGTATCCTTCACGTCGGCAGCCTTCTCACCGAAGATGGCGCGCAGGAGGCGCTCCTCGGGAGCCAACTCGGTCTCACTCTTCGGAGTGATCTTGCCGACAAGGATATCACCGGGCTTCACTTCGGCACCGATGCGTATAACGCCGTCGGGTCCAAGGTTCAGAAGGGCTTCCTCGCTGACATTTGGGATGTCACGAGTGATTTCCTCAGGTCCAAGCTTTGTATCACGGGCCCCAATCTCGAACTCGTCGATGTGGATCGATGTGTAGACATCCTCCTTGACCACTCGCTCGGAAATCATGATGGCGTCCTCGAAGTTGTAACCGTTCCAGGGCATGAAGGCGACGAGCACATTACGGCCGAGCGCGAGCTCTCCGTTCTCCGTGTTCGGACCGTCTGCAAGCACGTCACCCTTCTTGATTACCTGGCCTTTCTTGACGATGGGCTTCTGGTTGATGCAGGTACTGCTGTTGGAACGCATGAACTTGCGCAGGTCATAGACATGCACACCGTTCTCGGGATCATCCTTGATCTTTTTCTTTCCCTCGGGAAGCTCGCCATCCTTGGTAACAATGATGCGCAGTGAGTCCACGGAAGCGATCTTGCCGTTCGACTCGGAAACGATCACCGCACGGGAATCACGGGCGACGCGGCCCTCCATTCCGGTCCCGATGATCGGGGCATCGGAGATAAGCAGAGGCACACCCTGGCGCTGCATGTTCGAGCCCATGAGTGCACGGTTTGCGTCATCGTGCTCGAGGAAGGGAATGAGACCCGCAGCCACGGAAACGAGCTGCTTCGGAGAGACATCCATGTACTGGATCTTCTCGGGCTCGATCTCGACGAAGTCTCCGCGATAACGCGAGGAGACAGTCTCGCCGAGGAATTTGCCCTTGCTGTCGAGGGGTGAATTCGCCTGAGCAATGTAGAAGTTCTCGTCACGGTCACCGGTGAGGTACTCGATCTCGTCGGTTACCTTGCCATTGATGATCTTGCGGTACGGGGTCTCAATGAACCCGAAGTCGTTCACACGTGCGTACGTGCTCAAGGAGCTGATCAAACCGATGTTCGGACCTTCAGGGGTCTCGATCGGGCAGATGCGGCCGTAGTGGGACGGATGGACGTCACGAACCTCGAATCCAGCGCGCTCACGGGAGAGACCTCCAGGCCCAAGAGCCGAGAGACGGCGCTTGTGGGTGAGCTCGGAGAGCGGATTCGTCTGATCCATGAACTGGCTCAGCTGGGAACGGCCGAAGAAATCACGCACAACGGCGCTCAGGGACTTCGGATTGATAAGCTTCTGAGGCGTGATGTGATCGACGGAAGGATCGTAGAGAGCCATGCGCTCGCGGACGAGACGCTCCGTGCGGGAGAGTCCTACGCGGCACTGGTTGGCGAGCAGTTCTCCGACCGTACGGACACGGCGACTGCCGAGGTGATCGATATCGTCGAGCATCCCGTCGCCCTTGCGGAGCTTGAGAAGATAGCGCATCGACTCAACGATGTCTTCCTTGCGAAGAACGCGGTCATCAATCTTGGGATCAAGGCCGAGCTTCTGCTGGATCTTGTGACGGCCAACGCGACCGAGGTCGTAGCGCTTGGAGTCAAAGAAGAGACGCTTGAGCATGCCGCGGGCATTCTGGACTGTTGGAGGATCGCCGGGACGGAGCTTGCGGTAGATGTCCTTAAGTGCCTCTTCCTCGCTGTGGGCAGGGTCGCGCTTCAGAGACTTGACGATGGTGTCGTCATCCTTAGTGTCGATGACCTTGACCGAGCTGTGCCCGGCGCGGATCAGATCACGAATGACGGCGGGAGTCAGGGGCTCGTAGGCGCGAGCAATAATCGCGTCGCCCTCGCGGACGTCGGCGAGCAGAACCTTGGTGCTGATTTCCTCTTCGTCGAGTTTGTCCGATAGTTTGAGGCTTTCGATCTTATAGAAGAGAGCGGCAATCTCCTCGTCCGTAGGGAAGCCAAGTGCGCGCAGGAAGGTTGTCGCAAGGAACTTACGACGGCGCTTGCGACGGTCCAGATAGACATAGAGAAGGTCGTTCGTGTCGAACTGCACCTCGGTCCAAGAACCCCGGTCGGGAATGATCCGGAAGCCAAAGAGCAACTTTCCGTTGAGGTGAATGTCGGACTCAAAGCAGATACCGGGAGAACGGTGAAGCTGGCTGACCACGACGCGCTCAGCACCATTGACCATGAAAGTTCCGGACTTGGTCATGAGAGGGATCTCTCCCATGTAAACCTTCTCTTCCTTGGTGGACTTTTCGTCTTTGTACCGGAAGGTGACGTAGAGGGGAGCGCTGTAGGTCTCACCCTCGATCTGGCACTCAAAAGGACCGGTCTTCGGCTCATCCATGTGATAGCTCACAAAATCAAGTGAGGATTTCTCCTCGAAGCCATAGATCGGGAAGAATTCACGGAAGACGGCCTGAAGGCCCACGTTCTTTCGCTTGGAGGGCTCGACGCCTGTCTGGAAAAACTCCTCGTAGGACTTGATCTGCAGTTCGATGAGGTTGGGCGGTTGGATGGCCTCGTAGAGTTTTCCGAAGTTGATTCTTTCAGACATGGTGCAGGATCTTGGGTGGCGATACGGGTTGCCTTAATGGCGGTCCTTTCTTTGCCGGCTAGCGCCGGCGGAAAAGGGAGAGTGGTAGGAATGTTGTGGACTCCGGGGAGGAACTGGAAAAACGGTAGGCAAAAGAGCCGCCAGCTTTGGGATCCCCAAAAGAAACAGGGAAATCAGCGCGGGCGGCGAAGGGATGTGATTGACTAATCGTCGTGTGACCGTGTTGCAGGGCTCGGGACAGGTGGAACTTTTCGTTGTACGCCCTTCCGGCCATCGTGTCAACCGGGAAAACCCAGTTGACAACGATGAACGGAAATAAATGGCGTGTGTAGTCGGAGACTACTTGATCTCGACCTTGGCTCCAGCGGCCTCGATCTTCTTCTTGATCTCCTCGGCCTCTTCCTTGGTGGCGCCTTCCTTGATGGCCTTGGGAGCGCTCTCGACAAGGGCCTTGGCCTCTGCGAGGCCGAGTCCTGGGACTGCGGCGCGGACCTCCTTGATGACGCCGATCTTGTTGGATCCGACATCCTTAAGGATCACGTCGAAGGCGGTCTTCTCTTCGGCTGCTGCGGCAGGCGCGCCTGCGGCACCACCACCAGCGGCGGCGACGGCTACGGGAGCGGCGGCGCTCACTCCCCACTTCTCTTCGAGAGCCTTCACGAGGTCGGCGATCTGGAGGACGGTGAGGTTACTGAGCTGTTCTACGATTGCGGTGTTATCAGACATGGTGTTGTTTGGATTTTGATGCTGTCGCGTCCCGAAGCCTCAGGACATTTGAGTCCGGCAGCCGCCGGCCCGACAGTTCATCGTGTTGTGTTTCCTTCACCCGTCGTGGCTTCGTACGCCGGGAGAAATTATTTTGTTTGAAAGGTTTGGGATTAGGGCTGTAAGGACTGCTTCCTAGGCGGCCGGGGCCTCCGTTGGAGCAGCTTCCGCAGCTTCTGGAGTAGGGGCTGCTTCCACGGCGGGGACTTCTGCTGCAGCTTCGGCAACTGGAGCAGCGGGAGCCTCTACAGCAGCGACCACTGGGGTTTCTGGAGCTTCTGAAGCAGGGGCGGCTTCCACCACTTTGACAGGGGCAGCTGGAGCCTTCTCGGCCATGGCTGCAAGAACGCGGGCCAGACTGGCGCCCGGTTCGTTGAGCGTGCGCACCAGCTTGGTAGCTGGGCTGAGTAGAAGACCGAGGAGTTGGGCCTGAAGGACTTCCTTCGGAGGAAGGTCAGCCAGAGCGATCACCTGAGCGGTCTCAAGGATGGAGTTATCGAGGATAGCAACACGGATCGTTGGCTTCTCAAACTCTGCGGCAAAAGTCTTGAGGATCTTTGCGGAGGCGCAGATGTCCTTCTCTCCAACCACAAAAGCCGTCTGACCTACTAGGTGGGCATCCAAATCAGGCAGACCGGCGTCCTTAATGGAACGGCGGAGGAAGGTGTTCTTAATGACGGTCAGCGAGGCTCCGGCGCCACCGAGGCGGTTGCGGAGTTCTGCAAAGTGATTCACGTTCATCCCGCCGTATTCGACGACGATGAGGAAGGGAGAGTTGTTGAGGCGTAACTTGACGTCCTCTACGATCGTTGGTTTCTCGGGGCGCATGGTAGTAGTCCTAGGTTCCTGGTTCCGTTGATGGGTTTAGTTCTTCAGGAAGGGGGTTGCATCCACAAGAATGCCAGGCAACATCGTGGCAGCGATTGTCAGAGACTCGACATAGGCACCCTTGGCAGTTGCCGGGCGAGACTTGATAACCGCCTCGATCACGGCGCGACCGTTGTCGAGAAGTTGTGACTCACTGAAGGAGAACTTGCCGACAGGAACGGCGATGTTGCCGTTCTTATCGAGCTTAAACTCGACGCGACCAGCCTTCACTTCTAGAACAGCCTTGGCGGTGTCATCGCTGACCGTTCCGGTCTTGGGATTAGGCATCAGACCACGGGGTCCAAGAACCTTACCGAGCTTACGAACCTCGGTCATCGCTGCTGGGGTCGCGATGGCGACATCGAAGTCGGAAAATCCGCCTTGGACTTTCTTGAGAAGATCATCAAAACCAACAAACTCGGCTCCTGCTTCCTGAGCTGCTGTAGCGGCTGCACCCGTTGCAAAGACAAGGACGCGGACATTCTTGCCGCTACCATGGGGCAGAGGGCATGTGCCACGGACCATCTGGTCGCTCTGCTTGGGGTCAACACCAAGGCGCATCGAGACGGTGACCGTCTGGTCGAACTTGGTGGGAGGCATCTTCTTGAGGACGCTCAGGGCGTCGCTCAAAGGATATTTGCGCCCTTGCTCAACGAGCTCATTGGCGGCGCGATAACGTTTGCTACGGGTGTTTTGCATGTTGTGTTGCAGTTCAAGCGGTCCGAAGACCTCCTGCGGTTGGTTTTTTGTTAAAAATTATGCTTCTATCTCAATACCCATCTGGCGGGCGGTACCACAGAGGGTACGGAAGGCGGCCTCCTCACTGTTGGCATTCATGTCCTTCATCTTGATCTTCACGAGATCCATGACCTGTTTCTTGGTGAGCTTGGCCACCTTGACCTTGTTCGGCTCTTTGGAACCGGAAGCGATACCCGCTGCCTTCTTGAGGAGCACTCCGGAGGGAGGCTGCTTGGTGATGAAAGTGAAGGATTTGTCCTTATAGACAGTGATGACGACGGGCAGGATATCGCCGGCCTGTTTCTGCGTTGCGGCATTGAACTCCTTACAGAAGGCCATGATGTTGACACCCTGCTGACCAAGTGCGGGCCCTACCGGAGGGGCTGGATTGGCCTGTCCGGCTGGGATCTGAAGTTTGATCTGTCCTGTGATTTCTTTGGCCATGGTTCGAGTTTGGAGAGGGTGAAAAAGGAAAGTTGAAAAAGAATGCGCGAGTCTGCCTAGTGCCGTTTACGGCGAAAAAGGGTGGGAATAAAAGCTGATCCGGTCCTTAGGGGCAAGAGATTTTTTGATTTTTTTATTGCAGCCCACAATCTGCCACCCTTTTCACATTTTTTCAGCACTCTCCGATAGTGCTCCCTCAAGTATCCAGCATCCAACTTCGCCATCCAGGATTGATCTGTCCCTCAAGAGGGTTGAAAATACTTCCGTGCGTCTTAAGCAACCTCTTCCAGCTGAATCTCACTACGCAGGCTTACTTCTAGTAGCTCTTCCGTCCCTACGGGACCCGAGTTTCCGGCGTTCCATACTCTTCCTTACCCACCACGATCAGGAGGGCGCCATGGGTTTCATCCTGAACCGCCCTAGGAATGAGAGCCTGGGGGAACTAACTGAGTCACCGATGGATTTAGACGCCGTGCCTGTTTTCGAGGGAGGCCCTGTGGAACAGCAGCATCTGATCCTGACCCGCCTGCTCTGGAAGGAAACGGGGGTGCGTTTCCAATCGCTCGGAGAGGAGGATCTTTTCCAACTGAATGCTGAAGAAGATCAGGATGGCGCTCCCGGCTCCGTTCATAACAAACATCAGAATCTCAGGGCTTTTACCGGCTATGCAGGATGGACGGCAGGACAACTCGAGCAAGAGATCGCTGAACAATCCTGGCACCTTCTTAAACCCACAGCCGACATGCTGCACCCTGTGAGCACTACTGAAGATGGCATCACGCGCTGGAAGGCGATCATGAAAAAACTTGGATCGATGCATCATTTGCTCGCCCAGGCACCGGATGATCCCGGTATGAATTGATCGTTGAGGGATGAAACTTGAGACCTGAAAGGTGAAATGAAGAACCGAGATCTCTAGTGCCCACTCAGGTTTTTCCAGTTCAGATCTTTCCCTGTTTCTTCAACCACTCCGCCGTGGAGCGTAGGGTGTTCTCAAGGTTGCCTTCTAAACGGGGACTCCATCCGAAATGTTCGGAAAAGGGATCCGAATCGCAGACCCAGCGGTCGGGCAGAATTTCCCGCACGCGGTCACGCCCCAGGCTGGGTGCGGCGGCTCGCCATGCCGAGACGATGTCGATGGCCAGAGAAGCGAGTTGGATCGCAGCATGAGGCAGCGCTAGCGTAATTCCATGCGCATTGATGGCCTTGGCAGCCGTCGCAATTAATTCATGGTCAGTGATCGTGGTAAGGGAGCCGAGATAGAAGGGACCATGCTTTTCCCAGTCGGCGGGCGCAATAAGCGCAGCCGCCAGAATCGCGTTGCACAGATCCTCGACATCGATCCAGCTGTAATGCTTCGGAGCGAAGCCCGGCTTAACCCGCACGGCACCGGCAGCCATCTTGAAGAGTGGAAGCGTGGCAGCATCGCGCGGCCCGAGCACCATCGGTGGGCGCAGGATCAGGAGGCGACGACCGAGGCGATTGCGAAGTTCCCTCTCCATGGTGAGCTTCGATGCACCATAAAGGGAGACGGGTTGATCCTCGTCATCCATCGAGCGCGCATTCTTCCCCCGCGCCGTGGGCCCTCCAGCGGCCTGGGAGGAGAGAACGATGATCCGGGCCGTCCTCGGCAACTGGGCCATCAGGCGCAGGGTTCCCTCAACATTCGTTGCAAAATACTCCTCGCGGCTCCGTGCAAAGAGCAGCCCTGCCGCATGGATTACTAGATCAGGAGACGTACCCGGAGGGAGCGTCCAGAAGTCCCCGGTGACACGGCAGGGGGCGAATCGCTCGTCGGAGATCCCCTCACCCTCAAGTTGGGAGCGGAGCTTTTCCAGATCGCGAACCGGAAGAATGATCCGGCTCCAGCGGGAGTCACGATGAAGCTTAAGCAACAGATTCCGTCCTACAAATCCCGTGGAGCCAGTCAGCAGAAGTTCCATAAAAAAGTGATTCCCGATCTCGATCAGGAGAATCTTTGCAGAGGCTAGAGAGCCTTCTCGAAAATCTCGTAGGTCCGGGAACAATGGCCTCCCATGAGTTTCGCGGCCTCAAGAATCTCCACATTGTTGGCTTCCACCCAAGAGACTTCCACAACGCTGTGCTTCACTTTTGAAACCATGAAGCTCTCATAAAAGAGGAGAGCGCTTAGTCCCTTGTCGCGATAATCGGGCTCGACACCCAACACGCAAAGTCGACTGGTCTTTGGCTTGCAGATCTGTAGTCGTAGCGCCATCTCCATAAAGCGGAGGATCCCCTTGCGGCCTCGGGAGGCATGGAACACCTCGTTCACATTCGGGAGGGTGAGTGAGAATCCGACCTCCTTTCCATCCATGCAGACAAAAAAAATCATCTTGGGATCTGCGATCGCCTTAAGGTCATCAGCAGAGTGAAGCAAATCATCCAACGCGATCGGATAGAATCCCCAGTTCCGATCCAGTGTGATGTTGTAGAGCCGATGAATAATCTCCATTTCCTTCGGCAGATTTTTCATATCGAGGGACCGCACTGTAACGCTGTTACGATTTCTAATGCGATTCACGATCTTGCTCACTCGCTCAGGAGGATCGTTGTGCAGCGGAACATCATAGGCGGCAAGAGTGCGGACGACCTCCAGGCCCGCTGCCTTGTAGACCTCCGCATAATAAGGGGGATTCCAAGGCATCGAAACAGAGGTCGGCCTGTCATTCCCCTCAGTCAGCACCCCACAATCGTCATTGATGGACGGGTTATAAGGACCACGCATGATGGTCATACCTTTCTCCTTCAGGATCTTAGCCGCCGCATCGATAAGCGCTTTTGCCACCGAGGAGTCGTTGATGAAATCGAAGAATCCGAAAAAGCCGACTGAGTCCTTGCTATAGTTGTTGTGGGAGCGGTTGACAATGGCAGCAATGCGCCCGACTGGCTTCCCATCGCGGTACGCGATGAGGGGAATAATCTCCCCGTGCTTCTTTAAGAAAACGGACTTCGGGCCAATAAGGCCGACGACACTACCGGGAAACGGCGGCGTGAAGCTCGGATCCGTTCCGTGAAGAATTTCCGGAATCGACTCGAACTTCTTCAGCTCCGCCGCGCTGAGGCAGGGCAAAATCGAAAACGTTCCGGCGGCGGCCTGGTTCTGTGTATGCTGGGTCATCGAAAGTCCCTAGTTCTCTCGCAATCTTGGCGAAGATGTCGAGTACCTTGTCCAGATCCTCCTCCGTATGGGTCGACATGAAACTGGTGCGGACGATCGCCTCACCATAACGAACGGCTGGGTAAATAGCGGGTATGGCGAAGACACCCTCCTCGAAGAGACGCTGGGCGAAGGCGAACGCTTTGGCCTCGCTGCCGATAAGGATCGGAACGATCGGGCTCTGGGTCGAGCCGATCTTGAATCCGATCGACTTGAACCCTTCATGCATCTTGCGGGTGTTGCGCCAGAGCATCTCAATGCGCTCCGGTTCCGCCTGCATGATTTCGAGGGCCTTGAGGACTCCACCGACCACGGCTGGAGCGAGCGAGGCAGTGAAGATGAAGCAGCGGGCCTTGTGCTTTACGAACTCGATCATCTCATGCGAACCGGAGATGAAACCACCCATGGAACCGAACGACTTGGAAAAGGTCCCCATGACGATCTCGACATCGTCATTGACCCCGAAGTGATGGACCACGCCGCGCCCTTGAGGTCCGACCACACCGAGTGAATGGGCCTCGTCGACATACATGATGGCGTCATATTCCTTGGCTGCCTTCACCATCGGCGGCAGGTCAGCCATATCACCGGACATACTGAAGACGCCATCCATGATAATGAGACGGCCTGACTCCTCAGGGATGCGCTTGAGTCTGTTGCGAAGAGCATCCTCAGAGTTGTGACGGTAGGGAACCAGCTTTGCCGGGGCTACCTGGCAACCTTCGATGATCGAGGCATGGTTCTCACGGTCGCAGAGAATGAAATCATCGGCCTCGGTCAGAGCGGCAAGAGCACCCTGATTGGCAAAAAAACCGGTGGAAAAAAGAAGGGCGCTTTCACGGCCAAGGAACGCTGCCAACGCCTCTTCCAGTTCATTATGGAGGGAGATTGTGCCATTAAGCAGGCGGGAACCGGTGCATCCGGCACCAAACTGGCGGGTCGCATCGCAGGCCGCCTCAACGATACGGGGATCCTGGGCCAGACCGAGGTAGTTGTTCGACCCGATCATGATCTTCTCCTCGCCGCCGCAGACAACATGGTTCCCGTAGCTCTGCTCGATGCAGCGGAAATACGGGTAGAATCCCTGGGCTCGGGCATCTGCCGAATCGCTATACTCTCGGCACTTCTGGAAGAGGTCTCTGGCCATTGCTTTCTGGTAGGAAAATCGCAGGAATCGGAGGACGTGTAAATGCTTTCGTGCATCCGCACAGAGCAGAAACAGAGTAGGAGGCAGTAAAAAAATCGGGCGACAGGATTATCCCAGCAGGCTGGGCTCTGCAAAAATGGCTTCGCTCAGGAGCAATGCGCACAGCGCAGGCAATACATCGCCGAGGGGTCGGCATGGATAGACTGTGCGGCAGCACAGCCCTTTAGGGTGAGCCGAGCGGGCGCGAGCGAATCAATCGAACTGAAGTTCTCATCCTGTCGAAAGAAAAATCGGGGCGACAGGATTCGAACCTGCGACTTCTTGGTCCCAAACCAAGCGCTCTACCAAGCTGAGCTACGCCCCGGAGGTGGAAGACCCTACCCTCATTGATCGGGAATGTGCAAGAAGCGTCTAGGGCGCCTCTGATAAATGGTTACCTAAGCGGACTTCAGCAACGCAATCAAGGGATCCAACGGAACACTGACGACGGCGGAGGCGCGGTCGCTCACGGCAAATGGAAGAATCAGCTCACGCCCATGAAGTAGAGAACCACAACTATAGACGACATTGGGGACATATCCCTCACGTTCAGCTCCGATAGGTGAGAGAAGAGGCTCACGAAGACGCCCGATCACCTTCGTAGGATCGTTCAACTCGAGCAGGGCGGCACCTATGCAGTATTTCCTCATGGGCCCGACCCCGTGTGTGATGACAAGCCAACCGGCCTCCGTCTCGATGGGCGAGCCGCAATTGCCGATCTTCACCGACTCCCACATTTCCGCAGGGCGCAGGATCACTTGCGGATCGCTCCAGTAATGAGGGCTATCCGAGAACATGATGAAAAGGTTCTCATCGTCCTGGCGCGAGAGCATGGCGTAACGCCCATTGATGCGGCGGGGAAAAAGTGCCATCCCCTTGTTCTGCACGGCACTTCCGTTAAGCGTCAGGATGCGGAAGTGCAGGAAATCCTTGGTTTCGATGAGCTGTGGCAGAATGGATCGTCCGTTATAAGCCGTGTACGTCGCATAATACATGACCGAACCATCATCCTCGATGAACCGGACGAACCGTGCGTCCTCAATGCCGGAGGATTCGCTAGACGAAACCGGAAAGATGATCCGTTCGCTCATTGCGAGCTTGTCCGAAAAACAGAGTTCGTAATTGGAATCGGCCAACCATTGGATGCAGTCCAGCGTCCGGTCGAGGTCGCGAGTCGGGGGCTGGGTTTGAACTCGTACGGCATCCACCCTCGCGTTCAGATCATGACGCGTGAAGTTTTCCGAGAGCTCACCCATCACCGCGGCGGCATGGGTTTTCCGCAGCACGTCACCCTCATGACATTCATCGAAACCCATCTCTGCCAGCTTGATAGTGAAACGTTTCTTGTAGTAGCTGGGATTAGGCAGGACTTCGGGAACCGTAACGAAACGTGAGACGGGATCTAGGGCAATCGCTCCATCGTTGGCGATAATTCCTGATCGAAATTCAATGGAGGAGATATGACCCTCTCCCGTGGCTCGCAGGCTCATAATGAAACGAAGCCCACCCTCCGGGACTCCGCCTTGATCAGGATGAGGAACGATGGAGGGGTTGAAGATGGCCGCTGATTCGAGCGCATATTCTCCCGAGAAAAGCGCCCCGATAAGTAACTGACGCTCACGGGAAAGCGGCCGCTGAGTAAAGACATGGTGACTCACTTTTCCAAAGTGCCCCTCAAGCAATGACTCAATATCGAAATGGCGCGAGTCGAACTCACTCAGGACGGAATCCAGTTCGCTTCCGACCTCCTCATCACTCAGGGCAAGCGCGCGACCTATAATGGTGGTGATCCGATGGGGATCCTCGGGAATAAAGGGGCGGATAATAACGCGTGCACTATCGGGTAGAAGTACCACCTCATGGCGTCGAAGATTAATGGAGTTCATCATGCGGAGACAGGTTGGAGAGGCATGAAGGGGGTGATGTGTTCAGCTGATTTCATTTCCGCGAGTGAGAGGTGGAAGGCTAGTGAGGATTCCGCACCCTGGTTTTCACTCACCCTGTCGTGATGGAGCCCGTCACTGCATCCGCCCGTGCTGAAATCGTAGAGAGGGAGATCCAGGTCATTACGTCCCAGGAACCACTCGAAGCAACGCCTTGCCTCCGGTGACCAGATGGCATCCCCAGTTACCCGCAATGCCTCGCAGGAAGCCGACACCATAGCAAGGGCCTCCAGGGGCTGCTGGTCGAAATCTGCTCGCTCACCATCGCGCCGGTAGAATCCATTGCTGCCGATGGGACGAAAGCATCCACGCTGAGTCGTCTGGATCGAGGCCAGCCAGCGAAGTGATTTGAGTCCTATGGCGAGAGCTTCTTCATGGTTCATCGAGTCGCCGCTGAGGATCATCGCCTGCGAAAAGCGGGCATTATCATAGGTGAGACTCGCCTCAAACCAGGGCCAGTCCTCCGATGAATATTCTTTCCAGAGCTTGATGAGCCTTTCCACGAGGACTTCGCGCAGGAGACTCGTCTTTTCCTCGTTCGGAAAACGACGTTGATACTCGTGAATGCCCAGGAGGGCAAAATTCCAAGCTCTGGGTGAAGTGAATTCTTCAACAGCGGCAAGCCCGAGTTCAAAAATCTGCGCGGCCAGCTTCCGATGACCCTCATTCCGCGAACGTCCCACGCCTGAGCCGAGACCCCACAAGGCACGCCCATGGCTGTCTTCGCTACCGGCGTCCTCAAGCCATTGGCGCCCGTGACTCATAAAGTTACGGAAGCGTCCGCTGTTCCGATCAAGAGCCGCGGCCAGAAAAGCAAGATAGCAGGTGGACTGGGCGGCCAGATTCTCCATGGGAGGCTGGGCGCCGATCTCATCGAGCAGATTACAGAGTATGTAGGCCCGCGCATTGTCATCTGTGCAATAGCCCTCGTGAAAGTTGGGCACATTGAAAATCGCGTGCTGGAAGATCCCCGTGCCGTCACTCATGCGGATGATGTGGTCGAGCCTTAAGGGGGGGAGCTCCAGAGGACGACTGGCAAGCGTCCAGCCCGCAAAAGCCGCACGCGGAGCACTCCTTCGATCGAAGTCGACTACGACTTGAGGATCATTCCGTCGTTCGCGTCGGGCCTCCTCGAAGGTTTGAAGGTAGCGTTTGGCAACAGTCGGCCAGATCATTTCTCGCCCCATGGCATAGGCATCCCTGCGGATCTTTTCCATACGCACAGTGTCATCAAGCAAGCCACAAACTCCCTCTGCGATGGCCTGGGGATTATGGAACGGAACCAGGATGCCTCGTCCATCCGCAAGCAATTCCTGTGCATGCCAATAGGGAGTGGAGACAATGGCCTTTCCTGCACCGATGACATAGGAGAGGGTGCCCGAGGTAACCTGCGCTTCGTTCGGATAGGGTGTAAGATAGATGTCTGTCGCACCCACAAACTCCTTCAAGTCATCCGATGAAACAAAGCGGTTGTAAAAGATCACATGCTCCTTGACGCCGCGTTCTTGGACGAGTCTTTCCAGACTCAATCTATAACGCTCCCCCTCACTAGCCATCAGGTGCGGATGCGTTGCACCAAGCACCAGATACACGACATTCGGATGTCTTCGGACGATCTCTGGCAGGGCCTCGATCGCGTGCTCAATTCCCTTGCCGGGTCCGATGAGACCGAAGGTAAGAAGTACCTGGCGTCCTTCCACACCAAACTGTTCCTTGCAGAGTCTGGATTCCACAAAGTCGAGATCAGGTATGCCGTGTGGAATGACATCCACCTTCTCATCGGAGACCCCGTAGGTTTCTTTCAGGATCTCACGCCCCTTGCGGGACATCACGACGAGACGACTGCTGCGCGACAGCAATGTCTCCATCACCCTGCGCTGCGCCGCATCGGGATCGCTGAGGATCGTATGAAGGGTCGTGACCACCGGCATCCGAACCTCCTTCAGTAGGGCCAGCAGATGGCCGCCAGCAGCCCCCCCGTAGATGCCGAACTCATGCTGTACGCAGAGCAGGTCGGTATTGTTGAAGTTCAGGAGATCTGCCATCCGCCGGTAGGAGCTCAAATCCTTCTCCGAGATCTCAAAGCGCACGCGCGGAGGGTAGGCGTAGCCTTCAGGGCGGTCATTGACTGCCGCGACAAAGCAATCCCAACCCGGGACAATCGACGCGATTGACTCGCACAGATCGTGCGTGAACGTTGCAATTCCGCACAGCCTCGGCAAATAATCACCAAGGAAAGCAATCCTCAAAGGGTCAGTAATATCTCTCAAACCAGATTCAGCCTAACCCCGTCAGACCACCACACAAGAAGCGTCCCGTTACCGCTGCTTAAATAAGCAAAAGGACTAGGGAAGCTTGGCTACGCACCTAGAGGTTCCACACTTACAGCGGTGCCGTAGCAGAGGACCTCGGTTGCAGAGAGATTCGCTCCTAGATCGGAGGCATCGTAGCGCACTCCAATAATGGCGTTTGCGCCGAGTTCAGCCGCATGAGCGACCATGGCATCATAGGCATGCTGGCGACCCTGCTCGCACATCTCGGTGTAGGCCCCGATACGGCCGCCGATGATGCTTTTGAGACCTCCAAGGATCCCTTGGGCGATGGTCGGAGAGCGCACAACAATACCCCGAACCATCCCCTTGTGGGCGATGATCCGGTAACCTGGCATGTCAAAGGTGGTGGAGGCCAGCATGGGATTTAGGGAATAGGTATTAGGAGCTGGGAGATTGGGCGAGAAAAGAGGCTCCGTTCGGTTGATGGTTTGCGTCTTCTTCCCTATGCCCCATGACCTATCACCGATGCCCAATCAGGCTGCGCGCAGCGCGGCATCGGCCTTGAGCCACTGCCAGAGTTTTTCCAACCCATCCGCGACGTGTTGTTTAGTGGAAGCAAGCTCCTGCGGAGAGAATATGCCGGAAGCCGGCTTCTCGGTGGCGTAGAGGTAGTATTTGATCTTCGGCTCGGTACCGGAGGGACGCACTGTGACTTTCCAGCCGCTTTCGGTTTCGAAAGTGATCATCGCCTCCTTCGGAATCAACTCTCCCTCCGAGTCATAGAGATCCTGAGTGGCATAGTTGAGAACAGAGAGAACCTTGGCTCCGGCGATTTCCGCCGGAGGATTGCCGGCATAGGAATCGACCAGCTTCTTGATCTTCGCAGCACCTTCGGCTCCGTCGAAGGTGAGCGATTCTCCCCGCTCAAGGTAGAAGCCGTATTCCGAGTAAATCCGATCGAGCAGTGTCACTACAGTGATTCCCTGACTGGCAGCAAAGGCGGCCACCTCGGCAAAGCAAATGACGGCTGCGTTGCCATCCTTGTCACGGACGAAGTCGCCGGTGTTGTAGCCGTAACTTTCCTCTCCACCAAAGACAAAAAAGAGGGATTCCTTGAGCCGCGCCTCCCGGGTCTCCTCCTCGGAGAGGTTGCGGTAGTTGGCCTGGATCTCTGCAGGTAGTTTCTCCTCGTAGGCGCGTTGCTTGGCACCGATATACTTGAATCCCGTCAGCGTCTCGACGCACTTCACTCCGAAGCCTAAGGCGATCGCTTTCTGAAGATCCGTGGTCACAAGACTCTTGATCACGACGGCATGATCGCGGTTGGACCCGGTCAGGATACCCTTTTCAAAGAGACTCTTAAGACGGTACCAGACCATGAGCGAACCGATCTGATTGCCTGTGAGCAGGACCAGCTTGCCGGAGGCATCGCGGGCTGCGACACCCATACGGTCATCATCGGGGTCGGTCGCCTGGACGAGATCGGCTTTCTCGATGTCAGCCAGTTCCATCCCAAGTTTGAGAGCCTCAGGATACTCGGGGTTGGGTGACTTGACCGTGGGGAAAAGTCCATCCGGCACCATCTGGGAGGGAACCGGCCAGCACTCGACACCGAGGCGATGGAGCATCGGGACGATGATGACGCCACCAACGCCATGAAGCGGGGTGAAGACGGTCTTGAGCTTTGGCTTGCGATGAAAAAGCTCCGGATTAACGATCAGCTTCTCCAACCGCTCCATGTAAGCCTCATCGATTTCACGGCCGATCTTGATCACCCGACCGCGTTGCGCCTCGGGAAGGGCCTCGTAGGAATCGTCACCGGCATTCACCAGATCGATGATTCCTTGGTCATGCGGCGAGACCACCTGCCCTCCGTCATCGAAGTAGACCTTGTAGCCGTTGTAGCCCGGGGGATTGTGACTTGCCGTGATGTTGATGCCGGCGGCGGCATTCTTGTAACGAACGGCAAAGGAGAGCTCCGGGGTGGAACGTGGTCCCTCGAAGAGGAGCGCATCACAACCCAGGTCAGTCATCACCTTGGCGGCCAGGTCGGCGAATTCCCGGGAGAAGAAGCGTGTGTCATAGCTGATCGCGATCGCGGGGCGTCCGGGGCGATTCTCACGCTCATGCCACCCGCGCACATAGGTGGCAAGCCCGCGTGTGGCTCGCGAGATATTATAGTCATTCATCGCGTTCGTGCCTATGCAGGCATGCTCGGGTCGTCCATCCGGACGACCCGGGCCGGCTTCTGCCTTCGTGATCACCTCGCCGATCGTCTTGCCGCGGAGACCGCCTGTTCCAAAAGCCATGGCGCGGAAGAAGCGGTTGTTTAGCTCTTCCCAAAGTCCGCTTTCCGCCAACTCCGTGATGACGGCCTCGGCTAGGGGCGACGATCCGCGCGCGAGCATCGTCCGCATGTTCTCCGCAGAGGACTTCAGGAGGGAACCGGCGGCTTCGGCCGCAGCGATGGATTCAAGGAGGGTCGACATAGAGTAAGGTTTAAGCGTGAATGGGGTTTCTGTAAAAGCGTTTCAAACCGTACTATGAAGTTTCGACAGATCCTTGATAAATACCGGGCCATTTTCTCGATCGGCCTTCAAAACACCTTTGTCTACCGGTGGAATTTCCTTCTCCGTTCCCTCTTCGCCTTGATCCCGCTCTTCGGAACGGTCTTTGTCTGGCGGGCAATCTTCGGCGGCACCTCGGGTACGATCGCAGGGTATGATTTAGGACAGATGGTCTTTTACTTCCTCATCATTCTCTTGGTCGACAATCTGATCACGCCCACGGAGGACGAGTGGCAGATCGCCGCCGAGATCCGGGAGGGCCAGCTCAGTTCCTTCCTGCTCAAGCCGTTCGACTTTCTGGCCTACCGCTCCTGCATCTTTGTCGGATCACGCCTTCTCTACACGGCTGTGACTCTAATGCCGGTGGTGGCGGTCTTCTGGTGGTACCGTCAATACCTGCACTGGCCCGATCATGCATCCACTTGGGGAATTTTCGCAGTGAGCCTTGTTATGGCGGGGGCGATTCAGTTTCTGATCGCCTATGCCCTAGCAATGCTGGCTTTCTGGATTCTGGAGATCTCAACAGTGGTCTTCATCCTCTACTCCTTCGAGTATTTCTTGAGTGGGAAACTCTTCCCTCTCGACACGGTTCCCGGAGTTGCCGGAACGATCCTGCGACTACTCCCCTTCCCCTACGAGCTCTACTTCCCGGTCGCGGTACTGATGGAAAAGATTAGGGGCCAGCAACTCTGGCAGGGAATGCTCATCCAGGCGACCTGGGTGCTACTCTGTTATCTGTTGGCCCGCGTGCTCTGGCACTCGGGAGTGCGACGCTACGAGGCCGTGGGGATTTAAGAGATTTTCAAGCAGGGACTCGTGTGCTGGAAGGTGGTCCGGCGTAATACGTACGGTGGCACCGGTGGAGATCCTGTCGCAGAGAACCGCCACATCGACCGAGCGCATCCGGATGCATCCGAAGCTGGCAGGACGTCCGAGCAGATTTTCCTGCGGGGTTCCATGGATATAGATCCCGCGGCTGAAGGCATTCCTGTTTCCCTGTTCCGTGCCCTCCAGCCAGAGAATGCGTGTCACGATCGGATCACGGCCCGGGGCATTGGGCTTGAGTATCTCACCGGTGGTCATGCGCGACCGGAAGACGGCACCGAGCGGTTGGCCCATACCGATCTTCATGCGGACTAAAAACTTCCCCAGTGGGGTTGCATAGCTCCCTATGCGGTCGCCGATTCCGAACCGGGATGTTGAGACAGGATAGATGGCCTGTGGCTTGCCATCGGTCTTCAGGAGCAACCTCTGATCCTTAACGCTGACGATGATCTCGTGGTGAGGATCACCGGAAGTGGTGGGCAACGCAGGCTGATCTCCTTCTACATGAAGGGATCCGATTAAGGAAAAGAGAGCGAATAGATAGGGAAAATACCTCAAGACGATAAGCTGGCCTTATAAGAGCAGCGCGTCAACTCGGTCCGGTGGTTTTTTTAAAGTCCCGTCTCTTTGAGATGCCCTTCAGTGACCACGACTTGGGCGCCCGTCCCAACAAGTTCGTAGAGTGTTTTGACATCGATGGAGCGCATCCGGATGCACCCGTAGCTGGCTGGGGTACCGAGGAGTGACTCCTGGGGTGTGCCATGGATGTAGATGCATCGGCCGAATGCATTGCGATTGTGCGCTTCCAAACCATCAAGCCAAAGAATCCGCGTCACAATGGGATCACGTCCGGGAGCATTCGGCGGAAGAACCTCCCCCGTCGGTTTGCGCGAATGAAAGACAGCCCCCAACGGAGAGCCCTCACCGATCTTCTTGCGAATGCAAAGATGACCGACTGGCGTGGCATAGCTTCCCTCATAGTCACCCGTCCCGTATTTCGAAGTCGAGACCTTGTAAAGAGCCAGGGGCTTCCCATCGGTCAGCACGAGCATCTTCTGATCGGGAACGCTCACGATCAGGCAATGATGGGTGTCCGCGCAACCGGAGAGAAAAAGCACCACTCCGCAGAGCAACGCCGAAAACGATGCCAAATTAAGACTCAGGCTTCTGATCATAGTTTCAGCGATGCGGCGACCTCCGCCGCAAAATAGGTCAGGATCATGTCGGCGCCGGCTCGCTTGATGGCAAGCAGCGATTCATTTCGCGTCGCTTCGTAGTCGAGCCATCCCAACTGGGCGGCTGCATGGATCTGGGCATATTCGCCGGAGACCTGATAGGCCGCGACAGGAAGTAGTGTGTGCCCACGCACAGCACGGATAATATCGAGGTAGGGACCAGCGGGCTTCACCATCACTATGTCGGCCCCCTCCTCCTCGTCGAGTTGCACCTCATGCAGGGCCTCACGCACATTGCCCGGATCCATCTGGTAGCCGCGTTTGTCCAACTTGCCGGTTGACTGACCATCGCCACCCTTCAGCGCATCCCGGAACGGTCCGTAGTAAGCGGAAGCATATTTGGCAGCATAGGCCAGAATCCCAGTCTCATGAAAACCGGCGGCATCCAGTGCCATGCGGATCGCCTTCACTCGCCCATCCATCATGTCAGAGGGGGCGACGATATCAGCCCCGGCTTCCGCCTGCGCTACGGCCAACTTCTTCAGCGCCTCCACCGTGGAATCGTTCTCGACCCCACCACGGGCATCCAGCAACCCGTCATGACCATGGTCGGTGTAGGGATCGAGAGCCACATCAGCGACAATGGCTAAGCCCGGGCAGGCCTCTTTCACCGCACGAATCGCTAAAAAAAGAACATTCTCCGCGGCATGGGCATGGGAGCCTTCGGGGTTCTTTTTCGAGCCCTCGATGCAAGGAAAAATTGCCATCGCCCTGATTCCGACCTGCTCCAGGTGACGGCACTTCTCGATCAGAGACTCCACTGTATGCCGGACCACTCCGGGCATCGACTCAACGGGCTCAGGAACTCCCTCACCTGCACGGACAAAGAGAGGTTGAATGAGATCCTCGGGACGCAAAACGGTCTCTCGGACCAGCGAACGCACGGCGGGTGTGGCGCGGTTGCGCCGCATCCTGCGTAGGAGATCAAGTCCGAATCGGGTCTTACTCATCCATGTATCTTCCCCGACGTTAGCCCTGAGTCAAGGCACTCGCGCCATCTAACCAAGAAACTGGCCACCCTAACGGGATGATCCTGCTAAAGCAGGCTCTGCAGTTTCCCTACAGAAAAAGAGAAATGCTGCTGATCGCAGCATGGCAGTCAAACCCTACGAGTTCGAATTCGCCTTACGGCGATCGCCAACAAAGTTGGCCACCCTAACGGGATGATCCTGCCAATGGCAGGCTCTGCAGTTTCCCTAGGGAAGAGAGAAATGCTGCTGATCGCAGCATGGCAGTCAAACCCTACGAGTTCGAATTCGCCTTACGGCGATCGCCAACAAAGTTGGCCACCCTAACGGGATTCGAACCCGTGTTACTCCCGTGAAAGGGGAGTGTCCTAGGCCACTGGACGATAGGGTGTCATAGTGGGAGGGAAGAAAATGCCTTAAGCAGGCATTATTTCAAGCAAAGTTATAAGCGAGCCTACCCCAACCGTCCTGATCTGTTGCCGATCAAGACGATCACAGAGCGCTCGGTTAGAGTAATAGAGGACTGATCGGCGATGAGTTGCTCGGAGCCCGGCTCAAAAAAATCGTCCGGCGCGGGCCGGGCTGTGTCAACCACAAGACTCCATCGCATTCCGGAGGGCAGCTTCGGCAGCCCGTAAGAAAGGGGTTCGTGCCACATATTAAGGGCGGCATAGATGAAGTCAGTCTCCGGGCCGTAGGATTCATCCATTTTGCCGGCGATCATGAAGGCTATCGATCGGCTATCAGAACCCCAATCAGGCTGGCGCGGCTTCACTCCATGCCAACCGATGTCGGGATAGCCACATCCCTGAACATCCATGCCGGTAAAAAATTCAGTCCTGTGCAACTGGCTGTGCCGTCGTCGAAAATCGGCCATCAGGCCTACAAAACGTTTTAGTCCTACAGCGTCCCCTCCCTCTTGCTCCTGAGTCCAGTCGAGCCAGTTCCACTCCTCGTCGTGGCAGTAGGCGTTATTGTTACCGTTTTGGGTGCGGCCGAGTTCATCGCCCATGGAGAGCATCGGCACCCCCTGACTCAGGAAGAGCAAAGCCATGGCGTTGCGCTGGAGCCGTGCTCGCAGGGCATTCACCTCGGGATCGTCAGTTTCCCCTTCGACGCCACAGTTCCAGCAGTTGTTATCATTCGCCCCGTCGCGGTTTTCCTCTCCGTTGGCCAGGTTGTGCTTGTCATTGTACGTGAAGAGATCACGCAGGGTGAAGCCGTCATGGCAGGTTAGGAAATTCACGGAAGCAGTCGGCTTCCTGCCGGATGGTGCGTAGAGACCGGGGGACCCCAGGATGCACTGCACCATATCGCCGGCAACGCCGGAATCCCCTTTCAGGAAACGTCGCGCCGCATCACGGAAATGGCCGTTCCATTCCATCCATCGTCCGTAGGAGGGAAAGTTCCCAACCTGGTAGAGTCCGCCTGCATCCCAAGCCTCGGCAATGAGATCGCAGCCCGCCAGGATAGGGTCAAGGGCTAGGGCCTCGAGCAGGGGAGGATTGGCAAGAGGATGGCCATTGCGATCGCGGCCCAGCACAGAGGCAAGATCGAAGCGGAACCCGTCGATATGGAACTCGGAGACCCAGTAGTGCAGGCAATCGAGCACGAAGGACCGGACCACGGGGTGATTGCAGTTCAGCGTGTTGCCGCAGCCGGTATAGTTCGCGTAGCTACCGTCCGGGTTGAGCATGTAATAGGTCTGATTGTCGATACCCCGGAAGGAGATCGTAGGCCCGCGCAGATCTCCCTCGGCTGTGTGATTAAAGACAACGTCGAGGATCACGGAGATGCCGGCGGCATGGAGAGCCTTGATCATGCCCTTAAACTCGGAGACCTGGTTGCCGTGGTGACCGGTCGCCGCATATCCGCTCTTCGGCGCATAGAAACCGACCGTGCTGTATCCCCAGTAGTTGCAGAGACGGTTGCCGGTCTCGGGATTGATCCTCTTGTTCTCGTACTCGTCGAACTCGAAAACAGGCATCAACTCGACGCAATTCACGCCGATCGACTGGAGGTAAGGGATCTTCTCGATGATCCCCTCGTAGGTTCCCGGATGCCTGACACCTGAGGAAGGATGCCGGGTGAACCCGCGCACATGCATCTCATAGATTACCAGATCCTGAACGGGCAGATTGATCGGGCGGTCATGCCCCCAGTCGAAATCCTCATAGGGCATCCGTGCCCGGTGCGGATAGACCTCATCCTCGGGAGGCTGGGAGAGCCAGACGTCGCGTCCACCGATTTCACGAGCATAGGGATCGAGCAGAATTCGCTTCGGATCGAAAAGGTTTCCGGCCTTCGGATCATAGGGTCCTTCCATCCGGAAGCCGTATTCTGTCTCTTCGTAGTCCAGATCGTAGACAATCATGGTGTACACATCGCCGATCTTACACTCCGGGGGGAAAGGGATCTCCGCATAGGGAGCTGACTCCCCTTTGCGGAAGAGCACAAGCGTGCAGGAGGTGGCGTGGGAGGAGTAGATCGAGAAATTCACCCCGCCCGGCACATGACTCGCCCCGTAAGGAAGGGCATGTCCGTAACGCAGTCGGAATCCTCCGTACTCGTGAGTATGATGAAAGGCAGCGCGCATCAGTCCTACTTATAATGCAGTGGGATGAATATGGAACTCAGGAACTCAGGAATGAAAAAACAGCGGAATGGAATGCCACTATTGCAGCACTCCCACCTAAAATTGCCTTTGCTTTTTTTCTGAGTTCCTGAGTTCCATTTTAACTCTCTGGGGGAATCAGCTGGAAGGTAGGAATCCTTGCCACCACAGCCTCACCAGCTTCGGTCATTGCCAGATAGGATCCCTCGGCCAGGGCGCGACCCGCCGTGGTATGGTAGCTATTATAAGAAAAATGCTCGCCCGGCTCGAGTCGTGGAAAGCAACCGACCACACCGTCTCCTTCGACGGCCGTGACATGACCATCCTCGCTTCGGACGACCCACTTGCGCCCCTTCACCGTAATGGTCAGGTCGCTCCGGTTGTGAATCGTGATGTAGTAGACAAAGGGATACGGTTGATCCGGAGGGGCAGGAAGCTCGGGGGCGTGGATGACCCGGTCGACCGTCGCCTCGAAACCTGGGAGGAGTTGAGGCTGCATCGGCAGATCGATGATTAGGGGGCGACGACTCCTTCTGCAGGAACTCCAGGTACCACGGTTTGCTTTGGCTTCATTGTCGAAGAGATATGGAGTTCGCGGAGTTGCTTCATCTCGGCCGGGGCCGGCGATCCGGTGAGAAGTTCGGCGCCGCGGTTATTCTTAGGGAAGGCGATGACTTCGCGGATCGATTCCTCACCCGCGATGAGTGCCACAAGGCGGTCCAAACCGAGCGCGATGCCACCATGCGGAGGCGCTCCATGGCGGAAGGCACGCAGGAGATGGCCGAAAAGTTCCTCCTGCTCCACATCATTGATGCCAAGCACGGAGAAGGTCTCTGCCTGGAGATCCCCCTCATGGATACGGATGCTACCTCCGCCGATCTCAACCCCATTGAGCACGATATCATAAGCCTCGGCACGGATCTCTCCGAGCTTCGACGGATCCTTGAGCAGGTCGCGATCCTCGGCCTTGGGGCGAGTGAAGGGATGGTGGACGGCGTTCCACTTGTTCTCCTCGGCATTGAAGGCGAGCATCGGGAAGTCGACAACCCAGAGGAAGTTGAGCTGATTGGGATCGACTGTAAGCTTCTGGACTTCGGCAACACGCAGGCGGACACGCCCAAGCACCGTGCAGGCACCTTCCCAGACGTCGGCTCCGAAGAGAACAAGATCTCCTTCCTGCATGTCGAGGCGGGCTGAGAGCGCCGCCTTCTCCTCCTCGCTGAAGAATTTTACGATCGGGGACTTCCATTCGCCATTCTCGACCTTGATGAAGGCGAGACCCTTAGCTCCGGCTGACTTGGCAAGCTCGGTGAGCTCCTCGATCTGGCCGGTGGTGATGCAGGCAAATCCCTTGGCATTCATCGCCTTAACGACGCCGCCTGAATCAAGGGCGCCCCGGAAGACCTTGAACTGGCTCTGGGCGAATATGTCTCCCGCATCCACGATCTCCATGCCGAAGCGGGTGTCGGGCTTGTCACTGCCGTAGCGGTTCATCGCGTTGGCATAGGTCATGCGGGGGAATGGCACGGGAATCTCCACGCCTCGCGACTCACGGAAGATCCGCTGGAACATTTTCTCGATGAGATCCTGAAGATCCTGCGCCTTGATGAAAGAAGCCTCGATATCGACCTGTGTGAACTCGGGCTGACGATCGGCACGGAGATCCTCGTCACGGAAGCAACGGGCGATCTGGAAGTACTTGTCGACGCCCCCCACCATCAGGAGCTGCTTGTACTGCTGGGGAGCCTGCGGTAACGCGTAGAAAGCACCGGGAGTTAGGCGCGAGGGAACAAGGAAGTCGCGGGCCCCTTCTGGGGTGCTCTTGGAGAGAATCGGCGTCTCGATCTCCCAGAAGCCCTCCGTATCGAGGACATCGCGTATCGACTTGGTGATACGGTGACGGAGGCGGAGGTTCGCAGCCATCGCAGGACGGCGTAGATCGAGGAAGCGATGGGTCAGGCGCAGATCCTCGTTGGCGATGCGCTCATCCATCGGGAAGGGAGGGACCTCTGAGCGGTTTAGCACAGTGAGAGTGGCGGCCACCAACTCCACAGCACCGGTCGGGAGCTTTGGATTCTCGGTGCCGGCCAGACGGGCAGTAACATGGCCCGTGACAGTGATCACATCCTCGGAACGAAGACTGTGTGCAGCTGCGGCAGCCTCCGCGTGGACCTCGGGCCGGAAGACCACCTGGGTGATGCCGTCGCGATCGCGTAGGTCGATGAAGATAACGCCTCCATGGTCGCGGCGTGAAGCCACCCAACCACTCAGGGTAAGATCGCGTCCAATATCGGAAGGGCGCAGGGCGCCACAGAGGCAGTCACGGTAGTGCATGGGAAAAGTAAAGAGAGGGATGAAAGCTGAAATCTGAAACCTGAAAAAGGATTCAATGCTCGGGAATCAAATTTTTATCATTTTGTGTTTTTGAACGATCTTCTATCTGGCTGCAGAACCCTTCGATTGTGCGACCTTCAGGTTTCAAGTTTCAGGTTTCGACCTTCCTCTTCGCTTAGCCAGATGCCAAGAGTTGCATGATCGAGCTCCTGCTCCATGCGGTCGGAGAGGCGCTTCACCTTGACCTCGGGCCATTCGGCACCGATTACGACGGCATGTGAGGCACGAAGGGCCTCGGCCGATCCAAACTGCTTGCCAACTTTTTCCTGAGCCAAAGGAAAACCGACACGCCATCCCTCGCTGCGGAGCTGCTGGGCCAGAGCCAGAGCATTGTAGCGATGGGCCTCATCGGCGATCACTAAATAGATTTGTACAGGCGCATCGGCTTTGAGAGCCGCTTCCTCCTGCGCTTTGGCTGCAGGGCATTCGTTGAGAAGCTCCAACAGGACGGCATCCCCTACGCCGAAGCCCACGGCCGGCAGATCGGCCGATCCGTCGCTCAGATCCGCAAGCAGGCGGTCGTAGCGGCCCCCACCGGCGATGGCACGCAGCCCTGCCCGTAGCGCGAAGGCCTCAAAGACGACTCCGGTGTAGTAGGCGAGTCCGCGCACCACCCCTAGGTCAGGGCGCACATAGTCTCGTAGCCCGCGGGCTTCCAGATCGGCCAATAGGGGAGCCAGCACAGGGATCTCTGCGCGGGCAATAAACTCCTGCAGAGTGGCCGACGTGACGCCGAAGGGAGCAAGCAGTTCCTCGGTCTTCTCGGGGGGCATCTTTTCCATCCGGTCGACGATAGTTAGGAACTCACCGGCCCTTTCCTTCTCCACTCCATGCAGGGTCATGAAATCATGCCATGCAGCGCGGTCGCTCAGACGGATGGCGAAATCCTCAGGTCCCAGGCCGAAGGAACGGAGCAGGTCGATAAGCAGGGAAATCACTTCGGCGTCGGCCGCGGAAGTGGCGTCTCCGACCAGGTCGCAGTTGAACTGAAGGAACTCTCGCAGGCGTCCCCGCTGCTGGCGCTCGTAGCGGAAGCAGGTGCCGACATTGAACCAGCGCATCGGCTTTGGAAAATCACGGTGACGCGCCGCGATCATCCGGGCCAGCGTCGGTGTTACCTCGGGACGAAGGGCCACGGCGCGTTCCCCCTTATCAATGAACTCATAGAGCTGCCCAAGGATCTCGCCACCGCTGTTTTTCTTCCGATAGAGCTCTGCCGATTCCAGTGTCGGACCATCGAACTCGACGAATCCGTACCGGCGGGCTGTCTCACGCCATTTGCCTACCAGATAGTTCCGACGCGCAAAATCCTCAGGAAAGAGATCGCGGAAGCCGGGTAGAGGTTTCATGGATATGGGAATGCAGTTCGTTGTACTCGAGCTCGAAGCAAGCCGTACATGCTAGGATAGACATCTCCTCTCTACAATCCTCGATCACTTCCTTTAGGATTCGGGCATGATGTTTGAACCTCTTACCCCACGCACTCTTTTACTAACCCAGCTTCTTGCGACAGCGATGATGACAGGCATCATCTGGTTTGTTCAGATCGTCCATTACCCCCTATTTTTGAAGGTCCCCGCTGAGGGATTCGTCTCGTACGAGCAGTCTCATACCATCAGGACCGGCTTCGTGGTGGCCCCCTTGATGCTGGTAGAGTTGGGAACAGCGATTGCCCTCCTGCTTCTCTCCGTCGCTTCGGGTGAAAAATTGCCGATAGCGATAGGAATCACTCCCCTCTATCTCTGGTCGTTCGGCTGCCTTGCACTGATCTGGGCAAGCACTTTCCTGATTCAGGTACCCCTGCACCATCTCTTGGAGCAACGTCCCGACTCTAAGGCCATGGAGCTTCTCGTCTCGACAAACTGGATCCGCACCATTCTCTGGAGCATCCGACTGGGACTTCTGGCCTTCCTGGTTGCTGGGCGGATCATCTTCTGAAAGTGGAAGGATTAAGTTTCCTAAAAGATTTCTCTTGCGAGATCTCGTGGTGAGCTATAACAAGCCCCTCCCCTATTTTCCCCTAACACCAAACAGACACTCTCATCCGATCCCGTTATGGCATCCAAAAAACCTGCTAAAAAGGCCCCGGCCAAGAAAGCCGCCGCCCCGAAGAAAGCTTCCATGAAGGCTGCAAAACCAGCAGCTAAGGCCGTGAAAGCGCTGAAGAAAGCTCCTGCCAAAGCGGTCGCCAAGAAGCCGGCACCGAAGGTCATCAAGCCCACAAAGCCCTCAGCCAAAAAGCCGCTTGCCAAGAAAGCCGCAGCGAAGAAGGTTTCCAAGATTTCCAAACCCGCCCGCCAAAAAGCAGCTCCCAAAAAAGTTGCGAAACCGGCGATCACACTTTCCAAGGCTCCCTCGGTTAAGAGTAAAGCGAAGTCCTCCAAGTCCAAGGCACCCGTCTCTTCCAATGAGCGCGTTCTGGCCCAGCAATTTGTTATCAAGCCCAAAGTCAACAAGAACCTAAAACTCACCCCCTTCCTGACCAAGCAGCGTCAGCGTCTCCTCGAACTCAAGGACACTCTCCTTGATGCCATGAGAGGAGTTGCCCGCGACAACCTGCACGCCGGCACCGAGACCTCCGCCTTCGGAATGCATCAGGCCGATGCCGGTAGCGATGCCTACGACCGCGACTTCGCCCTTAGCATGCTCTCCAAGGAACAGGGATCGCTTTACGAGATTGACGAGGCCCTCAAAAGAGTCGAGGATGGAACTTACGGAGTCTGCGATCTCTGCCAAAAGCCGATCAAACACGAGCGACTCGAGGCTCTGCCTTTCACCCGTTACACGGTGGATTGCCAGGCAGGTTTGGAGAAAAACCAGCACCATAACAGTGCTCGTCCCCAGATCACCTCATTGTTCGGACTGACTGAAGAAGAGTCCGAGAGCGAAGAGGACGACACCACCGAAACCAGCTAAACCGACCAAATCCACAATTCCTGTTTTATGCCACGCGACATCATCATCATTGAGTGCACCGAAGCGGTTGCCGAAGGCAAGCCCGTCTCCCGCTACATCACGACCCGAAACAAGAAGAGCCTCAACACTCCGGGCCGACTTGAGAAAAAGAAGTACAATCCAAATCTCAAGCGCCACACACTCCATCGCGAGACCAAGTAAACGGCCTCTTTCAACCCATTCTCCAACATGAGCACACCAAAGACAGAACAGCGCAGTCGCAACTTCCGCCGCGCCAACCGATGCATGCCCCGCCGTCGCCTCGACGTCTCCACAGACGCAATCGACTTTAAGAACCCCGACCTCCTTCGCAAGTTCACGACCGAGGCCGGTAAGATCCTTCCCCGTCGTATGACCGGCCTTGCCGCTCACCTGCACCGCAAAATCACCCGCGAGATCAAGCGCTCACGCGCTGCTCTGCTGATGAAATAACGCAAAGATTTCCTTCCAAAAGAAAAGCCGCTCCCACCTATGGTTGGAGCGGCTTTTTTGTGCCCTGATTGGAATCAGTAGCACAGGGAAGAATTAACAGGAATTAAGGGGGTAAAAGGCACTCTTTGAAGCGCCTCTCTTATTTTTAGGGCGACGGGATTTTAGTTGCGGGGCTAGGAGCCGCCCTTTTCTAAAAGGGGCGCCAGGATTTTGAGGAGATAGCAAGGCGCCTCCACCTTTCCGAGGATTGGGAGATCGGATGAAGAGATAGGCGGCCAAGGGAAGCCGTAGTAATTCTACGGCGACCGAAGGCCAACACAGCTATTCGCTGATATCCCGAACCTACTCAGCTACTTCGTCGTCTTTTTGTGACACGACCGGCGCAATCCCCTGCAACTTCTCCCCAGCGGGCAGATTGATCAGGATGACACCCATCGTATTCCGTCCAGCCTCTCGGATCTTATCGACAGGAGTGCGGACCATCTGACCGCCGGAGGTGATCAGCATAATCTCATCCGCATCAGTGACAGAGAGGGCGCCGACCACGGATCCGGTCTTATCACCGGTCTTCATGGTGATGATGCCTTTACCGCCGCGCGACTGCTTTCGGTATTCTTCGAAGGAGGTGCGTTTGCCGATACCGTTCTCACCGGCAACCAGAAGCGTGCAGTCGTTGCGAACGAGGCTGAGAGAAACAACCTCATCACCCTTGTTGGGACGGATACCCCAGACACCCACGGTCTTTCGACCCTGATCGCGTAGCTCCTCTTCGCTGAAACGGATGCTCATGCCCTCCTTGGTAACTAGGACGACTTCGTCATGGCCTTCGGTGATGGCGGCGGAGATAAGGACATCCCCCTCCTCGATCTCGATCGCAATGATGCCTCCTTTTCGGATGTTGGAAAAGTCTCCGAGGTTCGACTTCTTCACGATGCCGCTACGGGTGGCGAAGAAGATGTGCTTCTCGGGGTTCCAAGTGGTCTCGACACCTCCTGCACCACCACTGGTCGTCGACTCGATGCGGAGTGTGGCAGCGATCTGCTCTCCGGACTGGAAGTTGAGGATGTTGGCGATTGAGCGTCCCTTGGCCGTGCGACTCATTTCGGGAATCTCGTGCACCCTCTCGACATAGCAGCGACCTGTCTTCGTGAAGAAGACAAGGTAGTCATGCGTGCTAGCGGTGAAGAGATGCTCGACGAAATCACCTTCCTCGGCGTCGGTCTGAGCCTCCCGCGTAGTCATTCCGATGACACCCTTGCCACCGCGCTTCTGTGAGCGGTAAGCGCTGACGGCTGTGCGCTTGATGAAGCCCTTATGGGTGACGGTGATGATGCAGCCTTCGTTGGCGATCAAGTCCTCGATGGAGATCTCTCCCTCCTCGGGGACAAGCTCAGTAAGGCGCGGGCCGGCGTGCTTGTCACGGATGGCTTTTAGCTCGGTCTTGATGATTGTAAAGACTCGCTCCTCGCGGGCCAGGATGTCGACCAGATCGGCGATCGTCGAGAGAAGCTGCTGGTACTCGGCATTGAGCTTGTCGCGCTCTAGGCCGGTGAGTTGATAGAGGCGCAACTCGAGGATGGCGTCTGCTTGAGGCTCGCTGAAGCAGTATTGTCCCTTGTCATTAAGCCGGGACTCCTGACGGAGAAGGATGCCGAATTTCTCGATCTCTTTCTTGGAGAACTCGATGGCCAGCAAGCGGGTGCGGGCCTCCTCGCGGTTCTGGGAATCGCGGATGATCTTGATGAAGTTATCGAGATTCGCGAGGGCGATGAGGTAGCCCTCAAGCTTCTCGGCACGGGTCTCTGCCTCGCGGAGAAGGAAGCGGGTGCGACGCAGGATGACCTCGCGGCGGTGCTCGATGAAGCAGGCGATGGCCTCCTTGAGCGAAAGGAGCTTCGGACGACCTCGGTCGATGGCCAGCATTGAGATCGAGAAGGAGGACTCGAGCGCAGTGTGCTTGTAGAGGTTGTTGATGACGACCTTTGGAATAGCATCCCGTTTGAGCTCGATGACAACACGGGTGTTCTCGTCAGACTCGTCGCGGATAGCACTGATGTCGGTGATGATCTTCTCGTTCACGAGACCGGCAATACGCTCGACAAGTGTGGCCCGGTTGACGTTGTAGGGAATCTCGGTGATGACGATCTGCTCGCGACCTCCCTTGATCTCCTCGACTCCTGCGCGACCGCGGACCTTCACGGAGCCGCGCCCTGTCTCAAAGTACTGCCTGATACCTCCGACTCCGCAAAGCTGGCATCCCGTCGGGAAGTCGGGCCCCTTGATGTGCTTCATCAACTCGTCGAGCGTGATGTCGGGATTGTCGACTTGGGCGCAAACGGCGTCGATGGTCTCACCGAGGTTGTGCGGAGGGATATTGGTCGCCATGCCGACAGCGATGCCGGTGCCGCCATTGACGAGAAGGTTCGGGATCGAGGCTGGGAAAACGGTCGGCTCCTCGCGGGTGTCGTCGTAGTTTGGGACGAAATCGACCGTATCGTGATCCATGTCCTCCATGAGGACGGCGCCCAGAGGACGCAGGCGTGCCTCGGTATAACGCATGGAGGCCGGAGGATCACCCTCGACGGAACCGAAGTTGCCCTGCCCTTCTATGAGGGTTTCGCGCATCGCCCAGGTCTGGGCCATGTGAACAAGCGTAGGATAGATAGCTTGGTCACCATGGGGGTGATAGTTACCCATGGTCTCGCCGACGATCTTGGCGCACTTGAGATGCTTGCGGGTCGGCATGACCCCGAGCTCGCTCATGGCAAACAGGATGCGGCGCTGGGAGGGCTTCAGACCATCGCGAGCATCGGGAAGCGCCCGGGAAATGATGACCGACATGGAGTAGTCGAGGAAGGATCGGGAGATCTCTTCGGCGACATCGATCGGTTCGACTTTTTCGTTCTGGTTATACAAGGTATTGGGCCTAAGGGGCGGTTTGGGATTAAGTTCGCACAATATATAGGAGCGAAGCAGTGGGGGGAAAGTACGAAAGTGGAAAAGTCAAAGGTTCCAACTGATAACACTGGGCGTATCGGGGAAACCTTCCCACTTTTTCACCTTTTACTTTTGCACCAACTTTTCGAGCTCCTTAACCCTGTCGTAGAGTTTGTGAAGCTGGGAAATATAGAAGTTTGTCTGCTTGAACTCCTTCATCGGCTTGGCAGGGGCGCCGATCAACATCGAGCCCGCAGGGACGTTCTTGGAGACGCCGGCCTTGGCTCCTAACACGGCCTTGTCGCCGATTTCGATATGCCCGGCGAGGCCGACCTGCCCGGCGAGAGTGACATAGGACCCGATCCGCGTGCTACCCGAGATCCCGACTTGGGAGCAGATGATGGTGTGAGAACCGATCTGCACATTGTGGGCAATCTGTACCAGATTATCGATCTTGCTCCCCTCGCCGATGACGGTGCGTCCGAAGCGGGCGCGGTCGACAGTGGTATTGGCCCCGATCTCTACGTCATCACCGATCTCAACAATGCCGGTCTGGGGAATCTTAATATGGCGTCCCTCCTTGAACTCGTATCCGAATCCACACGATCCGATGACTGCACCCGGTTGAAGAATGACGCGGTTGCCCAGAATGCAACGCTCGCGGATGATCGCTCCGGGATGCAAATGACATCCCTCACCGAGATGCACCTTACTGCCGATGAGGCATCCGGCTCCAATCACAGAACCAGAACCAATCACGGCCAACTCTCCTATCACGACCTGAGGTCCCACAGAAACCCGCTCCCCTAATTTTGCTGAAGAAGAGACGACGGCCGATGGATGGATGCCGGGTTCAGGCACCACTTCGGGTGGAGCAAAGGCTGCCACCACGGAGGCAAAGGCTGCGGAGGGATTCTCAACTTTCAGGAGTACCGGTCCGATCTCCTCCCCGAACTCTTGGGAAACAAAAACTGCACTAGCTTTGCAGACGCGGAGTTGGGCTAGGTAACGGGGATTTCCGAAGAATGTGATGTCACTCGGGCGAGCCTCCTGCAAGGAAGCAACACCTGTGATTTCCAACTCGCCCGAACCCATCGGGGCCTCGAATCCCGCGAGCGCTGCCAATTCCAGCAGTCTCATGGGTGACTGAGGCGACGCAACGGGGTTGCCGGATTATTTGGCAGGGGCTGCCTTAGCCGGGGCGTTCTTGTTCAGTGCCGTGATCACATCCTGACTGAAATCAAGATCATCCCGGGAATAGAGAACAACAGGCACGGCACCAGCGCTCAGTCCGGACTTGTCAAACACGATGTCATAGCCCTTGGCCTTCACGAGATCGTTCACGGTCTTCATGATGTCGTCGACGATGTCCTTGCGCATACGGAGGAACTGGTCCTGAAGAGCCTTCTGCTTGGAGCTGCGATAGTCGGCAATCTCCTTGTCGAGTGCGCGTGCGGCAGCCACCTTGGTTTGCAGATCCTTTTTCTTGGCATCAGCGTCATCTTTGGCCAGGTCGGGTTTCTGGATGTCGGTATTCAGCTGACTGATATCCTTCATGCTGGCCTTGAGGGTTTCCACGCGTCCATTGAGGTCGTCATTAGCTGCCTTCTCGGCATCGGCATACTTGGCCTGAGCATCCTTGGTCTTGTAATACTCGCTGAAGACACGGTTCATGTCGACTGTACCGAACTTGACCTGTGCGTTGGCGAAACCCGCGCCACCAAGAACGAAAAGTGCCGCGAGCAAAAAGATACGGGTGATGGATGTCATGTAGATTGAGTTGGGAATTGAGTTGCAGTTATAGCCAACACTAGAAGGTGTAGCCAACATTAAATTGGAACTGGCCGCTTGTCCTATTCCAGGAGTCGGTCATGACAGGATAACCCCAATCGACACGGATGGGGCCGATTGGCAACTCGATGCGGGCTCCGATACCGACGTCGCCGTTGAGCCCGCCGGAAGTATAAGATTGCCCATTTGCAGCGGTGGTAACGGACTGTGGGTTGATATCCCACGCATTGGCGTTTACATAACCCCAATCTGTAAAGATCGCTCCTCGAAGACGCGGGATGATCGGAAAGGTCAACTCTGCGGTTCCATAGACCGAGGTGCTGCCACCGACAGGATTTCCGTAAAAATCCTTGGGACCAACACCCCTGAAGACGAAGCCGCGCATGTCATTGGCACCACCAAGGTAGAGTTCGTCGAAGATCGGTGGAGTATTTGTCCCCTGAGTTCCACTTCCCCAAGTATTCACCACACCCACGGAACCCTTTGTCAGGAGAATCATGTCCCACGGAAGGGAAAAATATTTCTTGGCATCGAGCGAGATACCGTAATCCTGTACCGTTCCGCCAAGCCCCCCTCCAGCCACGAATCCGGTCAAGTTAATCGACTGCCCCTTGCGGGTAAGGAAGAGACTGTCGCGGTTATCAAAATCAATCCCGAGTAAGATGCAACTCTTGGTGTAGGGGGAGTTGTTGGCGGCATTCTGAATGGCTCCCTGTTGCTGCTGTTGCGGAGTCACCCCCTGACCGTTTCCGTAATTGCCTGTTAAATTGTTTATGTTAATATTCTCAAGTCGGTATTCTCCCCGCAGCGCAGTGAAGGGAGTCAGTGCCTTGCGGGCTTGAAGTGCTCCGCCGAGGTTGGACTGGCTGTAGACAGGACTCAGGAAGGTTGCGGCGTGGTAGTAGAACTCGCCGCCCACGGAGACCTTGTATCCCATGAACCATGGCTCGGTGAGTGACATGGTGAAATCCTGACGCTGCAGACCGTATTGTCCGCGGATACGGAACCGCTGCCCGGCACCGGTGAAGTTGGGCCAGTTGAAGAGGTCGAAGTTGGACTGCTGCATTTCGGCAAATCCAACCAAACTATCGATGGAGCTGAAGCCGGCTCCGAAATTGAAGGATCCGGTCTTTTTCTCATCGACGATGACGTCGAGATCCTTGCGACCTGGAACCAAGGTGTCGACAGGGACTGTGTCGACTTTCGAAAAGTAATTGAGATTCATCAACCGAGTCTTGCTGACGTCGACCAGCGTGGTGTCGAAGATCCCTCCGGGTTGGACGGCCAATTCGCGGCGGATGACTTTGTCCTTGGTCTTCGTATTGCCCTGAACATTGATCAGATTTACGTACGACTGAACTCCTTCATCTATGCGATACGTGAGATCGATCTGTCCTTGTCCAGCAGGTGTGATCTGCGGTTGGGCGACCATGTCGACATAGCCTCGTGAACCGTAGTAATCGCGGATTTTCTTCAGATCAGCACCCATACCATCCGGCGTGTAGAGGGATCCGGTCCTCATCTTGAGGTAGCGCACCAGATCAACAGGAGCCACGATAGTGGCACCGTCGATATCGAGCTTGTTTACCCGGTACTGCGTTCCCTCGGATATGGAAATCACCAGATCGACACCCTTGCCGTTCGGCAGCGGCGTAGTCTGGACATCAGAAACACGCATGTCTGCAAATCCCTTACTCTGGTAAAGTGTGCGAATCGCTTCCTTGTCTTCGTCCATCTGAAATGGAGTAAGGCGACCCGCCTTGGTCAGAAAGGAAAGCAGGTTGGCCGTCTTAGTCTTCATAACCTTCATCAGATCCTTTGGAAGTACCGAATCATTTCCAGTGAAGGAGATACGGCGAATGACGAGCTTCGGCCCTTCGTTGATCAAGAAGGCGACCTTCATCTTCTTGTCGGGAAGCTCCGTGGACTTTGTGTCGACCTTCACGTCGGTGTAATTCTTGTCCTCGTAAAGCTTGAGGATCTTCTGGCGGTCATCGTTGAGCCGCTCGTCACTGAGGGGTTCGCCCGGCTTGGTTGCGATTTCCTTGCGGATCTTGGAGTTGGGTATGGCATCCGCCCCCTCAATAATCACCTCGCCCACGGTAGCCCGCCCCTGGAGTAGGACGGTCACCTTTAGTCCTCCGGTGATTGGTTCTGCGAAAATACGGGCATTGGAGACCTGTCCCGTGGCATAGAGAGACTTGATATCCTCCTCGACAAGACGGTCATTATAAGGCGCCCCCGGCTTGGTCGCCAGATTGTCTAGGACACGTTGCTTACTGAGCGTGGTCGGGCCGACGAACTGGACATTGATCTCCTGAATCAGCGGAGCTTGACCGGGAACTTGGGCATCCAAACGCGCTCCCGGCCAAAACACCAAAACAGCCGCAACCGCAAGTCGTGCAAACCAGAAAAAACGAAGGGACTTCATGAATCGTTAGTGATCGATTGGGGATGAATTATGGAAAATCAAAAGAGAGAGACACCTAGGTGATGACAAGAGCCCGCCATTAGATGAGGGAGGGGGGTACTATGGTCAAGTCGCTATTTCTCAAATGTCTAAGGAATGGTTAGACGAGTTCTTTTAAAATTCCCGGAATTTCCGCAAGGTTCGTGATGGTGTGGTCCGGAGTGACCTCCGCCTGCTCCTCGGAACCGGGAACCCGGATCCAAATCGAGCGGATGCCCGCGTTCCGGGATCCTGCAATGTCGCGCTCC
This sequence comes from Verrucomicrobiota bacterium, assembly GCA_037127835.1. Lineage (GTDB taxonomy): Bacteria > Verrucomicrobiota > Verrucomicrobiia > Chthoniobacterales > UBA6821 > UBA6821. Next base: position 27,484 of record JBAXXS010000001.1, on the reverse strand, counting down.
AGGCTATTGCCGACCATTACAGCCTCGTCGGCTGAAACCCCGAGTTCAGCAAGCAGGCGATGGAAAATTTCGGGCTTGGGCTTTCCAATGCCATGCTCGCCGGAGACTGCGATGGCCTGAAAAAAGGATTCCAGCCCCGAGGCCGTGATCTTCTCACGCTGCAAATCGGGCGCGCCATTGGTCAGGAGGGCGAGCTTGTAGGAAGTAGCGAGCTCAGCCATCAGCTCCCTAGCACCCGGCAGCAACCGCTGACGGGCTCGGCGGGTGGTAGCAAATTCCAGGGAAAGCATCACGGCGGCATCCTCCGAGGCATTCCTTCCTTGGGCGACGAGTGACTTAGCAAAGACTTCGACACGGTAAGCGGTCGCCCAATCCCTCAACGCCGTCAGCTCTGGGGAATCGCCGGCGAAGCCTCCCCAGAGACACTCAAAGGCGCTAATCCCAATAGAGCGACAGAAAGGACGACACTCACCCTTAGCCCAGAGAGAGCGCGCAATCTCCATGGAGTCGGTGGCAAAACGTGTGGGTTCGGCTTCGAAACGAGCGGAGGCCACAGCCGCGACATGGGCAAAGGTTTCGTGAGAGACCGCCTCGTCGACTGCCAGCGTATCATCCAGATCAAAAAGAAGGGCGCGAATTGACATAAGAAAGAATCATTGCCTGCAACAAACATCTTGAACGAGAAAAAAGACCTCTTGGGTTCTTTTTGCCCTTCACTTGATCCGCAGGATTCCTGGCTTTTATTTGGCGGACATCTATTTCGGGTCGATTTTTCTTCAGCCATCGTCCGAGAATCTTCAGACTTACTCTATGAAATCCTCTACAAAAACCTTTTCCGAATCCCTCGGCGCGCCCTACGTATTTCTCAAAAAACTGCTTAATACCCCCTCCCCCTCGGGTTTCGAAACCAAAGGGCAGAAGGCCTGGGTAGATTATGTGAGCCAGTTTGCCGATTCGGTGGAGATCGATTCCTACGGCAATGCCTACGCAACGCTAAATCCAGCCGCCGGGAAGGGAGATCCTACGATCCTAATCAGTGGCCATGTCGATGAACTGGGGCTGATGGTCTCGCACATCTCGGAGGAAGGGTTTCTCTACTTCAAGGGCATCGGGGGGGTGGATAAAGGACTGATCCGTGGCCAACGCGTCACGGTTCATGGCGCAAGAGGCTCTGTGCCAGGAGTCACCGGACTTCTCGCTATTCATCTTCAAGAGCCCGATGACCGCAATAAGGTTCCCGAAATACACGCCATGCACATCGACATCGGCGCCTCCTCACGGAAAGAGGCTGAGAAACTGGTCTCCATCGGCGATGCTGTCACCTACTCGGCGGAATTCCAGGAATTGGCGGGAGGACGCTTCGCCGCACGTGGTTGCGACAACAGGATCGGCGCTTGGGCTGCGGCCGAAGGTTTACGTATTGCCTCCCTGAACAAGAAAAAACTCCAGGCGAAGCTTGTGGCTGTTTCTACAATCCAAGAGGAGAACGGTCTCTACGGAGCCTCCATGGCAGGCTACACCGTCCATCCCGATGTAGCTCTCGTGGTTGATGTGACTCATGCCACCGACATTCCCAATTGCTCCAAGACAAAGCACGGGGAGGTCATGATGGGTAAAGGGCCCGTGATCAGTCTTGGAAGCGTGAATCATCCCGTCGTGAACGCACGTCTTCGTAAGGTGGGGGAAAACTCAAAAATCCCACTCCAAGTAGAGGTGAACCCACGGTGGAGTGGCACCGATGCTGACGCGATCTTCAAGCAGAAGGGAGGCATCCCAACAGTCTCTATAGGCGTTCCAAACCGCTACATGCATTCTCCGGTGGAGATGATCCAATATTCGGACCTCAAGCAAACCGCCGAACTCCTTGCCGCCTTTGCCCTTGATTGCAGCAAAGGGGAGCGATTCGGGGTCACGCTATAAAACACCTTTGAAAGGTAGATGTTGAACGGAGGAGAATCCTTGGATCTCAGGCCCGTGATTTTCCCACTTTCATCATTCATTATCCATACTTCATCCTTTTCCAATGACATCCCCCACTCAGTTTAACAAAGGCTGGCGCGTTGCGCTTGCAGGACTCGGTATCAACCTCGCCCTCGGAGTGCTCTACACGTGGAGTATGTTCAAGGGAGCCATTGAAAAGGATTTCGGTTGGAAGGGCTCCCAACTCAACGACCCTTACGCCCTCTGCTGTCTGGTCTTTGCCTTTTCGATGATCCTGGCCGGTAGATGCCAGGATAAGTTCGGCCCCAGGGTTACGGCTACCATCGGCGGTCTACTTGTCGCCGCGGGTTTCGCGCTGATCTCCACTACCAACAACTACGGCATCTGGGTGATAGGCTTCGGGGTGCTCGCGGGTATCGGCATCGGCTTCGGTTATTCCTCAGCCACACCCCCTGCGTTGAAATGGTTCCCTCCCTCCAAAACCGGACTTATCGCGGGCATTGTCGTTGCTGGCTTCGGCCTCGCCCCGCTCTATCTTGCTCCGGCTTCCGACTTCCTGCTGCGACACTTCGGGCTACTTCAATCGATGCTTTTCTTTGGTGTCGTCTTCGCTGTCATCGTCTGCGGCCTGTCACAGTTGCTGGTAAACCCTCCTGCTGGTTACTCTCATGCGGCAAGCCGCAGCACGGGAAGATCGATGGCCTTGCCCTCTCATGATCTCTCACCCTTACAGATCATCAGAACCCCTGCGTTCTGGCTTCTCTGGGTGCTCTACTTCATCGGAGCCGGAGCGGGACTCATGGTCATCAGCAGCATCAGCGGCATGGCCAAGAAGTCCATGGGAGAGTCAGCCTTTATCGCGGTGGCCGTCATGGCGATTGGCAATGCGAGCGGACGCATCGTGGCAGGAATCCTCTCCGACAAGATCGGAAGACGCTGGACCCTCATGCTTGTCCTACTGATCCAAGCCGCCCTGATGTTTGCTGCAATGCCTATCACCTCCTCTACGGGAGGGGCCAAGTATCTTATCGTGCTGGTGGCCACATTCATCGGCTTCAACTACGGCGCTAATCTCTCGATCTTTCCATCCCTCGCTAAGGACCTCTGGGGACTCAAGAACTTCGGAATGAACTACGGCTGCCTCTTTACCGCATGGGGTGTGGGAGGATTCGCCCTCAGCAGGCTTCAGCAGATGCTCAAGGCAAGCAGTGGAAGCTTTGATTCCAGCTTTATCACAGCCGGATTGCTTCTGATCCTGGGCGCCGGGCTCACCTTCTTAATTAAGTCTTCAGAATCACGCCAATCTTGATAAGTCCTTGCCTGTAAGAGGCTTGTCATCATTCCTCCGTCCATAGGCGATCCTGCTGTGGTACATGCTACTGAGACTGGAGACCAGGGAGGAGGCAATCTCCTGAAGCTGGCAAACCGTGACAGGAGCCTCGTCATACTGTCCATCATCGATCCGGTCCTTAAGGAGGTCATGGACGAGGTCGTCCAGTCGCTGAGGAGTGGGTCGCTCCAGACTTCGTGAGGCGCTCTCGGCGGCATCGGCTAGGCCCATGATAACAGCTTCAACGGTCTGAGGCTTGGGGCCGGGATAACGGTAGCTCTCCTCGCTGACTTTCGGAATGTCCTCGGGACGGACATTCATAAGGGAGCCGCCAGCACGGGCATCCTTCTCCTGTTGACACGCACGCTGGTAGAAATACTCCACAACGGTCGTGCCGTGGTGCTGTTTGATCATATCGATCACGCGGCGATTTAGTTTGTTACGAACAGCCAGATCGACGCCCTCCTTGACATGGGAAAGGATGACCAAAGCGCTCATGGTGGGTGTTAATTCATCATGGAGATTCTCTCCGGACGGCATGTTTTCTGTGAAGTACTCAGGCTTCACCAGCTTGCCAATGTCATGGAAGTAGGCGGAAACCCTGCAGAGTGTGGCACTGGCACCAACTTTCTCGGCGCAAGCCTCCGCAAGATTAGCCATCGCAAGCGAGTGATGATAGGTGCCGGGTGCCTCGAGGCTAAGTCTTCGAAGCAGGGGATGATTGAGGTCCGCCATCTCAAGCCAGGAAATCTCTGTCGTGATCCCGAAAAGTTTCTCGATCATCGGAAGGAAACCGCTGACAAAAACTGCAGTAAGAATCCCCGTGCCCACGGCAAGAGCGCTTTCGATGGCAAGACTCCACCAGTCCGTGGAGGTGAGGCTATCCCAAAGGACCGGACCGATCAGGCCGGAAAGGACTGCCAGGATCCAGACGGCGATGCCTGAGTAAAAACCTGCCCTCAGAAGCCTCGAGCGGCGGCGTACCCGAAGGGTGGAAAGAACGGCTACAAGACCACCGGTGATGGCCAGCAGAAGCACCACGGGGTCTCTCGTGACATGAAGGACCGACCACCAGAGCGCGCCGACCAGACATGCCGAAAGTCCGATCTGGGGCCCCATCAGCACGGAAAGAATTAAGGGTGCAAACGCATAGGGAAGCATCAGCACCACAAGGCGATCATCCAGACGTCCCTCGATTGCCTGGCCTTGCAGAAACTCACCGATCCCGACCTGCAACAGGATAACCCCCAGAAAAAGGGCAAGTGAAGAGTTTTTCTTTAGTGCCGAATCACCGCTGACCACCGGTTGGACAACGGCAAGGGAAAGCACAAGGAGAGCGTATAGTAGATGCTTGAGCGGATCGTGCGCATCTCCCGCCAGGCAGAACAGGGCAAGGATTCCTGCTGCCGCAAAGACTATCCCAAAACGAAGTAGACGCCCTTCCTCAAGCATGCCGAACATAGTCTCCCTGCTGGCAAGACGTGACTTCCCGCAACTCATCCCCCGGGCGGCGAGCCTCTGTTTTTTCAGGAAACGAAACATTGGATGATTGATCAAATACGAGTCTCCTGGAGTCCGCGATGCTCCTTATAGGCCGTAATGATGGCCCTAACCAAGGGGTGACGAACGACATCCTTTTCGCCGAAATGATGGAAATTGATTCCCGGAGTGCTTGCCAATGCCCCTATCGCCTCAATCAGGCCGCTCGGCTTGTTCTTGGGGAGATCGATTTGCGTCCTGTCGCCCGTGATCACGCACCTTGAGCCGATCCCGATACGAGTGAGGAACATGAACATCTGCTCGGTGGTCGTATTCTGAGCCTCATCCAGGATGATGAACGCCTTGTTCAGGGTTCTGCCGCGCATGTAGGCCAGGGGCGCGATCTCGATGATGTTCCGCTCGATGGCACGCTGGATCTCCTCAGGTTCCAGCATGTCGTGCAGAGCATCGTAGAGAGGGCGAAGATAAGGCAGGATCTTTTCCTGCAGTTCCCCGGGCAGGAATCCCAAGGCTTCACCGGCCTCCACGGCGGGTCGCGTGAGAATGATCCTGCTTACTTTTTCCGTCTTGAGAGCTGCAACCGCCTTGGCAACGGCAAGGTATGTCTTTCCGGTTCCAGCAGGACCGACACCGAAAGTGATATCATGGGTATCGATGGCACGGAGGTAATCTCGTTGGGAAAGGTTCTTTGGAACAACGGGTGGCTTGCGCGGAGAGCACTGGATCCGTTCGTGATAGAGGCTTTCAAGAGGAGAAGGAGTGGAAAGCGATGCGCAACCATCGGGACCCGGGTGGGCAGGCGTGGCCACTGAAGGCTCGGGATGCTCAGGGTGCTTAGGATGCTCTAGGGCAAACAGAAACTCATCCCGTCCGATCACCCCCCCCAAGGAAACGACCCGGCGTAGTTCACCAAATACTTGCCGGGCCTTGGTCACGGCTTTGTTATCACCTTGGATCTTCAGCCACCCGTCACGGCTTGTGAGGTGAACACCAAAATCTCTCTCCATGAGTCGAAGCAATTTCTCATCGCCACCGTACACAGCTTGCAAAGCACGGGCATTGTCGAATTCCAAGGTGACCTCTTCCGCAAAGACGGACACCTTCTTTGGATCGCAAACAGGACCCTGCTTTCTTTTCTGTAATGGTCTCTTCAACGACGACGGCTACTTATAGCCGTAAACCAACGCCCACGGAGTGCGATCCTCGGGGGACTTGAGGATCTGGACGATGGCAAAAAATGTTCCCGTTGCCTTCGGGCTTACCCTTGCACCGGCAAAGCGTCCTTTCTGCCAGCTTTCGGCATCAACAAGATTGCCGTTGTCGTCGTAAATGTGAACGGAAAGAGTCGCCCCCTTCACATCGGAGGCCATTAGGAACCAATAATTATTCCCTTTGAAGAGTTGCGAACTGACTGCCTTTTTTTCCCGAACACCGAGGTCGCCGCCCCAAGCATCCTTACGAATGGAGTATCCCTGCTTGTAATAAGGGAGAGCTGCCTCATAGGCGAAAGAGAGGGCATCATCCACCGTGGCGCGGACCAGGCAGGGCGAGCAGGCTACGAGCACCATCGCCACGACAACAAATCGCTTGGTCCGCGTGCCAAATCGACTGAAAGGAAGAAAGTTCATGATCAGTTTCCCGTGGTTCCTTCGACGATCTGCTGGTTCACGCCATGAGTGAGATTATGGATTGATTTGACCTGTTCAGGGGTGATTTTATCTCCCCCTTCGTTCACAATAGGTCCGATTTTCCTCAGCACATCCCGAATGCTGGCGACCAAGGGGTTCTTACGAAGGCGTCCTCCCATGGAGCCGATGCAGCGGTCGAAATAATTCACCAACTCGGGCTGATGAAGAAGTTCTGTGCCATCCTTGGAAAACCCGCCGCCCACGATCGAGGTCAGCACCTCTGTACCCCGGAGCCATCCACCCAGACTCACCAACTGCGAAAGATCCTGATCATTGAGTTCCTGCATGGCACCGCGAACATCCTGAAGGGCTCCATCAAACTCCGCACGCACACCCCTCCAATCGCGCTGATCGGCCTTATCGGTGATACTCTTGCTCCGGGCAATAACCGACTTACGGACATTGATAGCTTCCGCGAGCGTCAGAACCTGGCGACCGAGTTCCTTCACGCGCTCAGCATCCTCGGCTTCGACAGCCACAAAACCTTCGGCGATTACATTCCCGAGAAGAAGGGCAGTGCGTGCTCGGTCCTCCGGAGTGCGAACCTTGCCGTCACGGAGCTGACCCTTCCAATTCGGGTTACCGAGTTTGTCCAGAACGGCAAAGATTTCGCTGGGTACCGGCACCACCACTTCCTCAACGGCTGCAGCGGGAAAATCGGAAAGTGAGATCTTCTTAGGAGGAGTGTCTGCCCTCATGATCGGAGAGGAGATGAGAAACAGGCATGCGATAGCCGTGCTGATTGAAAAAAGATGATTCATCGGAAATCTGGAAAAAATACCCTCGCCGAGAGGGGTCTCGCTATGGAGCATGGGCGAATCGTAGTTCACACGCTTTTGGTTAACCTCAATCTGTAATGGACCGGGAAAGATTACAACACATTCTTGATAAGGCATCGGCCAAGCGACTCCTCGTCATTGGCGACCTGATGTTGGACGAGTTTGTCTGGGGAAATGTGGGCAGGATCTCGCCCGAGGCACCGGTGCCCATCGTGGAGGTGCAGAGCGAGTCCAGCTATCCCGGCGGAGCGGCAAACGTGGCACGCAATCTTCGGGAGTTTACCTCTTCGGTCACCATGCTTGGAATAGTGGGGGCCGATGCCTCCGGTGAAAAGCTCACAGGGCTGCTAAGGAGCGAGGGAATCTCGACGGAGGGCCTCTTCACACATCCTTCCATCCCGACGATCGTGAAAACCCGGATCATTGCCCAGCGCCAGCAGGTCGTCCGAGTGGACCGCGAACAGCGCATGGCACCTGGTTCGGAAAGACAAGATATCCTGAGTAAAGCACGCCAACTGGTTGGAGAGGCCGATGCAGTGCTTATTGAGGACTATGGCAAGGGATTCCTCGACCAAGGATTGGTGGATGCCGTCCTAGAAAAGGCAAGGGAGAAGGGCGTGATCGTCACCTGCGACCCCAATCCCAAAAACCCCCTGGAATGGCCCGGCATCGTCACGATCAAGCCGAACCGTTCCGAGGCCTTTGCCGCCGCAGGCATTCCACTTTCCTCTCCTGTTCATCCCGTTGAAAACGATGCTGCCCTTATGAAGGTGGGTGAAATCCTTCTCAACCGCTGGAATGCCGGCGCTCTCCTGATCACCCTGAGCGAGCAGGGCATGATGCTCTTCCGCAAGGGGCATCCGCCTTATCACACGCCGACACGCGCCCGGGAAATCTTCGACGTTTCCGGTGCGGGTGACACTTCCATCTCTCTCTACACACTAGGCATCACAGCGGGAGCGAATCCGGAGGAGGCGGCCGAACTGGCCAACCATGCCGCTGGCATCGTCGTGGGCAAACTGGGCACCGCCACCTGCACACGCACCGAACTGGAAGCGAGTTTCAGGAATCTCGCTCAAACATGAGCGGCACCCAAGGTCTGCGTCCCGCCCTCTTTGTCGACCGCGACGGAACGCTCATGGTCGAGGTCGACCATTGTCACGACCCCTCAGATGTCAGAGCCTATCCTGGTGCCGCCGAGGAGCTTGCTCGGGCGCGTGCACTCGGTTGGACTGTGATCATCATCACGAACCAGAGCGGCATTGGCAGAGGCTACTTCACCGTTGAGCAGTTCGAATCCGTGCAGGCCGAGCTTTTCCGCCAACTCAATAGGGAAGTCGATGCCTCCTACATGGCACCCGACCATCCTGACAATCCCTCACTGCGTCGCAAGCCGGCACCCGGCATGATCCTCGAGGCGGCATCTGAGCATGGAATTGATCTCAAGCGCTCCTTCATGATCGGGGACAAGGGGATCGACATCGAGTGCGGCCGGAACGCAGGTGTGCATACCATTCTCGTGGAGACAGGCTACGGAAAAGATTATCTTGGCTGCGGGGCCGACTTCATCGCGCCGACGGTCACCGAAGCTGTTCGCCTCGTGCTCGATGGTGCCCTTTAAGTCGTTGAGTCGTTGAATCCTTTTCGACCATGAGCGCTCTCACCTCCAAAACTACAATCGCCCTCGTTATCCCGGCCCGCTGGGGATCAACGCGATTCCCAGGGAAGTGCCTCCATCCGATCGCGGGCAAGCCATTGGTTCAGCATGTCTGGGAACGTTCTCTCCAAGCAAAAGGGATCTCCTGTGTCCTGATCGCCACCGATGACGACCGGATTGCGGAGGCGGCGCTCAATTTCGGGGCCGACGTTGTGATGACATCGCCCGATCATCCAAGCGGTACCGACCGGATTGCTGAAGTGGCCGTGCGATTCAAAGAAGCGACGCACTTCATTAATGTCCAGGGTGATGAGCCAATGATCGATCCACTCCTGATATCTTTATTGGCCAAGACTCTGAAGCGCGACTCAAGTATCGGTATGATCACTGCGGCGACCCCCTTCACCGATCCCCAAGAAGCCGATGATCCTAACTGCGTGAAGGTCGTGGTGGACCGGAAGGGCAACGCGCTTTATTTTTCACGGAGTAGGATCCCGTATCAACGCGACGCGAAGGACAAGTCAAGCGCTGTAGCCCCGCTGCTCCACCTCGGCATCTATGGATACCGCAGAGACGTGCTGCGGAAGCTGGTGCGCTTCGCTCCGAGCCCTTTGGAGCTGTGCGAGAAACTTGAACAACTCCGCGCCCTAGAGAACGGCATCCCAATCCGCGTGGTTATGACCTCTCATCGCGGAATAGGGGTCGACACGCCCGGAGATGTTGCGCGCGTAGAGAAGTTGTTGCGATCCTGATCAGGATTCCAAGGTGAGGGGGCGCCAATCGCTCGCTCAGAGCCCGAACTCAAGCTGATTCCCGCCGGTGAGCGACCAGGCGTCGATGCCGCGACGGCGTAGGTCCAAGGCGAATTGATCGGCATAGCCATGTAGTGTGAAGATACGGGAGGGTTTCACCAACTCGACCATCTCCATCAGCTCTCCATAATCGGCATGGTCGGAGAGGGGAAAGACAGCGTCGCATCCGTAGCGATAGACAGCCCCCTCATCGAGACCCCAGCCCGTGATCATGGCGACTCTTTTTTCGATGATTTTTTCCAGCATTGCGGAATTCTTCGTCATGGGGGGACAGATCAGGACATGCCCAGTTATGTGCTCCGGCTCAAAACGCTCATAAGGCGGGAAAACCGCTCCGAGCTCTTCGTAGAGACGGGTCATCTGCCAGATAGAGCCGTGCAGCATCACGGGAAGTTCCGCACCCGCAAGGGCAGACAGGATTTCCTGAGCCTTGCCAAGAGAGTATCCGAGAAGCACGGGCACCGAGCCCTCCGCCAGGGTGGAACGGCAGAACTCCAGAATGCCGGCGATTGTTTTTGCAGCCGGCGGAAAGTTGTAATGAGGAAGACCAAACGTCGTCTCCATAATCAGTGTGTCGGCCTGAACGCATTGCGCTGGCTCGCTGGAGAGCCCAGGTCGCAGCTTGAAGTCACCGGTGTAGAGCAAGCTCTCTCCATCCTGCTCGATCAGGATCTGAGCCGATCCCAGAACATGCCCAGCAGGAAGCAGCGTGGCTTTGAAAGATCCGAACTCACGCTTTTCCCCGTACTTCAGGACATGCTGCACCTTACCACTCGACCCCATGCGAGCCCTCATGAAGCGGGCCGTGGCATCTGTCAGAATCGTCCTCTGGTGGTGGCCCATATGGTCGCTATGGGCATGGGATATGAATGCGAAGGGGCGCGTTCCCCGAGGATCCAACCAGAGATGATCGCAGCCGGGAAGATAGACCCCCCGATCATAATGCACCGCGATCATGACTTCATTATGATGAGGCCTTCGTGAAACGATGCGGGTAGCTTGGCTTCCAGCGCGCCCAAAGTAAGAAAAAGATCCCGATAAGGATCATGAACAGAGAGAGAAATTGTCCCCTAGTGAGGATTCCGGTCAACGGTGCATCGGGTTCCCTGAAGCATTCACCGAGGAATCTCACAACGGCGTAGGCGATGAAGAAAACTCCGGTCAGGACACCGTTGGCAAGTCGTACCCGCGTCCGGAGCATCCAGAGCAGAGCGAAGAGGAAGAGTCCCTCAAGTCCGGCTTCCACAAGCTGGGAGGGATAGCGCGGAGCGATCTCGACGGCCAGCAGTTCACGAAGCGGTTGAGAAGCGGCCACGCCGGCAATCACCGCCTCGGGGGATCCCAATGAGGGGTCGACTGCAACAGTCTTGGAAAGCAACCGGTCGAGATGCTCCGGAGGGTAGATGAGGATCTCTTTCGGAAACTGGACTGCCCAGAAGGTATCGGTCACACGGCCATAGAGTTCGCCGTTGATGAAGTTGGCACATCGCCCGAAAAAGACTCCGACCGGGCCCACCACCACAAGATTGTCGGCAAGATTCCGGAAAGAAAGTCCGTGTCTCTGCGCGTACCAGATCGTGTAAAAGGTCAGGCCAAGAATGCCTCCATGACTTGCCATCCCACCTTCCCACACGCGGAAGAAAATCAGGGGATCATGCAAAAATCGGTCGGCATCGTAAAAGAGCATGTAACCGAGACGTCCTCCTAGGAGAACCCCAAAGAGCGCACCCATCGTGATAAAATCCGTCACTTGATCAGGGCGCAGATCGGAATATCCACGCTTTGCAAGATGCTTATAGAGCAGGATTCCGACGATGAACCCGGCCAGATAGGCCAACCCGTACCACCTCAAACCAAATCCCCCGATGTGGATCAGGAAGGGACTCAGGTCATGGATATAATAAGCTAGCAGCATGCGATAGGATCCTTGCGAAGAAGTTTGGAAGGGGCAATTTCTTTGACACGGAATCGGCTCGCACGATTATGCTCCACTATCGTGCAACTTACACTTCCTCACAATATCCCTGTCGGTATTGCTTTCTTCATGGCGCTCTCCCTCATTGGTTGCACCACAGTGGAAAACCGCCGCGATCTTTACTTCCCTCAGGTCGTCGAAGGACCTTACACGAGAATACTACATCATGGCCTCCCATCCCCAACTCCACAGCACGGAACCATCCACACCAAAGGATCTTCAGGAAAAGAGATAATTAAGCCTCAGGGATAACCAAGTGTTGGGGAAAGCGGTCGGATTTCCAAGGAACTCGGCCTGAGAAACCACTTATAAAACGGAACTTATCGCTTATTGAGCCATCGGCATAGCTGAAGGCGAGGCTGGTGGTTGCCCCGCTCCTCCACCTCCAGTTCCACCAGTTGGGCGAAGTTTTTCAAGGATGGGCCCCACAGAGTTATCTGCCTTGATCATCGCATCATGCATTGCTTGGCGCATGGTTTCCTCCGCCGCATGTCTTGCCTCGGGAGTCGTGGCGCTCTGCTTTGCTTCCTTGGCAGCAATGACGGAAGGATCGTTCTTTACCTGCTCATGGAGGGACTTGAGTTGCTGGCGCTCGCTCTCTGTAAGATTGGCCATTCCCGGAGGTTCATGGCGTCCAGTTTGATGCCAAACATTGGCATTGGTTGCAGCGGAGATGGTAGAAGGAGAGGGACCGCCGCTCTGACTGCTTGGGCCATTTTTGCCACTCTCGTGTTTGTCTGCCCATTTTGGAGGCATCATTTTAGCGAGAATAGGCTCAACGCTCGGGTCGACTACGATCATCGCGTCATGCATGGACTTTTTAGCTTCCCCCCTCGCTTGATGGGCAGCCTTCATTTTTTCATCTAAAGCGGGGTTCTGCTGGATCGCTTTATCATGAGCAGCTTTCACCTGAGCCCGTTCCGCATCGCTCAACTTGGCCATCGGACCATACTCACCGGGTGGTGGCGGGGAGGTAGGCTGGGTATTGGCATTCTGGGCCTTCAGGGAAAGGGATAAACAGCCGAGCAGAAGAAAGAGGAGGAGTTGTTTTTTCATCATGGGTAATAACACCGCATTTTCAAAAAAGTTGCCGTTTTTTGCTGAGAACTCCACTTTTGCTTGAAAAGGGAGTGACCCACATGGCTGCGGCCTATAACTCTTCCGGCGCGCTAAGGAGATTGGATACTCGCTGGAGAAGTCTTCCCGCAGCGCCTCCATCAAGAACCCTATGATCGAAGCTGAGGGTGAATTGGGCCTCCGTCACGGGAACAAACGCCTTCTTCTCCTGATCCCAGAACGGGGTAATCCGGCCCGCCCCCATACCCAGCAAGATGCTCTGCTCTGGCAGGGGAATCGGTGTCGCCATGGTAAGCCCGAAGACCCCGTAGTTGGTGATCGTCGCGATGGAGCCTCCCGTGTCGGATCCGGGAAGACGCCGGGCACGGGCAAGTTCGACCAGACGGTTGTAGCGTCCGATAAGATCCACGAGAGGCGACTGGTCTGCATGTCTGATAACCGGAACAAGAACCCCGTCCTCTGCCTCCACGGCAAATCCGATGTCGATGGAACGCGGGTGAATCACCCGGTCGCCGATGAGACGACCCGCCACGGTAGGCATTTCTGAAAGAGTGATGGCCAGGGCTCGAAGAGCGTAGAGAGCCGGTCCCGCCTTCACGGCTTGGAGCTTTCGGTGGGCAAGAAGGATATCGAGCTGGATCGGAAGGACAACGGTCGCAAGCGGCCTGGTCCAACTCCGGCGCATGGCATCGGCCACAGCCACCCGCATGGAAGAGGCGGGGGAAATGGTGTTCCTCTCGAGATCCTGCAGGAACCTCTCCAGATCGTCGATCGTGACACGACCCCCAGCACCACTGCCGGCCACGCCGGCAAGATCGGCGGCGTGAAGACCCAGTTCGGCCATACGCGCCTTCATACGCGGGGAAAGGAAGCTTGCCCCTCCGGCGTGAGCGGGCACAGGAAGACCGCTGACCGTCGGTTCCACAGCTTTTCTGGAAGGCTTAATGGATTCCGCCTCGCCTGCTCCCGAGATGCCGAGAGCTTTTTTCTTCTTTGGCTTTTCCACCGGGGGGGGAGGAGCGTCGTTCAGTCCGAGTCTTTCGGCATCCTCATCGCTGATTTCGAGATAGCCGAGCGTGGCCCCGACGGCGTAACTCTCGCCGATAGTCGCACTCAGTTCACGAAGGATGCCGCCACAAGGAGCGGTGACCCCCATGACCGCCTTGTTGGTCTCGACCTCGAGCAGGTCCTTGTCAGCCTCCACACGGTCGCCAACCGCGAAGGTCACACTCACAATGGTTGCCTCGGCTATCGACTCGCCAAGTTGGGGCATGATGACCGGGAGGAGCTTGGGAGAGTCGGGTGAAGGGAACATGGTAATCTGCGTTTCGGGTGGGCGGTGGGCGATAAAAGTTAGAGCTCCAGAAGTTGCCTCAGGGAATTAGCCACGGAGGAGGCCGTAGGACGATGAGTTCCCCAGAGGGCAGGATGGTAGGGAACAGGCGTCTCCTTCGCATTGAGACGCTGTGGAGGGGCATCCAGGAGACCAAATCCCTCGGTGGCGACGCGCGCGATGACCTCTGCAGCAACTCCTCCCCAGGGCCATGCCTCCCCAACCACAAGCAGACGTCCTGTTCTAGCAACGGAGGCAAGGATCGTATCCGTGTCAATCGGACGGACCGTTCTGAGATCCACCACCTCGATTTCATAGCCGTCCTGAATAAGTTCCTCGGCGGCGGCTAGCGCCTCGTGAACCATGGCGCTGTAGGCCACGATTGTCGCGTCTCTACCGGGGCGTGCGATCCGCGCTTTTCCGAAGGGAAGCGCCTCACCAACTGTTGCAGGAAGATTCTCCGCCTTCAGATGGTAGTAGAGGAACTTGTGCTCGCAGAAGATCACCGGATCCTCCAATTCAATGGCCTCCAGCAGCATCGTGTAGGCATCCTCAACGGTCGCAGGAGTCATCACCACCAGGCCGGGGTAGTGGGCGTAGATAGCCTCCATGCTCTGACTGTGGAACGGACCGCTTCCCGGTGTTCCTCCGCTCGGAAGCCGCACGACGATGGGGCAGTGTGTGCCGGTGCGGTAGTGGAGCGTGGCGGCCTGGTTGACGATCTGGTTGAAACCGCAAGTGGAGAAGTCAGCAAACTGCATCTCAACGATGGGTCTCATCCCCTCGACCGCTGCCCCGATGGCGAGTCCCACCATGGCATCCTCGCTGATCGGAGCATCCAGAACACGGCCCGGAAATTCCTTAGCCAGATTCTTTGTGGCCTTGAACGCACCGCCGAACACACCGATGTCTTGCCCATAAATGAAGACCCTTGGGTCCTCTTTCAAAGCCCTCTGCTGCGCTAGGCGTATTGCTTCCAGATAGGTGATGCTGCTCATGGGTTCTCTAGATCCCTCCAAGCTTAAGGTTCCTGCCAAGGGAAGGGGAGGCAAAGGCATTCCAATCCTCCTCCGAAGGATCCGGAGCAGGTTCCCTCATGACCTTGGATGCAGTCTCCTCGACTTCTTTCTCGACGGCTTTGTGCCATGAGTCGGCCTCCTCGTGGGACAACCATTCCCGCTCAATGAGGGAATGCCTTGCGAGTTCCAGGCAATCCCGTCCAAGCGGTGATTTCTTCATGGCCTCGGGTATGTAGGAGGCATCGTCGTGCTCACCATGCCCGACAAGCCTGAGAAGATCAGCAACCACTAACTGAGGACCTTCGCCCCGACGGGCGGCGGCTACGGCTTCGCCAATCACACCGAGACAATCGACGAGATCGTTGCCAACGGCGCGATGGCCAGCCACGCCATATCCGACAGCCTTGGAAAGAAGATCGGAACAGGCAAACTGACGGTCGTTGGGCGTTGAATAGGAATACTGGTTGTTGGCCACCACGACGACTAGAGGGAGGTTCTCAACCGCCGCCATATTCATTCCTTCGTGGAAGCTTCCCGTCGAGGTGCCTCCTTCCCCGATGCAGGTGGCACCCACGGCACCCTTCTCACCGCGAAAGCGCTTAGCCACAAGGCCGCCGCAGACAGTGGAGACCATGGCCCCTAGATGGCTGATCATCGCGTGATATCCCTCCGAGGGACGTCCCCGGTGAATGTTCCCGTCGCGTCCCCGCATGGAGCCTAGGGAGGAGCCGAGATAGGTGCGGAGTGTGTCTAAAGTGGTATCGCCGAAGGCAAGCCTTCCCGCCTGATCGCGGATGAGCGGAGCATAGATGTCCCCCCGGCGCAGATGAACCCCCAGCGCTACGCTCAGGGCCTCCTGCCCCCGTCCGAGAAAGACACCACCGACGATTTTTCCGGAACGGTAGAGCGCGGCCAGCTTTTCCTCAAGGAGACGGGCCTCCAGCATCGTGAGGTAGGCACGGCGCGATAAATCGCGAGCCACAGTGACGGCCGAGGATCCTTCGGAACTCTTTGTCTGGGACCCTTTGGTCTTCGTTGAGTTGGCCTTGGTCATCGATTCAAACTATCCTGCGGTCGGGGAAATTAGGAGTACTTTATCGTGACTCCGCAGCCGCCGGGGAGGTCCGACAACCTCCTCAGGGAAGGGATTTCCAAAGAAGGATTAGGAAGATCGCCAGCACTGCGCAAAGCATCAGGAATTGCATCCTCGACCTGCGCTGCTCGGTAAGGGTCATGCGGCGCACACCATTGGCCTGCCGAAGCGGGGCATGGCGCTTGTCTTGGGGACGGCCGACATGATCGGTTGCGGTGAGGACAGCGAGCTTGTGGATCCTCTCCCGCTGCTTGCGTTCGCGCTCTTCGAGCTTCTTGGGAAGTTCCTCAACCTTTCTCTTCATCTCCTCCTCGAGCTTCCTAAGCCGAAGCTCCTGTTGCCGAATTTCCTCAAGATCCTTCTCGAGACGCAAGCGGTCGTCGTTTATCGGAGCCTTCGCCTTCGGGCGCAATGGCGATTGTCCCGCTGGGCGGGGACGGGCATTGCGGCGGCCGGGAGAGGGAGTCGGCATGAAAATGAGAACGACTTATTTGGGAGCTGTCAGCAGATGCCAGATCCAGACAAAAAGGGCCGTCGTGCCGAGAATCAAGAGTGGCAGCGTGAAGGCCAGTCCGTTCTGAAGCCAGTAAGCGAACCCCTGCTCACCATCCCCACCTTCGTGGTAGAGCGCTCCGGCCTCGCCGTTCAACCCAGTCTCAGGATCCCCGATGGGAGCGATCTTGGCGTGAGAGCGTGCATACGCTGCGCGGGCCTCGTCGACGGTGCCGAGCGCACGGGTTAATTCACGGGGCAGGTCACGGCCGTTCCATGACTTGGGCTCGATCTCTTCAAGGTTGTGAAGATGCTCCGCAAAGGAATCCTGAATGGTGTTGAGCTGTTCAAGACGGCGCTGTGCTTCCTCGGTTTCACGTTGGACCAGAATGATGGAGCGACCGAGTTTGTCGGCGATCTCGTTGCGCCCCCGCTCCAGCTCCTCCTGGCGACGAGTCAGTTCTTCGAGACGCTCCTTCTCCTTCTCGATCTGATCCTGACGCTGGCGCAATTGAAGAAGTTCGGATTGCGCTCTCTTAACCTGATTCTGGAGTTCCTCAGCAGAGGGGTTTTGTTCGAGGTCCAGCAGCTCGTCGTTTTCTTCGTGAAAGTCTGACATGACCACTATGGGTAGCGTAGCTCTCTCTTTTTTACCCGAAAAATCTTCAATTAGGCGGATTTTTTATCGCGTGCCGAATATGGCAGACCCCACCCTGACCAGAGTGGCTCCTTCCTCCACGGCCACTTGGTAATCTCCACTCATCCCCATGGAGAGCGTTCCGAATGGAATTCCCGCTTTTTCGGACATCCGATCCCTCAATTCCCTGAGAGAGGCAAAGTAAGAACGCGACGATTCTGCTTCCGGCGCAAGCGGGGCCATCGTCATGAACCCCTCAACCTGCACCCGCGGCAGGGCAAGAAGCAGCTCAAGATCTCTCTCCAAGATCTCGGGTGAGAAACCATGCTTGCTCTCTTCGCCCGAGACATTCACCTCGAGGAGAACGCGCGGGTGATGCCCCGTCTCGGCGGCGATCCGATCGATATCCCGAGCAAGGGCGGTTGAGTCGATCCCGTGAATCAATTGAAATAATGGCAACGCCTTTCTAACCTTGTTGGACTGGAGATGCCCGATGAGATGCCATTGCAGTCGCCCCGGGAGAGTCGGGATCTTTATTAATGCCTCCTGGACACGATTCTCACCGAAGAGTTCCTGCCCAGCTTCCACGGCCTCGCTGATGACATCAGCGGAGTAAGTCTTGGAGACCGCAATCAACTCCACACTTGTTGACGCGCGCCCGGCGCGATGCGCTGCGATGGCGATATTCGCGCGGACGGATTCGAGATTTTCGGCAATGGAAGGCATGGGGTTTTGACTTGGGATTTGTCGCCTGATCAAGGCAGACTCTGCCGATGCATATCGAGGGATTCAAGGTCTTCTGCGATCTTTGCGACACCGGGAATTTCTCCCGCGCCGCCGAGGCAAGCTGTATCACCCAGAGCGCAGTGAGCCAGCAGGTACGGGCCGTGGAAAAACACTTCGGCGTATCGTTGATAGACCGCAGCAGGAAAACCTTTCGCATCACTCCCGAAGGGCATGTCTATCTGGAGGTCTGCCGAGACATCCTCAACCGCTATGAGAGCCTAGGCACACGCTTCCGTGTTGCGCGGGGAGAACTCGGAGGCAAGCTCCGCATCGCCAGCGTCATCAGCATCGCCCTTCATAATCTCCCTCCCCTGCTTAAGCAGTTCCGCAAGACCCATCCCGGAGTCGAGGTCACCGTCGACTACCGCAAGGCCGAGGAGATCTATCAGACCATCGAGGATGGACGCGCTGACCTGGGACTAGTCGCTTATCCCAAGGCCCGGCCCGGCATGCGCGCCATCACCTGCTGGCAGGAGCGATTGGTCCTCGTGATGCCGCCGGGACATCCTCTCTCGGGCAAGAAACCTCTGGGGCTCCAGCATCTCGACGGCCAGCGCTTTGTCGGACTCACACCGGACATACCCACCCGCCAGTATCTTGACAAAACACTGAGGGCCTCCGGAGTGCGGGTCTCCTACGTCGCCGAGTTGGAGAACATTGAGACCGTGAAGGGCGCCGTGGAAGCCGAGCAGGCGATCTCGATCATTCCCGAGACCTCCGTGCGCCAAGAAATCAAGCAGGGCACACTGACCACACGGCCGCTCGATGCGGAACGGATGTGGCGTCCCATGGGCGCTGTCACCCGGCGGCCGATGCCGAAAAAACCGGCTATCCTCGAGTTCCTCAGCTTGCTCACCCCACGGGCAAGCGCCCTGATGACTGTAATATAGATCATTGAAAAAAGCCGCTCCCCCTATCTTTCCGCGCGTGCATCTTCGGGAATTTGTGTCAGTTTCTGAACATCATGTTCCGTCGATCCTTCTCCAGCTTCCTGCCAGCCGTTTTATTGATTCTCTCCACAGCATTCGCCTCTGCCCAGCAAGGAAGTCTCTCCACATCGCCTTCGACCTCACCTACTCAGCTCTCACCTTCCCCAATCCGAACCACATCGACAGCCTCCCCGGCAACGCCTGCGCCTCTTTCCACTAATCCTACAGCAATACCCACTGCAGCTTCTGCAGTGGTTCCAGCAGGCATGCAGGCACCGGTGCAAACTACCCCGGGAACCGAGCGCAGTAGCTTCAGCTCTATCCGTGTTGACGGCCCCTACATCGCTATGACCTTCGATGACGGTCCCGATGCCAAGCTGACACCCAGACTGCTCGACATCCTCAAGGAGCGTCATATTCATGCAACCTTCTTCGTGCTTGGTGAACGCGTGAGGGATCATCCCGAAATTCTCCAGCGGGAGATCGCCGAGGGACACGAGGTTGGCAATCACAGTTGGGATCACAAGGCCCTCAACAAGCTCGGAGAAGGAGGCCTGCAGCATGAGCTGGCAGACACTTCGGACCTTATGAAGCAAACTACTGGCAAGCCGGTCACCCTAATGCGTCCACCCTACGGTGCCACGAATCCCCGGCTCAGCCGCGCCATCGAAAAGGAGTACGGCATGAAAGTCATTCTCTGGTCCGTGGATCCGGATGATTGGAAAGATCCCGGGGCCTCGGTCGTTTCAAGCCGCATCCTCAATGGCTGGAAGGCGAGTGGTGGCACCAAGCCTGGGGCGATCATTCTCTCCCACGACATTCACAAGGGAACCATCGAGGCAATGCCCTCCACGCTCGATGCACTCCTTTCTAAGGGCTACAAGTTCGTGACTATCTCTGAATTGCTGGCGCTGGAGAGCAAAAATCCTACCCCCATCGCCTCGCCCTCGGCTTCTCCCTCGGCCCAAAAAACCAGCAGATCGAAGAAGAAAGCAGCCTAAGTGATTTTTTCCCGCAGAGGTGCAGAGGCGCGGAGAAAAATTGAAGCTGAGTGTAAACAACCCCGCCTTTACGGCTTTCAGTACAAATTAGCTGAGACCAGTAATTGCATTCTTCTCTCAGCGCCTCTGCGCCTCTGCGCGAGATTTTTCCCTCTTCTCAGGGAGGTCTAAAGCACCCCCAGGACCTTCTTCAAGATCGCCAGGGCCTCATCAGCCTCCGCCTTCGTAATATTCAGCGGAGGCAAAAGCCGGATCGTCCGCTCACCGGAGGGAATCACCAGTAAACCTGATGCCATCAGCGCCTTGGTTGCGATGATCGAGGGAATACCTTCCCCCTCGAGATCAGTCAGCTCGATGCCAATCATGAGCCCTACACCTCTGACAAGTCGGATCGCGGACAGATTCATCGCCTCCAGCTCCCTCATCAGGTGAGTCCCAAGCTTCCGGGCATTTTCCAATAAACCCTCATCTTGGATCGTCGAGAGCACAGCAAGGCCGGCTGCCGCTACCAGAGGGTTTCCGCCGTAGGTCGTACCATGAGTTCCGGAACTAAGCAGGTCGCATAGTGGAACGGATTTTGTTGAACGACTTCCTGCCCAGAAGGCCCCTAGCGGCACACCGTTGGCGATCCCTTTGGCCCAGCTGACCGCATCGGGTTCGGCGCCGGAGGGGACGATTGTCCTCCAGGCGCACCAGTCGCCGGTCCTCCCGAAGCCGCACTGCACCTCGTCGAACATCAGAAGCAGGTCATGCTTGTCGCAAAGCCCACGCACGCCTTTAAGGAATTCCGCCGTTGCAGGATTGATGCCTCCCTCGCCCTGGACTGGCTCCAGCAGAATAGCGACAGTCTTCGAGTTGATCGCGGCCTCGGTTGCAGCCAGATCATTGAAGGGCACATGAACGAATCCTTCCAGGAGCGGCGCAAAGTCCATTTTCACCTTCTCCTGACCTGTGGCACTGATGCCGCCGAGTGTCCGACCATGGAAGGAATTCATAAAGGTGATGATCTCGTAGCGATCTGTTGGCGCACCGAATTTCCGGGCCAGCTTATAGAGGCCCTCATTTGCCTCGGCTCCGCTGTTGCAGAAGAAGGTCTTCCCTCCAAGTCCCACGAGTTCCACAATCAGCTTTGCCAACTCCCCCTGAGGCCGCGTCAGGTAGAGATTCGAGGTATGGATGAGCGTGGCTGCCTGATCGGCCAGAACCTTCGCCAACTTGGGGTGGGCATGACCGAGCGAGCAGACGGCGATACCCGCGCCGAAATCGAGATAGGCTTTGCCTGCTTCGTCCCAAACCCGTGTCCCTTCGCCCCGTGCCAGGGCAAGATTAAACCGGCCGTAGGTCGGCATCACATAATCACGGTAAAGCTCGGAAGTGGAAGGGGTGATCATGGCGAAAGAGAATGCGGAAAGAGAATTAATATGGAACTCAGGAAGTCAGGAAGGTGAGAAATATACTTGTCTGAGGAAAATTGCAGATTTCTTGGATTCTGTTCATGAGTTCATGAGTTCCACATTAAACAATCAGTCTCCGGAATTCTTCCTCACTGAGGACTTTTACCCCGAGCTTCTGAGCTTTCTCCAACTTGCTACCCGCTTCTTCTCCGGCGAGAAGATAGGTTGTTTTGGCGCTGACAGAGCCGGAGACTTTTCCTCCACCGAGACGAATAACTTCAGCAGCTTCCTCACGGGGCATGGAGAGCGTACCCGTTAACACCCAGGTCGTTCCTTTGAGTGGTCCCTCGGCAGCGGGAGCCGTAGACACAGGATCACGTTCCCCGAAATTCAAGCCCGCCGCCCGTAACTTTTCCAAGAGCGTTAGGACAGAAGGATCGCGAAACCATGAATGAATAACGGTTGCCATGATCTCACCGATCTCCTCGACCGCGCAAAGTTCCTCAACCGATGCCGCCGACAAGCGCTCGATCGTACCGAACGAGGAGGCCAATGTCCGGGCCACAGTCACCCCGACATGCGAAATACCAAGGCCCGCCAAGAGGCGCCAGAGCGGTTGGTCACGACTTCCTGAGATGGCGGCAAGCAGGTTGGAGACGCTCTTCTGACCCATCCTCTCAAGCTGCAGGAGTTGCTCGGCAGTGAGGGTGTAAAGATCGGCGATATCATGGACCAATCCGGCGTCGGCAAGCTGTGCAACCATTGCCTCCCCTAGCCCCTCGATGTCCATGGCCGATCGACTCGCAAAGTATTCGATCCGGCGGCGCACCTGGGCCGCACATCCGGGGTTGGCACAGCGAACGGCCACCTCACCCTCTGTGCGGGTCACGGGAGCCGAACAGACCGGACAATGAGTCGGCATCTGGAAGACCTTTTCGGTGCCATCGCGATCTTCCGTGAGCACCTTCACGACAGCTGGAATCACGTCGCCGGCTTTCTCGATCATTACCCAATCGCCGATACGGAGATCCTTCCGGAGGATCTCCTCCTCGTTGTGAAGCGTGGCGCGTGAAACGGTGCTGCCCGCCACAAAGACCGGCTCCAATTCAGCGACAGGCGTGAGCACACCGCTGCGTCCGACCTGTACAGTGATGTTGAGGAGGCGCGTCTTGGCCTGCTCAGGTTCATATTTGTAGGCGATGGCCCAGCGAGGGGCCTTGCTGGTGGAACCAAGCTTTTCATGCTGTTCGATTTGGTCGGCCTTGATAACCGCCCCATCGGTCTCAAAGGGCAACTCGTGTCTAATCGTGCCTAATTCCGTGATGGCAGCCATCACTTCCCCTGCATCTCGGGCGAGCCAATAACGTGGATTGACGGGTAATCCCCATTGCTTCAGCTGACCAAAGAACTCTTCCATCCGCTCCGGGAGGGCAGAGGCGGACTCCACCTCACCATAGCCGTAGAAAACCGCCGAGAGCTTTCGCTCGGCCACCACATTGGGATCGAGTTGTTTGAGCGTTCCAGCGGCCGCATTGCGGGGATTGGCGAATGTAGCCAAGCCCTGCTCATCGCGCTCTGCATTGATCCGTGCGAAGGTCTCTTTTGGCAGGTAAATCTCCCCCCTCACCTCAAGCACCTCTGGTATCGACTTGCCTTGAAGAATTGCCGGGATGCAGTCGATCGTGCGGATATTACGGGTCACCTCGTCCCCAGTCGTCCCATCGCCGCGTGTAGCCGCACGCACAAGACGACCCCTCTCATAGAGGAGGCAGATGGCTACCCCGTCTACCTTGGGCTCAATCGTAAAAGGGATCTCCTCGCCGGGCAGGAGGCGCTGGAGGCGCTCGACGAAGTCGCCGATCTCCTCGGCCGAGTAGGTATTATCTAGGCTCTGCATTGGCACGAGATGCCGCGCTTCGGCAAAGGCCCCCTGCGGTCGTCCCCCCACCTTCTGGGTCGGGGAGTCGGATGCGATCAGTTCCGGATGAGTTCTCTCCAGATCGACCAGTTCGCGGTAGATGGCGTCATACTCACGATCGGTGATCTCCGGCTTAGCCTGTTCGTAATAGAGACTGTCGTGGTGTGAGATCTGAGCACGCAGCTCCAGAATCCTGAGCTCCGGCGAAGCAAAAGGGGCTTGTGGCGTAAAAAGATCGTCGTTGGTCATTTCCTGAGAATGCAGCTGGTCACTTTTTAACTGCAGAGAGGGATTGCTGGCGATCTTTGAAGAAGCATTGCTGGTTGTTGGGAAAGCGCTGATTAAATCCAATGATGGCCGCTGAAGAGGATTTGAGCTCGGGCGCGCCCAACGCCACTCACCCCTCCTGTGAATCTCTTACTTGGGAGGCTCTCATAAATTGTGATATCGTTCTTATCTGATGATGACCTCTATTCCCACCTCGATTCACGATCGATTGGGTGAGGAGAAAACACAAAAGCGGCTTCGGCTTCAGGAAAAACTCAAACAGCGAAAAGTCTCCCAAGGGCTTGGTCTCTTCGCCATGGAGCGCTTTTTCTCCGTGAATGCCTGCATCGGCGGAATCATTTCGCTTTGCGGGATGAAGGAAAGAGGGTTCCGCAATATCATGGATCTCAGGATCGAGCAGCACCAGGTGATCCTGCCGTCACTGCCCGCCGCCTTTGAAGGGTTCCGCCTCTTGCAGTTGGCCGATCTGCACTGTGATCTCGATGCAAACATGATGACACGGATCCGTGAAGTGATGCTCGCAGTCCCTCACGACGCCGTGGTCCTGACGGGTGATTACCACAACAAGGTCTCGGAAACGTTTGAGCACTCGGTGAATGCCATGATCAGCCTTATCCCCTATCTCCATCCGCTCCGCTTTGCCGTTCTTGGAAATCATGACTTTTTGGAAAAAGTGGAACCACTCGAAGCGGCGGGACTTACTTTCCTGCTGAACGAATCCGCTTTTATTGAGAGGGAAGGCTCACGGATCTGGATTTGCGGAATTGATGATCCCCACTTCTTCCTGACCCATGATTTGGTACAGGCGCGTTCCGGAGTGCCAGTCAACGAAATCAGCATCCTGCTCTCGCACTCGCCAGAGACCTACCGGGAGGCAGCCTCGCTAGGCTATGATCTTCAGTTAAGCGGCCACACTCACGGAGGTCAGATCTGCGCTCCGGGAGGCATTCCCATATACCGGAATGCCCCCGGATGCCGAAGGGAACACCTTTTGGGCTCCTGGAGGGAGGGGAAGATGATCGGATACACCTCGCGGGGAACAGGTTCAGCAGGCGTTGCCGCACGCTTCCATTGCCCCCCCGAAATAACGATCCACACCCTGCGCTCTTCCCCATTGACCGCAGGACAGGGCTGATTTTGAATTCAATCCGTGAATTTACCCCCCAACACGACCCCTCACGCCGCTTTCTTTCTTGCGACCATTGTGTCTCTCCTCTGGGTGACGGTTACAATAGCCCAGGATTTACCTGTTCCACAAAACGCCATTACGATTCTCAAGGAGTTGGACAAGATCGACCAAGGGGCTAAGGCGAATGAAAACAACCGCCGTAGCGCCGCGATCTCCCAAATTCAGGTAGCGGCTAATTCCGGTTCTGCCGCCGTAGATTTATACCTCAGGTCGCTTGAGAGCACAAAATACTTAGAGAGCCATCAGGACTATGTGGACTGGAGCCGCAAAAACCAGGAACTGCTCCACAGCCTCTCCTTCCAGAATGCCGCCCAACTCCAGATGCGCTATCTGGCGATGGCGCTCCAGCGGGATGAGAAGCATGATGCCTTTGCCCAGATTCCAGAATGCCTCGCCTACCTGGAGACCTTGGCCTCGCAGAAGTCCCTGAGGCCGGCAGGTGCGTCTTCATCTTCCCAAATACAGAACCAGAAAACACCTATCAAAACCATTTCGACCGACAAACCCCGCCCTGAGGCGCTTGCTCTAATCAATCAACCGATCGACAAATCAAGCGTAGTTCAATGGCTTCAGATTTCAGATCTACTCCCGGACAAGGATTTCGCGCCATCTGCTGGAAATTACCAGTCCATCATGGAGAAGAATATCCGCGGCTCCCTCAGGGCCAAGAACGATCCCCGAATCATCCAGACATGGGATATGCAAATAGCCATGGAAACGGCGACCGCCACGGAGAGCAATTCCAAGCAGCAGGCCGATGCCTTCAACCAGACCCGCCTTCCTGACCTCCTCTTCCACAAGGCTCAGGACACTAGCGCCATCGGCCAACCCAACCGGGCCCTAGGCGAGGTCATGGTGCTGGTGAGAAACTATCCAGCCAACCCCTCGATGCAGGACTGGATCACAACGGCGCGGGGCCTCCTCACCAATCCCCCTGTCCCGCTCACCGCCGTTGCACCCGCGACAAACACAGCTACGCCTCCGCCGACACCAGTATCGCCCATGCCGACACCGTCAACTCCGATCGTCCCATCCCCGGGACACTAACTAAATTCTCATAGATGTACCGCAGTCGTAACTCATGCGAAGCAGCGGCCGCTCAAGCAAAAGCAGGGACGATATTCTGCGCAACCATCCATTATTTCTTCCTCTGCGTTCTCCGCGTCTCCGCGTGAGAAGTTTCTTCAGTTTCTTTTTCTTAAAAAGAATCGAAAATCTCTAGCAAGGTAGCTTTTCACCCACGATCAAATCCTCCCAAGTCTGACGCGCCCTAACGACCGTCGCCTTCTCCGCCTCCACCAGCACTTCGGGCAGCAGTGGACGAGCATTGTAGGTTGAGGCCATGACAAAGCCGTAGGCGCCGGAGCTCATCAGGGCAATGCGGTCGCCTGGTGCCAGCACAGGAACCTCGCGATCTTGGGCAAAGAAGTCGCCGCTCTCGCAGACAGGCCCCACGACATCCACCTTCTCGAGCGTCTCTCCCTTGGGTTGCTTTAGCGGCTCGATCTCATGGTAGCCCTCGTAAAGGGCAGGACGAATGAGGTCATTCATGCCAGCGTCCACGATCACGAAGTTTTTGGTCGGAGTGGACTTCCTGTAGAGCACAGTCGAGAGCAGGACTCCGGCATTGCCGACAATGAAGCGCCCCGGCTCGAAGAGGATCCGAAGACCGAGCGCCTTCAGCGGCTCGATCACCTCGGCTGCATAGGTCTCGGGTGCTAGACGCTCTCCTTCCTTTTCCGAGTTGATGTCATCACTTCCCTCTGCACTTCCCTTCCACCAGGCAGCGTCACCGCTGGAGAGGGCTCCTCGATAGACAATGCCGACGCCTCCACCGACGCTGAAAAACTCAAGCCCGTACTTGGACTTGAGTTCCATAACCAGCGGAGTGAGCTTCCTTACAGCCTCTGCGAAGGGAGGGGCTTTCAGGATTTGGGATCCTATATGGGTCTGGAGACCACGTATTTTGAGATTCGGAAGTGCGGCGGCTCTTTCATAGACGGCCGCGGCGCGGTCGAGGCCGATACCGAACTTGTTCTTGCTCTTGCCGGTCGAGATGTACTTGTGAGTCGGGGCATCGACATCGGGATTGACGCGGATCGCGATCGGAGCCACCAGACCAGCCCGGCCCGCAACATCATTAATCATCTCCAGTTCCTCCTCCGACTCGACATTGAAGCTGTAAATCCCCTCACGCAGAGCGTAGTCGATCTCAGCGGCCGTCTTGCCGACACCCGCAAAAGTACAGCGATCAGCGCGACCTCCAGCCTTGAGAACCTTGAAGAGTTCGCCACCCGAGACGATGTCGAATCCCGCCCCTTCCTTGGCAAGCAGGTTTAGCACGGAGAGATTCCCGTTCGCCTTCATGGCATAGCAGATCATCCGGTCTCCCAGCGGCGCCAGCGCCGCATCAAGTCGGCGGTAGTTACCTCGGATCGTCTCAGCGGAATAGACATAGGCGGGAGTGCCCACCTCAACGGCTAAAGTTTCCAGATCAACCCCCTCGCACTTCAGCGAGCCATCGACATAACGGAAAGAATGCATCTCGGGATTGTAAAAGGTGAAAGGTGAAAGGTGAAAGGTGAAAGGTGAATACTGGCACGGCACGGGGCGTGGGTCAGGACATAGGTAACACCTTGGTTCTAG